>NZ_JBFAYA010000004.1:0-427848 GCF_040681095.1 Streptomyces sp. NPDC051909 | reverse complement strand
CCTCGTACTGGACGTACTTGGATGACTCCGACAACGCAGCGCGTGTGCGTGCCGGGCGTCGCGCGCCAGGCGGGATTTGTCAGACACGGCCTAGGCCGCGATGCGCTCGCTCCCGTGCCCGGTCCCGGCCCCCGCCCGGTCCCCGGCCTCGTGCCGGTGGGCCGGATCGGCCCGGGTCAGGGTGCAGACGCCGTCCACGCACTCGCGCTGCAGACGGTCGCGGGAGAGCGTCTGCACCAGGCCGACCATCCAGCAGGTGGGGCAGCCCCGGAAGGCGATCAGGCTCAGCGGGGCCGCCAGCAGGACGAGCGGGCCCAGCGTGGGGACCAGGGCGATCGGTACGGCGATCAGGCCGAGGCCCAGGGCGCCGCGGGCCAGGTGGCGCGGGACGGAGCTGCTCGCGTAGCTGCGTTCCGCCGGCCGCGTCGGCTTCGGCGGATTCGTCGAGGCGGTCACGGGCGTCGTCCTCCTTCACGGAGCGCTTCACGGGGCGGGGCGAGGGAGCCGCGCAGGGCCGTACGGGCCCGGTGCAGCCGGGACTTCATGGCCGGGGTGCTCAGGCCGAGGGTGCGGGCCACGGTCTTGCCGGGCAGGCCCTGGAGGTCGCGCAGGATCAGGACCCGGCGCAGGTCCTCGGGCAGGGCGCCGATCGCGGCCGCGATCCGCTCCACCTCGAGGACCTGGAGGGCCGCCTCCTCCGCCGACGGCTCGGCGCACACCTCCGGTCCGGCCGGCGGCAGCTCGCCGCGCCCGGCGAGCTGCCGCACCTGCCGGAGGCACTCGTGGCGCACGATCCGGAACATCCAGGAGGCGAGCGCGCCCGTGGCCCGCAGCGTGCCGATCTTCCGGTAGAGGACGATCAGCGCCTCCTGTGCCGCGTCCTCCGCGTCCTGCGGCGAGGCGCAGAGCGTGCGGGCGAACTTCCGCACGTGCGGCTGCGACTCCCTGACGACCGTGGTGAGCGACCCGACGTCGCCGTCCTGGGCGGCCCTGATCAGGTGCTCGTCGGGCCAGCTGAAGGCCGCTCGACTCATGTCTTCCCCCTTGTGCTCCGGACCGTCCTGCTCCGGACCGGCGTGCTTCGGACCGTCCTCATCGGTTCGCGCGCTTCCTGCGCTGCGTCAGGTGCCAGGTGCACGCCCCCATGAGCAGTACTCCGACCACCACGATGCCCGCGATCATCATCCGCTTGTCTCCGTCCTCCGGGCCGGCCCGAGCGGCCGGCTGTGTGGACTAGAGGCGGGCGGACCCGAAAAGGATTCACCGAGGACGCGCCCTGTTCGCCGGGAAGACCGACGGGAGGGTGAGCGGAGGGGTCATTGCCGCTGCGGATACACCGTCGTATCTTTTCGCGCGCCCCCAGCCCGGCACCCGCCGCACGCCTCTCCCGGAGGACCCGATGAGCTCCCTGCCGCCCGCCCTCGCCGCCGCCGTCGGTCCGCTGCCGGAGGGCGTCACCCTGCCGCTGCCGCCCACCTTCGACTCGGTCGAGGAGGAGCGCCGGTACCGCAGGGAGCAACTGGCCGCCGGTTTCCGGATCTTCGGGCGGTTCGGCTTCTCCGAGGGCGTCGCCGGGCACATCACCGTGCGCGACCCGGAGGACCCGGACACCTTCTGGGTCAACCCGTTCGGCATGAGCTTCGGCCAGATCAGGGCCTCGGACCTGATCCGGGTCGACCACGAGGGCCGGGTGGTCGACGGGCGGCGGCCGGTGAACCGGGCCGCGTTCGTGATCCACTCCCAGGTGCACGCGGCCCGGCCAGACGCGATCGCCGCCGCGCACTCGCACTCGCTGCACGGAAAGGCCTTCTCCAGCCTGGGTGTTCCGCTGGACCCGATCACGCAGGACGCCTGCGCGTTCTTCGAGGACCACGGGATCTACGACGCCTACCGGGGCGTGGTGAACGAGCTGGACGAGGGCGCGCGGGTGGCGAAGGCGCTCGGCCCGTACAAGGCGGTGATCCTCAAGAACCACGGCCTGCTCACGGTGGGGCGCTCGGTGGCCGAGGCGGTGTGGTGGTTCGTCACCATGGAGCGCTCGTGCCAGGCGCAGTTGCTCGCGATGGCGGCGGGGACGCCGCAGCTGATCGACCGGGAGACGGCGCTGCTCACCCGGGGGCAGGTCGGGACCTCGATCGCCGGCTGGTTCCAGGCCCGGCCGCTGTGGGACCAGATCACGGCCTCGGATCCGGACCTGTTCGACTGAGCCGGGCTCGGCCCCGGGGCCGTCGGCCGGGGCGGCCGGGGCGGCTGGGGCCGTCAGGCGCCGTCCCGCGCGGCGGCGCGTTCCGGCCGGGTGACGGACGCGAGCAGCGGGGCCAGGAAGTCCCGTTCGAGGGTGCCGGGCGGCAGGGCGTCCGGTTCTACATAGCTCTGCGCCAGGCCGCCTTCGCGCAGGGCGACCACGAGCCGGGCGAACCGGTCGGCGTCCACGGCGAGTTCGCGCCCCGAGCGGCGTACGACGAGCTCGATGCCGCGCGCGAGCTCGGCGCGCAGCCGGGCGTCGTGCCGGGCGAGTGCCCATGCGGCCTGCGGGTCCCGGATCGCGTGCAGGGTGAACTCCATGCTCACCAGGTACCAGTCACGCTCGTCCGGCTCGACCCGCGAGGCCAGTTCGGCGAGCCGCTCCAGCGAGTAGTCCTCGGGCGCGAGCGCGTCGATCTGCTCGGCGAGGCGGTTCACGATCCGTTCGCCGTGCTCGTCGAAGAGGGCGAGGAAGAGCTCTTCCTTGCTGGCGAAGTTCGAGTAGTAGGCGCCGCGCGTGAAGCCGGCGCGCTCGCAGATCTGCTCGATGGACGCCGCGTGGAAGCCGTGCTCGGCGAAGGTCTCCAGGGCCGCCCGCAACAGGGCCGCGCGGGTGCGCGGCCGGCGCTTGGTGACACCTTTCGGCACGGGGGGTTCCTCCTTGTCGGGTCCGCCTCGGACACGTCCTCGGGGCGGGTCGGCCGCCCACGATACCGGCGCGGCTCCTCGGGGCTCCCGTCCCCGGTGCTCGCCCGGGCACGCGGCGGCCCGCGACGTTAAGATTCACGCATGGGACAGCGGCCCGTTGCGCCCGCCGCACCCGAGCTGGTCCTCGAGATCGACGGGGACGCGACCGTGATGAACCCTGGCCGCGTCTATCGCATCGGGCGCGACCCCACCAGTGACTTCGTCCTCGCCGACGCCCGGACGTCCTGGCACCACGCGGTGCTGCGGGCGGTGGGCGACCACTGGACCCTGGAGGACGAGGGCAGTACCAACGGCACCTTCGCCGACGACCGCCGCGTGGCGCTGAGCGCCGTCGGCCCCGGCACCGTCATCCGCTTCGGACACCCCGCCGACGGCCCCCGCGCCCGGCTGCTCCCCGCCGCGCCCGCGGCTCCCGAGCCGCCCCCGGCCCCTGCACCTCCCCAGGTCGCCGAGCCCGCCGCGTCGGCCCCGGCCCCGGCCCCGCCCTCGCCCCCGGCCCCGGAAGCGGGCGCCGCGTCTCCGCCGCGCCCGTCCTCCGTCTCGTACCCCGCCCTCACCGGCACCTTCCGGCAGCCGACGTCCGTACGTCCGCTCCCCACCCGCAGCATCCGGATCGGCCGGGCCCCCGACAACGACCTGGTGGTGGACGATCTGACCGTCTCGCGGCGGCATGCCGAGCTGCGGGCGGCGCCGGACGGCACGTACTGGATCCAGGACCTCGGCAGCCACAACGGCACCTTCCTCAACGGGCGTCCCGTGGCGGAGGCCCGGGTGACGGCGGAGGACATCGTCGGCATCGGGCACTGCGCCTTCTGTCTGATCGGCGGGAACCTGGTCGAGTTCACCGACACCGGCGAGGTCTCGCTCGACGTGCAGGAGCTGGCGGTGACCGTCGACCACGGCCGCAAGACCCTGCTCGACGGCGTCTCGTTCCCAGTGGGGCAGAAGTGCCTGCTCGCCGTCGTCGGCCCGTCCGGGGCGGGCAAGTCGACCCTGCTCGGCGCGCTGACCGGGCAGCGGCCCGCCGACCGGGGAACCGTGCTCTACGACGGCCGCGACCTCTACCGGGACTACGCCGAGCTGCGCCAGCGCATCGGCCTCGTCCCGCAGGACGACATCCTGCACCTCCAGCTCACCGTGCGGCGCGCCCTCGCGTACGCCGCCGAGCTGCGCTTCCCCGAGGACACCGTGCCCGGCGAGCGGCGCGCCCGGGTCGACGAGGTGATCCGGGAACTGGGCCTGGAGGAGCGGGCCGGGCAGCCGATCCACAGCCTGTCCGGCGGCCAGCGCAAGCGGGTGAGCGTGGCGCTCGAACTGCTCACCAAACCCTCCCTGCTCTTCCTCGACGAGCCGACCTCCGGGCTCGACCCGGGCATGGACCGCTCGGTGATGCACATGCTGCGCGGGCTCGCGGACGACGGGCGGACGGTCGTCGTCGTCACCCACAGCGTGCTCAGCCTGGACGTGTGCGACCGGCTGCTCGTGCTCGCGCCGGGCGGCCGGGTCGCCTATTACGGCCCGCCCGGCGACACCCTGGACTTCTTCGGTTTCGCGCAGTGGCCGGAGGCCTTCGAGGCCTTCGAGAACGACCGCGAGCGCGACTGGGCGGGCCGCTTCCGGGCCTCGCGCTTCCACCGGCAGTACATCGAGGACCCGTCGGTACGGCAGCCCGCACCGGGCGCGGCCGCCGGCGTCGGGTCGCCCCGCGCGCCGGAGCCGCCGCCGAAGGCGCAGAGCTGGGGCTCCCAGCTCCGCACCCTCGTCCGGCGGTACGCGGCGGCGCTGTCCGCCGACCGGACCTTCCTGGCCATCATGGTGGCGCTGCCGTTCGTCATGGGCGCGATGGCACGCGCCCTCTCGGAGGGCAGTCTCAACCCCGAGTCGACGCTGAACGTGCTGCTCATCCTGTGCGTCGGCGGCGTCCTGACGGGCGCGGCGAACGCGGTGCGCGAGCTGGTGAAGGAGCGGACGATCTACCGCCGTGAGAGAGCCGTCGGCCTGTCGCGCTCGGCGTATCTGATGTCCAAGGTGGTCGTCCTCGGCGTGGTCACCGTCGTGCAGGCGGTGGTGCTGACCCTGGTGGCACTGATCGGTGTGCCGCTGAACGTGCCGGGCGGCAAGGGGGTGCTGATGCCGCCGCTCGTCGAGATCACCCTGGCCGTCGCGCTGCTCGCGTTCACGGCGATGATGCTCGGCCTGTTCGTCTCCGCCCTCGTGCGCAAGGAGGAGGTGACGATGCCGCTGCTCGTCCTCCTCGCCATCGTGCAGGTGGTGTTCTGCGGCGCGCTCCTGAACGTGCGCGGTACGCCGGTCCTGGAGCAGCTGGCGTGGCTGGTGCCGTCGCGGTGGGCGTTCGCGGCGATGGGCGCGACGATCGACATCGGGAAGACGGTGCCGGGCGAGAAGACGGCGGATCCGCTGATGGCCCACACGGTGGGCGCGTGGCTCTTCGACATGGGCATGCTGGTGGTGCTGTGTGTCGTCCTGGGGGTCGTGGTGTCCCGGCTGCTGCGTCGGCACGAGCCGGTCGTGATGCGCGGGTAGCGAGCGGAGGCAGGGAGCCGTGGTGGCTGTGGACGGGATGCCGGAGTACGGGGCGGGCGGCGCGCCTGCCCCGGGCACCGGCGTGGGCGCTGGGGCGGGTGCGGGTGCGGGCTTCGAGGCGGGCGTACCGGACTTCCGGCCCACGCACGTGGTGCCGGGCGACGGGCTGCCGGCCTGGGAGGCGCCGGATCCGGCGGTGCCGACGCAGTCCCTCGACGCGTTCCTGCCGGTTCGGCTGACCGCGCGGGTCGGCGATTGGGGGCAGGTGCTGTGCTCCAACGGCTGGTCGGCGTGGGTGGACGCGCGGCTGCTCGTCTCCGTACCGGCCGATCCGCCCGCCGCTGGCCGACCCGCCGCCCGTACCGCCGATCCCCGGCCGCTGATGGCCCGGGCCGAGGACGCCCTCGGGCGCTATCGGCGCGCGGCGGAGGAACTGGCGGCGGGCCGGGCGGACGGGGAGACCTTCCGGACCCGGACCCGGGGGCTGCGGGTGGGGATGGTCGTGGACGGCGAGTCGCTGTGGCTGTACGACGCGGAGCACGAGCGCTGGGTGTACTGCGACGGCACCGGCCTGAGCACGTACGCGGCCTCGTCGGGGCCGTCGGCGGCGGCCGCCGCGGCGCCGGACCTCGGGCACGAGCCGACCCAGGTGGTGCCGCAGCTCCGCCAGGACGGGCCGGAGCCGGGCGCGCCGGAGCCGGGGCCGTCGGAGCCCGGCCCGCCGGTGGTCCCGGAACCCACCCGGGTCGTCGCACCGCCGCCACCACCGCCGGCGGACGGGTCGGGTGAGGGCTGATGGCGCGGGACCACGAGGACACGGCCCCCGGTGCGGAGCCGCACCCCACCACCCACCCCGGGCTGCCCGCCGCCGGCCGGGACTCGGGGCTGCTCGGCAAGCGGATCGCGGGCTATCTGGTGGAGGAGGAGATCGGGCGCGGCGGCATGGCCGTGGTGTACCGGGCCTTCGACGTACGACTGGAGCGCACGGTGGCACTGAAGCTGCTCGCCCCGGAGCTGGCCCGCAACGACACCTTCCGCAAGCGCTTCGCGCACGAGTCGCGGGTCGCCGCGGCGATCGACCATCCGCACATCGTGCCGGTCTTCGAGGCGGGCGAGACGGAGGGTGTGCTCTACATCGCGATGCGCTACGTCCCCGGGCAGGATCTGCGGGCCCTGCTCGACCGGGAGGGCCCCCTCGACCCCGTGGCGGCGGGCCGGATCGCGGCCCAGGTGGCCTCGGCCCTGGACGCTGCCCACGCGCACGACCTGGTGCACCGGGACGTGAAGCCGGGGAACATCCTGGTGGCCGAGGGCACCGACCGGGAGCACCCGGAGCACGTCTATCTGACCGACTTCGGCCTGACGAAGAAGTCCCTGTCGCTCACCGGTTTCACCACCGTCGGCCAGTTCGTGGGCACGCTCGACTACGTGGCCCCGGAACAGATCTCGGGCAAGCCGGTCGACGGCCGCTGCGACGTCTACAGCCTGGGCTGTGTGGTCTTCGAGACCCTGACCGGGGTGCCGCCGTTCCGCAGGGACGACGACATGGCCCTGCTGTGGGCCCACCAGTACGACCCGCCGCCCCCGCTCTCGGAGGAGCGCGAGGGCCTCCCGGAGGCCGCGGACGAGGTCTTCGCGCGGGCCCTGGCGAAGGCGCCGGAGGAGCGGTACGCCACGTGCGTGGAGTTCGTCGCGGAACTGCGGGCGGCCCTGGAACGCGGCGAGCGCAGCCGCCGCCCGTTCCGCGGCGGCACCGAGGAGCGCCCGGTGAGCCCGCCGCCGGAGCCGCCGGCGTGGGCGCGGCCGGTGTTCAGGTCCCTGGGTTCCTGAGCGGATCACGATTGCGGCCACGGGTGCGCCGCTGCGATCATCTGGCGACACCGAGGGGATGATCGGCGAAACCGGGGGGATCATGCGTTACGTACTTCGTGCCGCCGTTGGGGCGGCACTGTTGGTCACGGCTCTGGCGGGCTGTTCCGGGGGCGGGCGGGCGCCCGGCGCGGCGGCGTCCACGGGGGCCTCCGGGCCCTCGGGCGCCTCTTCGGGCGCCTCTTCGTCGCCGACGGCCGCGCCCACTCCGTCGCCGCCGTCCCGTGCGGAGGTCGCCGACCGGACTCGTGGGCAGCTGGTCCGGACCCTCGCAACCACGGACGATGCGGCAGGCCCGGGCGGGCTGATGCTGGTGGACGCGTGGCCGACCGGGGCGGCGGCCTATGTGTGGGAGACGGCGGACGGGCGGCTGTGCGACGCCACGGTCGGCGTCGACGGAGTCCGGACGCGGGGCTGCAGCACGAACCCGCACGATCCGCCGCTGAAGCAGGCGGGCGGCGTCAGCCCGCTCTTCACCTCCTTCGCCCACGGCTGGGGCCGGATCTTCGCGGCCGACCACGCCCAGGTGACGGCCGCGAGCTGCAGCGGCACTCCCGTAGAGGTCATCCGGGTCGGCACCGTCTCGGGCGGGGCCCGCACGCTGTACGCCGTGTGGTTCCCGGACTACACCAAGGGCGAGATCCTGCTGACCCTGCGCCACGGCGGCAGCACCTCGCACGTGCCTTTCCTGCTGGACGACGCGGGCGACCGCGCCTGCGCCGCGACCCCTCAGGGGGCCCGAGGCGCCTGAGGGGCTTCCGTACGGGACGTGTCCGCCGGGACCTCGCCGCGGCGCCGCACCCGGGTGGCCAGGAAACCGGCGATGATGCCCGCGACCATGCCCCAGAGCACCGCGAGGCCGAACATGGCCCAGAGGTTGGGGCGCAGGATCACCTCGGCGCCGAGGGCTCCGAGGTCGCCGATGCCGAGGATCGACAGGCCGAAGCGGGCCTCGACGAGGGTGAGCGGCATGACCACCAGGACGGCGAGGCCGAAGGCGACGCCGAGGTGGAGGCCGTGCTGCCAGGGCCTGACGCGGGCCGGGGAGCGGACGGCCATGACGAAGGCGGCGCCGAGGATCAGGACGGCGGCGATGGGGAGCAGCCACCAGGCGCGGGCGTCGTAGGAGGCGAGGGAGCCGAGGTCGACGGTGGAGAGGTCCTTGCCGCCGTCGCCGCCACGCAGGACGGAGTCGAGGATCTGCGGCATGGGCAGGCCGAAGGGACCCTCGACGCGGCCCTCCCAGGAGCCGCCGATGCCGACGCCGAGGGCGAGCCAGGCGACGTTCGGCAGGCCGAGGAGCAGCACGGCGAAGGTCTCGGCGGTGTGGCCCTTGGTGGCGGCGACGACCAGGCCGATGACGAGGGCGACGGCCACGTACGCGAGGAGCAGGAGCAGCATGGCCGAGGCGGCGGGGCGGACGGCCTGGTGGCGGCGGACGTAGCGGGCGGGCAGCGGGGCGCTGCGGGAGACCAGGAGGGCGACGACGAGGACGCCGAGGATCCAGAGCAGGCCGTAGAAGAGGGTGGGGCCGACGTCGGTGGTGAAGCCGACCTTGGGGTCGGCGGCGTCCAGCAGGTCCTTGAAGAGGTCGCCGAGGTCCCCGGTGTCCTCGCTGGTGCCGCCGCCGAGGCTGATGGGGAAGTCGTGCCGGGCGAGTGCGGAGAGGCCGCCGAGCGCGGCGAGCCAGAGCAGGACGGTGGGGACGGCGAGGGCGAGGAGCGCGCGGGCGGGGGCGACGGCGTGGTGGCGCAGGGGTCGCAGAAACACGGCGCCGGTGACGAGTGCGCCCACCAGGGTGACGGAGAGCGGCATGGCGGTGAGTTCGGCCTGTGTGCCGGCAAGGGCTCCGGCGTCCCCGGAGAGGGCGATCTGGCCGCCCGAGGCCATGACCACGACGGCGGCGAGGACGGCTATGAACGCGCCGGTGCCGCCGGGGAGATCGGCCGCGCCGGCGGCCCACAGGCCGAGGCCGGCGGTGACGCCCATCGCGAGGACGCCCGCCACGACGGCGGCAAGGGCCCACAGGGCGCTGCGGGCCGCCTGCCCGGCGGTGTCGGGGGGCGCGGCCGGGCGGGGTGGGGTGGGGAGCCGAGTGCTCACGGTGCCCACGCTAATACCGGCGGGTGCCGTCCGCTTGCGGGCGGCACCGGATCGGAGCACACAATGGGCGCGGAACGGAAGAAAGGGAAAAACGTGACTTCCCACCCACCGTCCGGTCAGCCCTCGGTGCCTCCCACCGGCCCGCCCTCGGGGCCCCTCTCGGGCCCCTCGACGCGCCCCGGCCAGACCGCTCCCCCGCCCCCGCCCGCCCCGCCGCACGACGGCTCGCGCGGCGGCGGGGGCGGCGGTGGCGGCTCGGGCGGCGGGGGTGATTCCGGCGGTACGGGCGGCGGCGCACCCGACGGCGGGGGCGGCGGCCCCTGGTACCGCTCCATCCCCAAGGTCGCCTCTCTGACGGCCGTCGTGGTGGCTGCCGTGGCGCTGGTCGTCGTGCTCACCCAGAGCGGCGGCGACAAGTCGAACCAGGGCGGCGGCGCGGGCGGCGGCGAGGTGTTCCTGCAGAACACCTCGGCGAGCGGCCCCGATCCCTTCACCCGCTCCACGGCCCGCACGGACGCCGCGACCATCTCGCCGCCCGCGCTGCCCAGCGCGTCCGGCGAGGACACCAACGCGACGCGCAGCGTGACGGGTTCGACGCCCGGCCTGTACGGGGGCACGCACCGCACGGCGGCCTGCGACGTGGAACAGCAGATCCGCTTCCTCGCCGACGAACCCGCCAAGAACGCGGCCTTCGCCTCCACCGTCGGCGTGTCCGCCAACGAAGTCCCGGGATTCCTGCGCTCCCTGACGTCGGTTCAGCTGCGCGTGGACACCCGGGTCACCAACCACGGCTTCAGCGGCGGCAAGGCGACCCCGTACCAGTCGGTGCTCCAGGCGGGCACCGCCGTCCTGGTGGACGACCACGGGGTGCCACGGGTGCGCTGCGCGTGCGGCAACCCGCTGACCCCGCCGGTGGCGCAGAAGTCGCCGAAGCCGGTCGGCCAGGCCTGGCCGGGCTACCGCACGAGCAATGTCGTGTACGTGCAGCCCTCGGTGACCGTGATCAACGTCTTCGTGATCTACGACCCGAACACCGACCGCTGGATCGCCCGGCAGTCGGGCGACACGGGCAAGCACGACCGCCACACCACTCCCCCGCCGCAGCCCACGCCGACCCCGTCGAAGTCTCCCTCGACGTCGCCGTCGTCTCCGGTGCCGTGCGTGACGGTGACGGGTACACAGACCCCGACGCCCAGCGGCGGCGTGACGCCCTCGCCGTGCCCGTCGACGCTCACCCCGACCTCGCCGACCCCGTCCACGCCGACGCCGACCCCCTCGACCTCGACACCTTCGTCGCCCGCGACCCCGTCGACCCCCACGGAGTCGACGGCCTCGGCGTCGACCCCGGCCACCGACCTGACCTCGAACGGCGCCACGACGGACGGCGCCACGACCGACAACTCCGCGAGCGCGTCGGCGAGCACCTCGGCGAGCCTGTCGCCGAGCGTGTCCTCGTCGGACCCGCCGGCGCCGGGCGCGCCCGGCCGTCAGCCGCTGATCTGAGCGGGCGGCCCGCAGCTCTCCGGAGCGGCGCGGGCGCGGAGGCGGGCCAGCAGGGACCGGAGCCGGGCGCCGAGGTCCCACGGTTCGGCGATCCTCTCCTCGGTCCGCCGCTGCCAGGTCCTTTCGTCGCGATCGGTGAACCGTCCGGACATGTTCCACGCTCCTTCCCCAGGGCCATCAGGCCACTGAGGGGAGTCTGTAGCCTTATTGGCCTGGAGAGCACAGCCAATGAGGAGTGATTGGCATGGCAGACGGTCGAGTGGTCCGCTCCGTGGGCACCGTGTCGGACCGCACCTTGAGCGGACGCCAGCTGGCGACCCTGCTCACGCCGCCGGCCGACGGGCGGTTCGGCTATCGCGAGCTGGCCCGGGCGGTGCGGCAGGCGCTGCTCGACGGACGGGTCGCGCTGCGCCTTCGGCTGCCCGCCGAGCGGGAGCTCGCGGTGGCCCTCGGGGTGTCCCGTACGACCGTCACCGGCGCGTACGACCTGCTGCGGGAGAGCGGGTACGCGCACAGCCGGCAGGGCGCGGGCACCTGGACCGCGCTGCCGGAGGGGCAGCCGCCGGTCGGCCCGGCCGCGCTGCACGGCGACTCCGGCACGGTGATCGACCTCGCGCTCGCCGCGCCCGAGGCGCCCGCCGACGTGCTGTCCGACGCCCTGGCGCGGGCCGCCGCCGAGCTGCCGCGCTACGCGGCGAGCCAGGGCTACCACCCGTACGGGCTGCCGGAGCTGCGGGCGGCGATCGCCGACCGGTACACGGCGCGCGGACTGCCCACCCGGCCCGAGCAGATCCTCGTCACCACGGGCGCCCAGCAGGCGCTGGCCCTGGCGTTCGCCCTGCTCGGCGGCCCCGGAGACCGGGTGCTCGCCGAGAACCCCTCGTACACCAACGCCCTGGACGCGATGCGCGGGCGGCGGATGCGGATCACCCCGGTGCCGGTCACCGAGGCGGGCTGGGACAGCGGGCTGATCGACGCGGCACTGCGGCAGACGGCACCCCGGCTCGCGTATCTGATCCCGGACTTCCACAATCCGACCGGCCGGCTGATGCCGGAGGAGCAGCGGCGGGAGGTGGCACGGGCGGCGCGGGCCACCGGGACCTGGCTGGTGGTGGACGAGACGCTGTCCGACATCGCGCTCGACGTGCCGGCGCCGCGGCCGTTCGCGGGCTCGGCGGGGCCGGGGGCCGGGGAGCAGATCATCGGTGTGGGCTCGTTGAGCAAGAGCTGCTGGGGCGGCCTCCGGGTCGGCTGGGCGCGGGCCTCGGCACGGGTGGTGACGGAGCTGGCGCGGGTGCGGATCACGCACGACCTGGCGGGCTCGGTCCTGGACCAGCTGGTGGCCGTCGCGCTGCTGGACCGGATCGACCCGCTGCTGCCGGGGCGGGCCGCGGAGCTGCGGCGGCGCCGTGAAGCACTGGTGGCGGCGCTCGCCACGCATCTGCCGGAGTGGCGCTGGACGCTGCCGCCGGGCGGTCTGTGCCTGTGGATCGACCTGGGCCGGCCGATGGCCTCACAGCTCGCGCAGCACGCGCTGCGGCACGGGGTGCGGGTGGAGGGCGGCGCGCGGTTCGGGGTGGATCCGGGCACCCACGAGCACCGGCTGCGGATTCCGTACGCGCTGCCGGCCGAGGTGTACGACACGGCGGCGGAGCGGCTCGCGGCAGCGCTCGCCGGGGCACCGGCACCGTTCGCGGACCCGGCGCTGCCGGACTGGGTGGCCTGAGGACTGAGGCGTGAACGGTACGCCTCAGCCGTACACCTCGGCCGCACGCCTCAGCCGTACACCTCACCGTGGGCGCACCGATAATCGGATGCCCGGGGCAGGGGCCGTGTGTACGGTCGAGCGAGTGGAACCACTGACCGAGAAAGAGATCCGCGCGTCCTTCGTGAACTGTACGAAGGGTGACGCGGCCCGGATGAGGCTGCCGCTCGACTTCGCCGAGCTGCCCTGGCCCGACCTGGACTTCCTGGGCTGGGTCGACCCGGGCGCGCCGCTGCGCGCGCATGTCGTGGTGCCGGGCCCCGAGGGGCCGGTCGGCGTCACGCTGCGGGTGCCGGCGGTCGGCCGCACCAGCGCGATGAAGTCCAGCATGTGCCAGATCTGTCTGACCTCGCACGCCTCCTCGGGCGTGACGCTGCTGGCCGCGCCGCTGGCCGGCACCCGGGGCCGGGAGGGCAACACGGTCGGGACGTACATCTGCGCCGACCTCGCCTGCCCGCTGTACGTACGGGGCAGGCGGCAGCCGAAACTTCGCGGGCAGCGGCACGAGGAGTCGCTGACCCTCGACGAGCAGCTCGCGCGCATGATGGGCAATCTGCACGGCTTCGTCGGCCGGGTCACGGCAGGCTGATCGGCCGGCCGCGGCTCAGCCCACGCTCAGCCGCGGCTTCAGGCTCGGGCCCAGACTCAACCCCAGACCCAGACCCAGACCCAGACTCAGCGGAAGGCCTGTTCACCGGTGAGCGCCTTGCCGATGACCAGCGAGTGGACCTCGCTGGTGCCCTCGTAGGTGAGCACCGACTCCAGGTTGTTGGCGTGACGCAGCACCGGGTATTCGAGGGTGATGCCGTTGGCGCCGAGGATGGTGCGGCACTCGCGGGCGATGGCGATCGCCTCGCGCACGTTGTTGAGCTTGCCGACGCTGATCTGCTCGGGGGTCAGGGTGCCGGCGTCCTTGAGGCGCCCGAGGTGGACGGCGAGCAGCATGCCCTTGCCGAGCTCCACGGCCATGTCGGCCAGCTTCTGCTGGGTGAGCTGGTACGAGGAGAGCGGGCGGGCGAAGACGGTGCGGTCGCCCGCGTACGAGATCGCCGCCTCCAGGCAGTCGCGGGCGGCGCCGAGGGCGCCGAAGACGATGCCGAACCGGGCCTCGTTGAGGCAGCCGAGCGGGCCGGACAGGCCGCGGGCCTCCGGAAGCATCGCGTCGGCGGGCAGCCGCACGTCCTCCATGACCAGCTCACTGGTGACGCTGGCACGCAGGGAGAGCTTCCGCTTGATCTCGGGCGCGCTGAAGCCGGGGGTGTCGGTGGGCACGGCGAAGCCGCGGACGCCGTCCTCGGTGCGGGCCCAGACGACGGCGACGTCGGCCACCGAGCCGTTGGTGATCCACATCTTGGTGCCGTTGAGGACCCAGTCGGAGCCGTCGCGCTTGGCGTGGGTGCGCATCGCGCCGGGGTCGGAGCCGGCGTCGGGCTCGGTGAGGCCGAAGCAGCCGATGTACTCGCCGGCCGCCATGCCGGGCAGCCAGCGCTGCTTCTGCTCCTCGGAGCCGTACTTCCAGATGGCGTACATGGCGAGCGAGCCCTGTACGGAGACCAGGGAGCGCAGTCCGGAGTCGACGGCCTCCAGCTCCATGCAGGCCAGGCCGTACGCCACGGAGTCGGTCCCCGCGCAGCCGTAGCCCTCCAGGTGCATGCCGAGGACGCCCAGGCCGCCGAGGGTGCGGGCGAGTTCGCGGGCCGGGATGACACCGGACTCGAACCACTCCGCGATGTGCGGGCGCAGCTCGCGGTCGGCGAGGGTGCGTACGGTGCCGCGGATCTCCCGCTCCTCATCGGTGAGGAGTCCGTCGATGGAGAGCAGATCGAGCGGGTGGACGGGCGACGGATTCGGCGACTTCACGGACGGCCTCCTGGCGACTGTGACAACTCGGCGAGCGGCAGCGTAGCGGGAGACCGGATATTGGATCCAGTATTGAATATGTGATCTCCATTGGCTACGGTCCGCTGGATTCCGATCACCAGCAAGGGAGAGCGGCATGCACGCGCAGCAGGCTGAGCCCGTCCCGGGCGGCGCCCTGTCCGGGATCGTCGTGGCGGACTTCGGCCGGGTGCTCGCCGGGCCGTACATGACGATGCTCCTCGCCGACCTGGGCGCCGAGGTCGTGAAGATCGAGCGGCCCGGCGCGGGCGACGACACGCGCGCGTGGGGCCCGCCGTTCGCCGACGGCCAGGCCACCTACTTCCTCGGGGTGAACCGCAACAAGCGTTCCGTGGCCCTCGACCTCGCCGATCCGGCCGGTCTGGACGCCGCCCGGGCGCTCGTGGACCGGGCCGACGTGCTGGTGGAGAACTTCCGCCCGGGCACCATGGACCGTCTCGGCCTCGGCTACGAGCGGGTGCGCACGACCAATCCCGGACTCGTCTACTGCTCGGTGACCGGTTTCGGCTCGGCCGAGGGAGCCGCGCTCCCCGGCTACGACCTGCTGGTGCAGGCGATGGGCGGGCTGATGAGCGTCACCGGCGAGCCCGGTGGCGCCGGCACCAAGGCGGGTGTCGCGCTGGTCGACGTCATCACCGGGTTGCACGCGGGCATGGGCGTGCTCGCCGCCCTGCGACACCGCGAACGCACCGGCGAGGGCCAGCGGATCGAGGTCTCGCTGCTGACCTCGCTGCTCTCCGCGCTCACCAACCAGTCCGCCGCGCACCTCGCCGCCGGGGTCGTACCGCGCGCCCTGGGCAACCGGCACCCCAGCATCACCCCGTACGAGGTGTTCGAGGCGAGCGACCGGCCGCTGGTCCTGGCCGTCGGCAACGACCGTCAGTTCCGCGCCCTGTGCGGGCGGATCGGCGCCCCGGCCCTCGCCGACGACCCCCGCTTCGCGACCAACTCGGCCCGGGTCGCGCACCGGGAGGAGCTGGGCGCCGAACTGTCCCGGCGGCTCGCCGAGCGCACCGCCGACGCCTGGTTCGAGGAGCTGACGGCGGCCGGGGTGCCGTGCGGGCCGATCAACGACCTGGGGGGCGCGTTCGCGCTCGCCGAGCGGCTCGGGCTCGCGCCGCGGGTCCCGACGGACGCGGCCGGACCGGGGCAGGTGGCCCACCCGGTCGCCTTCGGCGCCACGCCGGCCGTGTACCGCTCCGCGCCCCCGCGCCTCGGCGAGCACACCGCCGAGATACTCGCCGAACTGGCGGGACCGGCGGAACCGACGGAGCGGTCCGAGGAACCGATCGAGGAAGGGACGGGCGGGCGATGAGCGACGCGGTGCAACGGCGGCGGCCCCCGACCGCCCAGCAGTTCGTGCTCACGGAGCTGCGCCGGGCCATCACCACCGGGGAGTTGCGGCCGGGCGACCCGATCCGGCAGGACGCCCTGGCGGCCCGCCTCGACGTGAGCCGGGTGCCGCTGCGCGAGGCCCTGAAGACCCTGGAGGCCGAGGGTCTGGTGGTGCACCACGTCCACCGGGGTTACTACGTCGCCGAGTTGTCCCTGGCGGACCTGGAGGAGATCTACCGGATCCGCCGGCTCCTGGAGACGGAGGCGGTGCGCACCGCGCTCGTCCGCGCCCCCGACGGCCTCGCCGACGCCCTCGAACGGATCCAGGAGGAGGTCGAGCGGGCCGCCGGGGCCGGTGACGTGACCGTCATGGCCGAGGCCAACAGGCGCTTCCACTTCACCCTGATCGAGGCCTCCGGGATGCCCCGCCTGGTGCGCCTGATCGCCACGCTGTGGGACGCCACCGACGCGTACCGGGCGCTGTACTACGCCGAGGACCCGCACCGCGAGCGGGCCGTCCACGAGCATCGGGCGGTCGTCTCCGCGGTCGCCGAGGGCGACGAGACGGCGGCGCTGCGGTGGCTCGACGAGCACCGCGACCATGCGGTGGCGGCGCTGCGCCGGGTGCTCGACCGGGCCTGAGGACGGCCATGCCCGCGACCCTCGACGCTGGTGCGGGCGCGGGTGCGGGTGCGGGAGGGGCGGTCGAGTTGTCGGGCGGAGCGGTCGAAGTGTGTGGGGTGTCGCCGGGTTGGACGCCGGACGGTGCCGCCCCGGCGGCGGGGCCGGCCGTCTACCGGGACGCGCGGGGCGAGTTCGCCCGGCGGTACTCCGTGACGGCGCCGGCGGCTTTCCTCGTACGGCCCGACGGATATCTCGGGGCGCGCGTCGCACCGGACGCGGTGGACGTGCTCGACACCTGTCTGGCAGGGGTGTTCGGCGAGCGAGCAGACGGCGGACGAGCCGCCGCGGCCCGTACGGGGGCACCGGCCCCGACCTGGGCCGTGCCTTCCGGATCTTGCCGGGCTCAAGCACTCCCTCCTCCCGGCCGAGGACGACACCGACGGGAACCCGTCCTGGGCCCGGGTCGGCGTGTACCGGGGCCGCCTCCCGCAGTCCGGCATCCGTGAGGGATCATGGACAAAGGAGTCGAGAAGGGACGGGACGAACAATGAGGCACCGCAGTGTCGCCGACCTCATGACGCCGACCGCGGTCGCCGTGCAGCCGGGAACGCCGTTCAAGGAGATCGCCCGGCTGCTCGACGAGTACGGCATCACCGCCGTGCCGGTCGTCGACGCCGACAACCGGCCGGTGGGCGTGGTCTCGGAGGCGGACCTGTTGCGGCGGCACACCGCGAAGGACGGCCCGAGCACCGCCGAGGCGATGATGACCAGCCCCGTGGTCAGCGCCCGCCCGTCCTGGACGGCGGTCGAGGCGGCCCGGCACATGGAACGGCACCGGGTGAAGCGGCTGCCGGTGGTGGACGCGGACGGGCGTCTGATCGGCGTGCTCAGCCGCACCGACCTGCTGCAGCTCTTCCTGCGCCGCGACCGCGCGATCCAGGAGGAGATCGTGGAGGACGTGGTCACCCGCATCCTGCGCCTCTCCCCCGCCTCCCTGCACATCGACGTGGCCGAGGGCCGGGTCACCCTCACCGGCACCCTGCCGCGCAAGAGCCTGGCGCCGATCTTCGTACGCCTCTGCGAGGACGTGGACGGGGTCGTGGAGGTCGTGGACCGGCTGACGTACGAGGACGGGCCGGCGCCCGCCGAGGACTGACCGCCCGCCGGAACGAGCCCGCCGCGCTGTGGGCCTCGCGCTGTGGGCCCCTCGCGCCGCCGGCCTTGCGGGCCGGCCTTGCGGGCCGGCCTTGCGGGCCGGCCCCGCGCCGCCGGGGTCGTGCCGGCCCGCATCACACCGCCGGCCCGCCGGTGCGGGTGGCACCGGCGGGCCGGGACGGTGGGGTTCACCGACGGCGGGCGGTCACTCGACCGCCTCGGGCCAGCCGTATCCGGGTCCGGTGCGCCGGGGCACGGTGTCGGCGCCCACGGCCTCCATCTCCCGGTTGGCCTCCCTCATCAGCTTTCCGGCCAGATCCTTCATGGCCCGGCTCGCGGCGAGGTCGTCGCCGATCACCGGTACGTCCACGTCCGCCGGGTTGCAACGGGCGCTGCCGTGACCGGTGAGGGTGGACGTGCCGGTGTCCAGGCGGGCCTCCGCCTTGGTCCTGCCGCTCTCCTCGACCAGATCCAGGCCGACCTTCCACTCCAGGTGCCGTGTCATGGCCTGCCTCCTCGTGCGGGCGGCCGCGCGGAGGCACCGCGCGGCCCTCCTGCTACCAGGATCCCGCCCCCGCGCCCCTCGCGCCACGCCCCGCGGCTCGGTGAGCCTTCGGCGTCACGCGGCGCCCAGCACCTCGTCGGCCGCCCGCCGGCCGCTCGCCACGCAGTGGGCGATGCCGACGCCGTCGTACGCCGCTCCGCAGACCCGTATGCGCGGCAGCTTCGCGACCGCCTCCCGGATCCGCTCGGTCCGCGCGGTGTGCCCGACCGCGTACTGGGGCAGTCCGTCGTGCCAGCGGCTGACCCGCGAGGCCACCGGAGCGGCGGTCAGCCCCAGGATCTCGCCCAGGTCGCGGCGGGCGGCCCGGACGAGCTCGGCGTCGTCCAGGGAGAGCGCCCGTTCGTCCCCGTAGCGGCCGACGGACGCGCGCAGGACGAAGAGTCCGGTGGCCGTCTCACGCAGCCAGCGCCACTTGTGGGACAGCAGTGTGGCGGCCTTGATCGTGCGCCCTTCCACCGGCGGTACGAGGAATCCGCTGCCGCCGGGCAGCACGGGCAGGTCGGCACGGCGGAAGGCCAGTGTCACGAGGGCGGGCGAGGCGTACTCGATGCCGGACAGGTCGGCCGCGGCGGCCGGGCTCTCGGCTTGCAGCAGGTCCGCCGCCGCCCCGGCGGGGGCGGCGACGACCACGCCGTCGGCGGCGAGGACGCCATCGGTCAGGCGGATCCGCCAGCCGTCCTCGGTACGGGTCAGCCCGAGGACCCGGCTGTCGAGCCGGATCTCCCCTCCCCCGTCGCGCACGGCGTCGGCGACGGCGCCCGGCAGTCGGCCGATGCCGCCCGAGATGCCCATGAACACCGGACCGGCGGGCGCGGTGGGCGAGGGCCTGCGGTGCAGGGAGGCGACGGCGTCGAGCAGCGCGCCGTGCTTCCGGGTCTCCTCGTAGAGGGCGGGAAGGGTCGCGCGCAGCGAGATGCGGTAGGCGTCCCCCGCGTACACGCCGTCGAGCAGGGGCTCCAGGAGCCGGTCGACGACCTCCCGGCCGTACCGTGCTGCGACGTACGCGCCGATCGCGACGTCCTCTCCGACGGGGGTGGGCGGCAGGGTGCGGTCCTCCTTCATACGCGCGATGCCCGCCGGGGAGACCAGCCCCTCCAGTCCCGCCCAGTCGCCCGGCACCCCCATGATGTGGCCCCGGGGCATGGGGTGGTGGGCGTCGCGGCTCCACACGGTCGCGGAGGTCGTCACGGCCGGCTCCAGGCACTCGCCGAGCCCCACGGCACGGGCCAGGTCGACCGCCTCCGGCCGGAGCGCGAACAGGGCTTCCGCTCCCAGGTCCACCGGCACGCCCGCGATCTCGCCGGCCCACAGCTTGCCGCCCAGCCGCCCGGAGGCCTCCAGGAGCGTCACCCGGGCGCCCGCCTCGACGAGTCGGTGGGCGGCCGCGAGACCGGAGACGCCGCCTCCCACCACGACGACGTGTCCCGGCGTCGATGGTGCCGATGGTGCCGGTGTGGTCTGACCAGCCATGTGCGTGCCTTTCGCGGGAGAACTGCTCGGCGGATCCCCGGCCCACGTCCCGGAGCGTCGGCCGGCCGGAGATCCATGAGCAGTGAACGCGCGGCGCGCACTCCGACAAAAGGGGCCGAACGGCCCCATCAGACGTGCGTTCCGGCCCACGGCTCGCCGGCCGGGCTTCATGACCCGTGTCGTGCTCCGAGTGCGAACGACGCCCGTTCCCGCCACTTCACGCCGTCGTGAACGATCAGTTCGACCGACGAGACGTGAGCCGTGAAAGGCAGCCTGCCGACGAGGTCCGCCTCGATCTCCTCCAGGACGGTGTCCTCCTGCCCCTGCGCGACGGTCAGGTGCGGCACGATCTCCGTGAATCGGCCGCCGTACGGCGGGGCCTCGGGCCAGCGCTCGGCGATCGCCTCCGTCAGCTGCCGCAACCGCGTGCCGGGGTCGGGAACGAGATGGAGCACTCCAGGAAGCCGTCCGCATCTCTCGAACCGCAGGTCGAAGGCCGGGTGGCTGCCCAGCACGTCCGCGAGTGCGGAGTGGACGAGCGCGTCGGTTCGGCTCTCGTCCAGGAACGGGAAGAGCACGGTGATGTGGGCGGGCACTCCGGCCCGGGCCGAGGGGTCGAGCCGTGCGCGCCACCGGCCGACGGATGGCTCCGCCTCCGGTATCCGGACGATGAGTGCCGTCTGGCCCGCCTGGAATCCACTGGTGCTTTCATCTGCCATACCGCCGCATGGTGTCATCTCCGCCGCAGTCGGCGCGGCTTCGTTTCCACGGCGCGAGACTGCGATACTCGGCCGCATCGATCAACGGGGGGGGCGGTCGCATGCTGGCCTGGTTCGTACGGATGTCGGGCGTGCTCGCCTTCGCGGGGGCGGCGGTGCTGTGCGTGTGGGTCGCGGGGCTGCCCGCCGGTGTGGCGCTGCCCGCGCCCGGGCTCGTGGCCATGACCTGGGCCGCGATCGGCCTGGTCTGGCTCCGGGTCGTCGCGCTCTGGGTCTGGTGGTCGGACGACACCTACCTCTGGATGCCGTACACGTCGCCGGCGCGGCCGGTGTCCCTGGCGAAGGGCTCGGGTGGTGAACGCCGGCAGGGGCCCGGTGTTCTCCGGCGGCTGGCGACGTCCGAGTACGAGAGCGTGCCCTGGGTGTACCTGCGGCAGGCCGCCGTCTGGCTGCTGATGCTGGCCTCCCTCGCCGCGCTCAACGTGCTCGGTCAGTCGCACACGTCGCAGCACGTCCGCTCACTGGTCCGGGCCGGAGCCGCGTACTCGACGGCCACGGTGGCCGAGGTCGCCGACGTCACGGAGATGCGCGATGACGAGGACGAGGTGACGGGCCACCACGCCACACTGCTCCTGACGCTCCCCGACGGCAGCCGGGTCCGCTCCGAGGGCGCCTACACCGAGAAGAGGCCGAAGCCGGGCGACCGGGTGCGGACACTGTGGGCGCCCGCCGCCACCGAGTTGGGCGGCGTGGTGGAGGAGGGCGCTTCGCTCGGCCGCTACGTGGATCGCGACTGGGGGCTCACGCTGTCGGGGACGGCCGTCGTGCTCCTCCCCCTGATCCTGGTGCTGGCGTGCATGCTCCCGACGGCGATCGCGGCGGAGGCCGACAGCCTCCAGGAGCAGGCGTGGTCCCCGATCGCCCAGACCGTGCACGCCGCCGCCGTCACAGGTGTGATGCTGGCCGCCCTGCCCTACCTCTCGGGGACGTTCTCCGACGACTCCGTCTCGCTCGGGGTGGCGGCCGTCGGTCTGCTGGCGCTCTACATCGCGATGCCGATCCGGGCGCTGATGGCCTGACCGACGGCGCCGGCGTCGGTCCGGGCCGACGCCGGCGCCGGCGTCGGTCCGGGCCGACGCCGCCTGGGCCGGGCCCTGACGTCATCGCAGGTGCTCGGCGATGGCCCGGGCCGCCTCCCTCGCCGTGCGGCCCACGCCCACCAGGGTCGCCGACGCCGGGCCGGTCCAGTCGCCGTAGCCGAGGAGGTGGATGCGGGGATCGGTGGCGCATCGGGTGCCGTGGGTGGGGATGCGGCCGTCGGGGGTGCGGAGGGCGAGGGGGGTGAGGTGGGTGAGGGCGGGGCGGAAGCCGGTGCACCAGATGACGGCGTCCGCCTCCGCGGTCATGCCGTCGGCCCACGCCACGCCGGTCGGGGTGAGGCGGTCGAACATCGGGGTGGCCTTGAGGAGGCCGGAGTCGCGGGCCTCGCGGACGGGTGGGACGGCCACGATGTCGCCCAGGGCGGAGACGCCTCCGGTGTCCGGGCGGCCCTCGTCGAGGGCGCGGCGGCGGGCGGTGGCGGCGTCGAAGAGGGCGCGGCCGTCGATGTCGTCGGGGAGGTAGCGGGGTTCGCGCAGGGTGGCCCAGGTGAGCCGGGTGTCGTGCGCGAGGTCGGCGGCGATCTGGGCGCCGGAGTTTCCGCCGCCGACGACGATGACGCGCTGTCCGGCGAAGCTCGCGGCGTTGTCGTACTCGACGGTGTGGAGTTGTCGGCCCCGGAAGTCCTTCCGGCCGGGGATCGACGGTACGAAGGGGCGGGACCAGGTGCCGGTGGCGCTGATGACGGCGCGGGCCCGCCAGGTGCCGGAGTCCGCCGCTATACGGAGGAGTTCGCCCTCGTCGTGGACGCCTCGGACGCGGACGGGGCGGACGACCGGGAGGTCGTAGCGCTGCTCGTAGTCGGTGAGGTATTCGACGACGTGTCCCGCTTCGGGGAACTGCTCCCCCGGCTGCGGCGGCATGATCCGCCCGGGGAGGGAGGAGTACGCCGCCGGGGAGAAGAGGTGGAGGGAGTCCCAGGCGTGCCGCCAGGCGCCGCCCGGCGCCGTGCCCGCGTCCAGGACGACGAAGTCGAGGCCGGCTCGGCGCAGGTGGTAGCCGGCGGCGAGTCCGGCCTGGCCACCGCCGATCACCACAACGTCGAACGTCCTGCTCATGTCGGGGACTTCCCTTCTTCCGGTGATGGCGGTGATGGCGGTGCTGTCGCGATGATGGCGGTGCTGTGGCGTGCGGTCAGGTACGAAGGGCGGCGAGGGCGGCGACGGACGCGACCGCCGCCAGCAGGGCGAACAGGTGAGGATATCCGCCCAAGGAGACCGCGAGTGCCGCGCTCGCGAAAGGGGCGAAGGCGCCGGCGGCGGTCGGAAGCGCTCCGAGGAGCCCGGACAGCCTGCCGTAATGGGCCGCTCCCCACCGCTCCGTGACGGCGGTGGCCTGGGCGAGGGTGAGGTTCCCCCGGATCATGCCGGCCGTCATGGAGAGTGCGACGACCAGCGCGTAAGGACCGGGAATCGCGGCCAGGGCCGCTGTCGTGAGGCCGCCGCACGCGATGAGCACGGCGAGGCGCGGGCGGGGTCCGGTGCGGCGGGCGAGCAGCGCGTAGAAGAGGCGGCCCACGGTCTGGCCCGCCCCACCGAGGCCGAGGGCGAGTGCGGCGGCCGTCAGGGAGAAGCCCCGTTCGACCATCAGGGGTACGAGGGCGATGACGACCGCGTACGTCGCGAAGGCCGAGAGCGTCATCGCGGCGACGAGCATGCCGAACGCCCGGCTCCGCGCGATGCCGGAGGCGTCGGTGTGCTCGTGATTCGCCGACACGGCGGCGGGCCATGGGGCGTTGAGGGCGGTGGCGTGTGCGGGGATCGTGACGGCCGCGAGCACCAGGGCGAGGACCAGGTACGTGTCCCGCCAGCCGAACCGGTCGGCGAGGGCCGCGGTGAGCGGGGCGAAGGCGGTGGAGGCGAGACCGCCGGCGAGCGTGACGGCGGTGAGTGCGCGGACGTGGTCGGGCGCCCACCAACGGGTCAGGGCGGCGAAGGCCGGCTGGTAGAACGTCGCGGCCATGGCGACCCCTGCCAGCGCCCAGCCGATGAGGAAGGCACGGAGGTCGGATGCGGTGGCGATGACCACGAGGCTGATCCCGCCCAGGGCGGATCCGGCCGTCATGACCGCCCGGGGGCCTCGGCGGTCGATGAGGCGGCCCACGAAGATGCCGGAGACGGCCGAGACGACGAGGGCCAGCGAGAACGCGCCGGTGGTCGCGCGTGCGGACCAGCCGGTCGTGGCCGTGATCTCCGCGTTCAGTACGGGGAAGGCGTAGTAGAGGATGCCCCAGCCGGTGATCTGGGTGAGGCAGAGCGCCCACAGCGCCCGGCGCGGTCGCCCCTGGGGCGGGGCGAGCGGCCGGGCGGCTGCGACCGGTCTCATCGGGGGTCAGCTGCCGACGGGGCGGCCGGACAGGCCGATGGTCTCGATCTGCAGGGTCTCGGGGGCACCGCAGCAGCTGCCGCCCGCTTCCTCGGCGGGGGCGTCGAAGAGGCCGGAGCCGCCGCACACGCCGGTCTCCGGCAGCGTCAGCTCGACGCGCTCGGCGGCCTCGTGGTCTCCGGCGAGGGCCGCCGCGATCGAGCGGACCTGCTCGTAACCGGTCATGGCGAGGAAGGTGGGCGCGCGGCCGTAGGACTTCATGCCGACGAGGTAGACGTTCTTCTCGCCGTGCGAGAGCTCCTTGGCGCCGTGGGGGTAGACGGTGCCGCACGAGTGGACGTTGGGGTCGATCAGCGGGGCGAGTCCGACGGGTGCCTGGAGTCGTGCGTCCAGGTCGAGGCGGAGCTCGTCGAGGAAGGAGAGGTCGGGGCGGAAGCCGGTGAGGGTGATGACCTCGTCGACGGGCTCGGTGCGCGTGCCGTCCTCCGCGACGAGCGTGAGCGTGCCGTCGGCGTTCTTCTCGATCTCGGCGATACGGAAGCCGGTGACGGCGTCGGCGTGGCCGGCGTCGACCGCGGCCTTGGCCGCGAGTCCGAGGGCGCCGCGGGCCGGGAGCTGATCGGACGAGCCGCCTCCGTACGTGGCGGAGGTGACGCCACGGCGCAGCACCCACAGCGCGCGCGTGCCCGGTGCGGAGGCGGCGAGCTCGGCGAGGGCGACGAGGGCGGTGAAGGCGGAGGCGCCGCTGCCCACGACCGCGGTGCGCTTGCCGGCGTGGCGGGCGCGGGTCTCGGGGTCGCGGAGGTCGGGCACGCGGTAGGCGATGCGCTCCGCGTGGGCGCGCTCGCCCAGGGCGTGCAGGCCGTTGCCGCCGGAGGGGCCGGGCTTGGCCCAGGTGCCGGAGGCGTCGACGACGGCGCGGGCGAGGAGCCGGAGTTCGGTTCCGTCGGCGGTGACGGCGTGGACGGTGAACGGCTGCTCGTCGCGGTCGGCGTCGACGACACGGTCGCGGCCGGCGCGGGAGACGCCGGTGACGGTCGTGGCCAGGCGGACGCGGTCGCCGAGTGCGTCGGCGAGGGGCTTCAGGTACGACTCGGCCCAGTCGCCGCCGGTGGGGTAGGCGGCGCCGTCGGGCCGCTGCCACCCGTTCGCCGCGAGGAGCTTCTCGGCGGCCGGGTCGATGACCTCGTCCCAGGTGGAGAACAGCCGCACGTGGGACCAGTCGCGTACGGCGGCTCCGGCGGTGTCCCCGGCCTCGAACACCAGCGGGTTCAGGCCCCGGTCCACGAGGTGGGCTGCGGCGGCGAGGCCGATCGGACCGGCGCCGATGACGACGACGGGGAGTTCAGCGGCATCGGTGGAGGTCATCGGGGCTCTGTCCTTCGCTGTCGGCGGGAGGATCCCCGCTGCATTGATTAGACGGACGTCTAATCTGAGACCAGCCTGCCGCACACTTCGACAAGTGTCAACATAGAAGAATGTCGAATAAACGCCCCACAGGCACCACCGAGGAGGCCTGCGTATGCGCACACGGGGCCGCCGAACCCATTGCGGCCATAATTCGACGCATGCAAAAATAGAAGAATGTCGAACCTGAGTGTGGTTCCCGAGGCCGCCCCTTCGTCGCAGGGGGCGGTGCCCTGTTGCACTCCGCTCGTCGCGGCGGAGCTCTCGACGCTGGACGCCGAGCGGCTGGCCACCGTCTTCAAGGCACTGTCCGACCCGGTCCGCCTCAGGCTGCTGTCACGCGTGGCCTCCCACCCCGCCGGCGAGGCGTGCGTGTGCGACATAGCGGACGTGGGCGTCTCCCAGCCGACGGTCTCCCATCACCTGAAGAAGCTGCGCGAGGCCGGGCTGCTCACCTCCCAGCGCCGTCGCACGTGGGTCTACTACCGGGTGGACCCGGACGTCTTCGCCGCCCTGGCGTCCCTCCTGGCGATGCCCGCCCGCGCCTGACGGCAGGCAGACGTGAAGCGGGCGGGCATCGTGTACGGGGGATGATCACGATGCCCGCCCGCGGTCTCAGGTGGGGCGTACGGTGTGCACGCTGGTGCCCGCGAGGCCGACGCCACGGTAGGGGCCGGTGTCCAGTTCCTCCGACGGGGTGCACAGGTTCAGTTGCAGCGGAGCGGCCAGGGCCGCCGCCTCCCCGGCCACCGGCGCGTAGGACAACAGCAGCGTCGGGTCGGTCAGTTCCTTGAAGCGCACGACCCGGTCGGCCTGGTGCGATCCGCTGCCCGGCTCCAGCAACTGCCCTGGTACGGCGGCGAATCCGAGCCTGGACTTGAAACTGAACAGCCCGGGCTTGACCACATGGCCGTAGAGGTTGATGTCCCGGCCGAGCGAGGCCCAGCGCCGTTTCCTCTCCCGCGCCTCGCGCAGCATCTCCCAGTAGAGCAGCCGGGCCAGGCTGTCGTGGCGCCGGTCCGAGCTCACGGCCGAGAAGCGGGCGCGGACCTCGTCCTTGGCCGGCACGTCCTGGTTCAGACAGCCGGCCACGAGCGTGCCGTGCGAGCGAATCACGACCGCGCAGTAGCTCTCGGCCTCGGCGAGGATGTTCCGCCGCTGCTCGACGGCGACGGCCCAGCCGTGACGCATGGCCGCCACCTGGCGCTCGTACAACGCCAGGAACTCGTCGAGCAGGCCCGCCGTCAGCGGCTCCGTCCCGACCCGGAGGTCGCCCTCGCCGGCCCTCCGATAGGCCGTCCGGATATCGTAGCGGTCCTTGCGGGGAAGCGTGCCGAGATACCGCTCCTCGGAGTCGAGGACCTCGGCCCGCCAGGTCACCACCTGCGGCTTGGGCAGGAATCCGGCCTCCCTCAGCCGGGTCCAGGACTCCACGGGCGGATCCTGGACCCTGATGAGGTCCACCTTGCCCTCGTACGCCCGCCAGTCACCGCTCAGCGCCTGGTCGACGTCGACGAGGGCCATCGGCAGGCCCATGGAGCTGACGATCACGAGACCGCCGCCGGACTGGGGCTCGCGGGGGCCAGAAGCTCGGCCTCGGCCCTCGCGTCGTCACGCCGGGAGGACGACCTGAAGCGGCGCAGCCTGAGGCTGTTGGTCACCACGAAGATGCTGGAGAGCGCCATCGCCGCACCCGCGATCATCGGGTTCAGGACTCCCGAGGCCGCGAGGGGGATGCCGGCGAGGTTGTAGACGAACGCCCAGAACAGGTTGCCCTTGATCGTGCCGAGCGTGCGCCGCGAGAGGCGGACCGCGTCGGCGGCGTCGCGCAGGTCGCCCCGTACGAGAGTGATGTCGCTGGCCTCGATGGCGGCGTCGGTGCCGCCGCCGATGGCGATGCCGAGGTCGGCCTGGGCCAGTGCCGCGGCGTCGTTGATGCCGTCGCCGACCATGGCCACGTTCCGGCCCTCGTCCTGCAGTCGGCGCACCACGGCCGCCTTGTCCTGGGGCAGGACCTCCGCCTCGACCTCGGTGATGCCCATCTCGTCGGCGATACGGCGGGCCGCGCCCTTGCTGTCGCCGGTCAGCAGGATGGGGTTGAGCCCCAGGCCGCGCATCTCGTCGATGGCACGGCGGCTGGTGGGCTTGGCCTCGTCGGCGACGAGGAGGAGTCCGCGCAGCCGCCCGTCCCAGCCGACGGCCACGGGGGTGTGGCCGCTGCCCTCGATCTCGGCGAGGCGGCTCCGGAGGCCGTCCGGAGTGCTCATCCGCTCACCGACCCAGCCCGGGCGGCCGACGACGATCTCGCGTCCGTCGACCGTACCGACCACGCCGAAGCCGGCGCTGGCCCGGAAGTCGGCGACCGCGGGCAGCTCCGGGGCCACCTCCTTGGCCGCGGTGGTGACGGCGGTGGCGATGGGGTGCTCGGAGGAGTGCTCCAACGCCCCTGCCAGGGTGAGGAGTTCGTCCCGGGCGGTGCCCTCGGCGCAGACGGTCTCGACGAGCCGCATCTTGCCGGTGGTGACCGTGCCGGTCTTGTCGAGGAGGACGGTGTCGATGCGACGGGTGGATTCCAGGATCTGGGGTCCGCGGATCACGATGCCGAGCTGTGCGCCACGCCCGGTGCCGACGAGCAGGGCGGTGGGGGTGGCAAGGCCGAGGGAGCACGGACAGGCGACGACGAGGACGGCCACGGCCGCGGTGAGCGCGACGGCCGAGTCTCCTCCGTTGCCGATCCAGAAGCCGCCGACGCAGAAGGCGATGGCGACGACCACGGGTACGAAGACGGCGGCGATCCGGTCGGCGAGCCGCTGCACCGGCGCCTTGCCCGCCTGCGCGTCGGAGACGAGCCGGCTGATGTGGGCGAGCTGGGTGTCCGCGCCGACGCGCTCGGCCCGGACCGTCAGACGGCCGCTGGTGTTGACGGTGGCGCCGACGACGCTGTCGCCGACGGTCACCTCCTGGGGGACGCTCTCCCCCGTCAGCATCGACGCGTCGACCGCGGAGGTGCCGTCCACGACCACGCCGTCCGTGGCGATCTTCTCGCCGGGGCGGACCACGAACTGGTCTCCCACCCGGAGTTCGCCGATCGGGATCGTGACCTCCTGGCCCGCGCGCAGGGCGGTGACGTCCTTGGCTCCGAGTTCGAGCAGGGCGCGCACCGCGCTGCCCGCCCGGCGCTTGGCGCGGTGTTCCGCGTAGCGGCCGACCAGGACGAAGAGGGTGAGGGAGGTGGCGACCTCCAGGTAGATGTGGTGCAGGCCCTGGCCCGGGGTGGGGGTCATCAGGAACGGCATCCGCATGCCGGTGATGCCCGCGTAGCCGAAGAACAGGGCGTACAGCGACCAGCCGAAGGAGGCGAGGACGCCGACGGACACCAGGGTGTCCATCGTGCCGCCGGCCTGCTTGAGGTTCTTCCAGGCGGCCGTGTGGAACGGCCAGGCGCCCCAGACGGCGACCGGTGCGGCGAGGGTGAGCGAGAGCCACTGCCAGTTGTCGAACTGGAGCGGCGTGACCATGGCCATGGCGATGACCGGGAGGGTGAGCGCGAGGCAGATGAGGATGCGCCGGCGCATGGCCGCCAGTTCGCGGTCCGCGGCCTCTTCGGCCGTCTCCGCGGCGTCCGGCGCCGCCGAGGCCGCCGCCTCGGGGGGCGGCGGAAGCTCGGCGGTGTAACCCATCTTCACGACGGTGCCGATGAGGTCGTCGACCGAGTGCCGCTCGTCGAAGCTGACATGGGCCCGTTCGAGGGCGAAGTTGACCTCGGCGGTCACGCCTTCGAGGCGGTTGAGTTTCTTCTCTATCCGGGCCGAGCAGGCACCGCAGGTCATGCCGCCGATGTCGAGCGTGACCACGGCCGGTGCCGTCGTGGCAGTGCCTGCCATGACTGCGTACTCCTTAGGACGGTGGACTGGGGTTACAAGGGCGGCAGCGCGCTGCCGAGCAGGTACGAGATGCCGAAGCAGGCGACGAGGCCGACGGCGAAGAGGGCGAGCTTGGCGGGCGGATTCACGGTCAGGCGGCCGTTCCGGCGAACTCGTACCCGGTGCGCTCGACGGCCGCCTGGACCGACCCGGCGTCGACCCCTCCGGGCGCGGTGACGGTGACCCGGCCGGCCTTGTGGTCGACGACCACCTCGGTGCCCTCGCCGAGGTCCGTCTCGATGGCGGTGCGGATGCGCTTGGCGCAGCCGCCGCAGGTCATGCCGCGGACGTCGAAGACGGTGGTGGCGATGTCGCTCATGAGGTGCTCCGTTCGTTGCTGGTCTTGAGGTCGGTGGTCTTCGGGGCGGTGCTCTTCGGGTCGGTGCTCTTCAGATAGGTGCCGATGCGGTGCAGCGCCTGGGAGATGTCGTCGGTGCCGACCGCGTACGAGAGGCGCACGTGGTCGGGGGCGGCGAAGTCGCGCCCGGGCATGACCGCGACTCCGGCGTGCTCCAGGAGGTCCCGGGCGACGGTGGCCGCGTCGTCGTCGGGCCGGGTGTAGAGACCCTGGACGTCGACGAAGGCGAAGAAGCCGCCCTGGGGGTCGGCCGTGAGCCGGAGGGGCGGGAGGGCCGCGAGGCCGTCCCGCATCAGGGTCCGCCGATGGTTCAGCTCGCCCGCCCGTCGCGCGAGTTCGATGTCGGTGTCGCCGGTGAGTGCGGCGAGCGCCGCGTACTGGGAGATGGAGGAGGGGGCGGAGCTGGTGTGTCCCTGTACGGCCGAGAGGGCGGCGGCGACGGGCGCGGGAGCGGCGGCGAAGCCGATGCGCCAGCCCGTCATCGCGTAGGTCTTGGAGAACCCGCCGATGGTGACCGTCCGTTCGGCGACGTCCTGGCCGAGGGAGGCCACGCTCGTGAAGACGGCTCCCTCGTGGACGAGGTCTCCGTAGATCTCGTCGCTGACGACGACGAGGTCGTGCTCGACGGCCACGGCCGTCAGCGCCTGGAGCTCCGCACGGGTGTAGACGACGCCGGTCGGGTTCGAGGGGCTGTTGAGAAGGAGGACCCTGGTCTTCGGGGTGATCCGCTCCCTGAGCGCCTCGGGGGTGAGCCTGAAGCCGGTGCCGGCCGTGTCGACGACGACCGGGACGGCCCCGGCGAGGGCGATCATGTGCGGGAAGCTCACCCAGTACGGGGCGGGCAGGATGACCTCGTCGCCGGGCTCGCAGAGCACGGTGAAGATCTGGGCGAGGGCCTGCTTGGCGCCGTTCGTGGTGACGATCTGGTTCGCTTCGTAGGCGCAGCCCCAGTGGGTGGCGAGCCGCCGGGCGATCGCCTCGCGCAGCGGTGCGATGCCGGCGACGGGGGTGTATCGCGTGCGGCCCTCGGCGATCGCCTGTCGCGCCCCGTCGGCCGCCTGCTCGGGGGTGGGGAAGTCGAGCTCGCCGCCGGTGAGGTTGACGATGTCGGCGCCCTCCGCGAGCAGGGCTTTGATGTGCGCGTCCAGGGCGGCGGTGCTGGAGGCGGGCAGGGTCCGCGCTCGGGTACTGAGCACGACGCCTACTCCGCCTTCACGTCGAACGCGGCGGTGGCGGCCTTGCCGGACGCCGGTGTGACGACCACCGAGACCAGCCAGTCGCCGGGCATGCCCAGGACGAGCTTGGCCTCGTACCCGTCGCCCTTGGCCTCGGCGGACTGGTTGCCGCCCTTCATCTTCATGTTGGGCATCTCCGGGTTGATCTCGACCTTCGCGCCCTCCACCGCCTTGCCCGCGGCGTCCTTGACGGTGATGGTCGCCGTGGCGGCCGCGCCTCCGCCCTTGGCGGGGCAGGGGCTGACCGCGAGCGTGATCTCCAGGCCCGCCTCGGTCTTCGTACCGCGGCAGCTCGCGTCGAGGGCGGTGCCGCCCGCGCTGCCGCCGGCCGAGGAGGCGGGGGTGCCGCATCCGGTGACGAGGACCGCGGCCAGGGCCGCGCTCGTCACGGCGGCCAGGCGCACTGCCTTCGTGCCGCGTGCGGCGGGCCGGGAGGTGGCCGTGCGCCGGGTCATCTGTGCTCCTTCGGAAAGGGGTGGGCGGGTGCGGGTCAGCCGCAGCAGGACGACTTCTTGGGCGCCGCGGCCTCGGCGGTCGCGGCGGTCTCGGCGGTCTCCGCGGCGGGCTTGGGGCCGCAGCACGAGGACTTCTTGGGGGCCTCGGCGGCGTCGGCGGCGGGCTTCGGGCCGCAGCAGGACGACTTCTTCGGTGCGGCGGCCTGCTCCGCCTCGGCGGGCTTGGCGGCCTCGGCGGCCGGCTTGGGGCCGCAGCACGACGACGCCTTCGGCGCCTCGACCGTCGGGGCCGCGGTCCCCTGGGCGGCGTTCCAGAACATGTTTCCGAGGTTGGTGTCAGACATGGGCGTTGTCCTTTCCGGTGGTGTTCTTGCGGGTGCGGCCCTCGTGGGCCTGGCAGAGCTCGGTGAGCCGTCCGCCAGCGGTGAGCAGTTCGACGGGGCGGCCGGACTCGACGATGCGGCCGTCCTCCAGGACGAAGACCTGGTCGAGGTCCTCGATGAGGGTCAGCCAGTGGGCGACGACGATCGCCGTGCGGCCTTCGAGGAGGCGCCGGATCGCGGCGAAGACCAGGCGCTGGCGGTCCGGGTCGACGCTGGAGATGGCCTCGTCGAGGACGATGACGCGCGGGTCGACGAGCATGGCCCGCGCTAGCGCGATGATCTGGCGCTCGCCGACGGACAGGCGCGAACCCCGTTCGCCGACCCGGGTCTTGTAGCCGTCGCGCAGGCCGGAGATCACCTCGTGGGCGCCGACGGCCCTGGCCGCCTCGACGACCTGCTCCTCGGTGGCCTCGGGCCGGCCGAAGAGGATGTTCTCGATGACGGTGCCGTCGAAGAGCTGGGCCTCCTGGGTGACCAGGAGCACCTGGGAGCGCACGGAGGCGCTGCTGATGTCGGCGAGGTCGTGGCCGTCGATGCGGACGGTGCCGCTGTTCGGCGTGTAGAGGCGGACGAGCAGCTGCATCAGGGTGCTCTTGCCGGCGCCGCTGGTGCCGACGATGCCGATGTGCTGGCCGGGCTCGGCGTGCAGGCTGATGCCGTGGAGGACCTCGGGCCCGTCGCCGTACGCGAAGGTGACGTCGTCGACGTCGACCGCGCCCTCGACCGGCGGCAGGGTGCCGGAGCCGCTCTGCTCCTCCTCCAGGTCGAGCACGTCGAGCATGCGCTGCGCGGAGGCGGCGATGTCGGAGGCCTGGCCCATCTGGTTGGCGAGGTCGCGGACGGGGTTCAGCATGCGCTTCACGAAGAGCGCGAACGCGGCGAGGGTTCCGGCCGCCAGCGCGGTGCCGGAGGCCATGCCCATGGACGCCATCATCGTGTCGGTGCCCATGAGCATCCAGGTCATCGGCATCATGCCGGAGGCCATGTCGAAGAAGAACCCGGAGCCCAGCTGGTGCCCGTTGATGATCTGGAGGCCGCCGAAGAAGATGAGCAGGGCGAGGGCCAGGAAGACGCTGAAGCCGAGGTGCGAGGTGAGCCAGAGCCGCTTGCGGGAGAGCCGGTTGTGGACCTCGCTGTACTCCTCCGAGCGCTCGCGGAGCTGGGCGAGGACCGCCTCCTCCTGGCCGAAGGCGCGGATGTCCGCGAGGCCGTCGATCCGCTGGTTGAGGTAGCCGACCATCTGGTCCCAGCCCTCGCGCTGCGCACGGGTGTCGGGTCGCAGGCGTGCCGTCCACTTCACCGCGATCCACACCATCAGCGGGATCGTGAAGAGTGTGGGCAGGGCGACCAGGGGGCTGAGGGCGAGCAGGAAGACGGCGAACGCGAGGAACCAGATGGCGCTGTTGGTGAACTCCATCAGCGTCTTGGTCAGGAAGCCGCGGAAACGATTGGCCTCGAAGAGGATGCGGGTGACCCACGCGCCGCTCTCCTGGGCGACGTGCCGCGAGAGCTGGACGTTGTGCAGGCGGGCCACGAGGTCGTTGCGGATGGTGATCGTCAGGCGCTCGTTCACGCGGATCATCGCCGCGTTGTAGGTGATGCGGATGACGTTGTCGAGGACGGTCAGCAGGACGAGGTTGAGTGCCGTCGAGCGGACGGCCTCCATGTCGCCGAGGACGATGTGGCCGATGCCGGCCATCACCGTGTACATCACCGCGATCGTGACGATGGTGTTGACGACGGCCATGGACGTGGCGATCGTCAGCCAGCCCCAGTGGGGGCGCAGATAGGGGAGGAAGCGGCGTACGGCGAGCAGGAGCGTCCGGCGTGCCGCGCGCTCGTCCGGGAGCGCCGCGGTCGCCCGGGGCGACGTGGTGGTCATGATTCCTTTCCTCCGTCCGCGCTGGTCGCGCCCGCGAGGGTGGCCGTGGCGCCCGCGGCGGATGCCGCGGAGGGCTCCGGGGAGGCGAGGCTGACGGTGCGGTCGACGTAGCCGGCGACGGCGGGCTGCTGGGAGGCGATGACCAGGGTGCGGCCCCGGCGGACCCGGAGGACCGTCTCCAGGAGCGCGGCCTCGGTCTGGGCGTCCAGGTTCGCCGTGGGGTTGTCGAGCAGCAGGATGTCGGGGTCCACGAGCAGGACGCGGGCCAGGCCGATGCGCTGGCGCTCGCCGGCGGACAGGTCCAGGGTGCTGGCGCCGAAGCGCCGGTCCAGCGGGATGTGGGAGAGTCCGGCGGCCTCGACGGCGTCGGCCGTCTCCTGGCGGGTGGCCTCGGGGCGGGCGAAGCGGACGTTCTCCTCAAGGGTGCCCTCGAAGATCCACTGGCGCTGGGGCAGGCAGACGATCCGGCGGCGCAGCGCCTCGGAGGAGTACGTACGGGCGTCGACGCCGTCGTAGGTGACGCTGCCGGCCTCGGGGTCGCGCAGTCGGGCCAGCACGTGCAGCAGGGTGGACTTGCCGCTGCCGGTGGGGCCGGTGAGCAGGACGGCCTCGCCGGGCTCGACCCGGAACTCGGCCTTGTCGAGGATCCGCCGGCCGGCCACGTCGACGACGATGCCGGAGGCGTGGATCCCGCCCACGGCGGGGACCTCGGTGCGGCCCTCTCCGGTGGCGAGGACGGAGCGGGCGTCCATGACGCGCAGCAGGCGCTGTGCGGTGACGACGCTGCGGAACGCTCCGTTCACGTGCATGGCGAGCATGTGGACGCTCATCTGGAACATCATGACCAGGGCGACGACGGCGACGAGGTCGCCGACCGTGCTGGTGCCGTTCAGGACGGCGTTGCCGCCGGCCCACAGGGCGATCGGGGTGGGCAGGCCGCCGATGACGTTCAGGACGGCTTCCCAGCGGCTGTAGGTGCGCTTCATCTGGCCGTCGCGGGTCGTGTGGGCCTCGTTGACCTTGTTCAGGCGGTCGGAGGCGTCCGCCTCGCGGCCGTACGACTTGACCACGTTGATGTTGGCGAGCGACTCGCCGACGCCGGCGAGGAGCTTGGTGAACTGGCTCTTGAGCTCGATGAAGGCCCGCTGCAGGCGGAGCTGCACGGTGAAGTTGCCGATGACGACGAAGATCATCGGGATGCAGGCCAGCAGGGTCGTGCGCGGGTCGATGATCAGCGCCGTGACCAGCATGGCGAGCATGACGAGCAGTTGGTTGGCGAGTTCGAGCAGGCCGCCGTTGGTGAGGCCGCGGACCGAGACCGCGTCGGAGATGAGCCTGGTGAGCGCGCGGCCGCCGGACGCCTCGGCCACGTCCGCGGGACCCAGGTGCATCATCTTGCGCACCATGTCCTCACGCAGGTCGTTGACGGCCTTGCTGGCCACGTTGAACCGCATGCGCTTGCCGTAGTGCAGCAGGGCCGTGGTGGCGATGCCGGCGACGAGGACGCCGGCCGAGGTCACCAGCAGGCTGCTCGACCTGCCGCCGAGGACGCCGATGTCGATGGCGTAGCGGGTCAGGAGCGGCACGGCGATGTTGCCCAGGAGGCCGATGAACATGATCACCGTGGCGCTGATGATCTCGCGGCGGTAGCGCAGCGGGTAGCCATAGATGAAGCGCAGCGCGCGAAGCGAGTCGTTCAACGTCGAGCCCCCTCTGATGTGTGGTGGTGGGTGGTGTTTCAGCGGACCGCACCCGCCGGGTGCGGTCCGCCGTAGCGTCCCTGGACGGGATCAGTCGCAGCAGGCGCAGGCGCAGCCGCACTCCTGGCCGTCCTCGGCCACGTCCTCGGCGCCACTGGTCTCGCAGCAGCCCGAGCCGATCATGTCGTCAGCCATGCTTCCTCCTCCCGAATTCTTGATTCGATACTTTCAAAAGTATCGAATCACGTGCGCTGGTTGACCGTCAACAGATCTTCATCAAGCGGAAGTCGTCAGCAGCAGCTGGTGTGCGGACGGTCCACGGCGGCGTCCGCGGCCGCGTCGTCGACCAGCCGGACGGCGAGCTGCTCCCGGACCTTGGCGTAGTCGCGCTCCAGCTGTTCCAGGCTCTCGCCGGCGAGCACGATGCGGCCGAACGCGCCGCCCTTGGGGTGCTCGACGGGGAGCACGGCGTCGCCGGGCTTGACGTCGAACTCGACGAAAGGCGGGACCGGGGACTCGAGACCGCTCAGTGATCCGGCGGCCTGCGCGTCGTAGTCGATGCGCCCGCTCCCGTCGAAGACGATGCTGCGGTAGAGCCCGAAGGGAGCCCTGGGGATCCCGGGCCGGGCGTGCCGGCCCAGGGCCGCCTCGGTGGCGATCAGGCTTGGTTCGTAGCCGGTGGTCGACCGGATCATCTCGACGGCCTGGCCCCCGGGCACACGGGGGTTGACCTCGCCGGCGCGCCAGCCGTCCGAGGTGAGGGTGAACTGGAGGGCCGCGACCCAGTCGTCGAGGCCGACGGCCGCGAGGACCCGGTCCGCGAGGTCCTCCAGTTCGGCGAGCCGCCCCTCGTCGAGGCGGCTCGGGAAGAACCCGCCGACCTTGACGAAGGTCGGCGGAGGTCCGACCTCCCCCTCGACCACCCACACGACCTGGGTCCGCCCGCCGACCCTGGAGGCGAAGACGCCGATCTCCGGCCCGGTCACGTACTCCTCGATGAGCGCCGTGTCCCGGCCGCCGGTCAGGATGTCCCCGACCGCCTGTGTCACCTCCTCGCGGCTCTCGCAGTACTTCAGGCCGGCGGCGCTGGAGGCGTCACGCGGTTTGACCACCACGGGGAGGCCCAGCTCCTCGGCGGCCTCGGCTCCTTCTGCGGTGCCGGAGACCACTCGGTTACGGGGCACGGGGACGCCCGCCTCCGCGAGGAGCCGGTGGGTGGCCGCCTTGTCGATGCAGTCGCGGGCGGCCTGTTCCGTGATGCCGTGGCCGAGCCCCAGCTCGGCGCGCAGCCGCCCGGCGAGCGGGACGAGGCGCTCGACTCCGGTGACGACCGCGTCGACGGGCTGATCGGCGTGGGCCGCGGCGACCAGGGCGATCACGTCGTCCCAGTCGTCGAAGTCGACCTCCAGGGGGTAGTCGGCGAGCATCAGCTGATCGATCGTCATGTTCTCCTCGGCGAACACCACGTCGTAGTCGGTGTGTTCCTTCAGCTGCTGCACCGTGCGCTGGCCGCCGAGGACGAGGACGCGAGGGGTCAAGGGAGCATCACCTGCTGGGTGTCGGGCTCGACGTGGAGTCGGAGCGATTCGAAGATGGCGCGGTACCGGCTTTCGAGGTCCGCGGGGTCGTCGCCGTAGACCACGATGCGGCCGTAGCTGCCGCCGTGCGGGTCGTCGACGCTGCGGACGCTGTCGCCGGGCTCGACGTCGAGCGTGACGGCGGGTGCGTCGATGCCGTCGAGGTCGTACCAGGCCGTGCCGGGGCTCTCGGAGGTGACGCACCGGTACAGGACCCGGGTCGCGGAGGGCGTCCCCCGTGTCACCGGCATCCCGAGCGCGATCTCGGCGGCGGCGCGTGTGAGGTCGATGCCGCTGACGCGTTCGGTCGCGGCGCAGAGCTGCCCGCCGGGGGGACGGGCCGCGACGTTGACGAGGACGGGGCCGTCCTCCGCGAGCCGTATCTGCGTGTGGGAGACGGCGTGGTCGAAGCCGAGGACGGCCAGGGCGTGGGTGACGAAGGACGCCACCTCGGCCTCCCGCTCCGGACCGAGGCCGCTCGGGAAGTCGTACCCGGTCTCGGCCTGCCGGGGACCGGGGCCGACGTGCTGGGCGAGGATGCTCACGACCTCGGTCCGGCCGTCGCCGGTGATGCTCTGCACGGCGTACTCGGGTCCTTCGACCGCGCGCTCCACGAGGAGCGCGCCGGGTCCGAACAGTTCCACGGCGCGGGCCACGTCCTCGGGGCTGTGGCAGAGCATGCTGCCCCGTCCGCCGGAGCCGGTCGCCTTCTTGACGACGACGGGCACGGCGGGCAGGCCGAGGCGCTGGGCGGCGGCCGCGGCATCGGCCGGGTCGGCGGCCGGCAGGTGGTCGGGGACCCGCACTCCCCCGCCGGCGAGCACCATCCGCATGCGGATCTTGTCGTGGCAGGCGAGCGCGGCCCGGAGGTCGAGGCCTCGGGTACCGAGCCGAGCGGCCAGATAGCTCGCCAGCGGCAGGTGCGCGTCGTAGACGCTGAAGACCGCGTCGATGGGGCGGCTCGCATGCAGCCAGCGCAGCGCCGCCTCGGCGGCGTCCCAGTCGTCCAGGTCGATGTCCAGGGGGACGTCGACCTGGCAGGCGAGGTCCAGCGGTGTGGGGTTGTCGAGGAGGACGGACCGCACGTCGAGCCGGTTGAGGACGTCGACGACGCGGCGTCCCGAGACGCACGCCACGCTCGGTCGCGTGTCGGCGGTGAGGTCGGCGTTCATCAGCAGCACCGCCTGACGATGTCGAGCTGCTCGTCGGCGCCCTGGCACCGCTCCTCGAGGCGTCGGCAGGCCGCGTGCAGGGCGGCGCGGTCGGCGCGGTCGGAGGTGTTGAGGGCGAGGTAGAGCGGGACGGGGTGGGCACCGAGCTTGCGCTTCTCCACGCCGTTGGACCGGCCCAGGTCGATGGAGCCGACCTCGGTGGCGACCGCGCCCTCGATGAGGCGGGCGGCCATGGCCCGGTACGGCACGAAGTGGGAGAGCCGCTCGGTGTCGAGTCCGGCCAGCCACATGGACCACTTCCCGGCGAACTGCCAGCCGGCGAAGACCGCCACGGTCCGCCCGTCGGCGTCGGCGGCGGTCACCATGCGCTCGTACGGAGCGAGGCGGGCCTTGACCGCGTGGAGGAAGGTCTCGGGCAGCACGTCCGTGGGCGTTCCGCGGTTCTCGAGGATGGAGTGCAGGAGGCGTACGAGGGTGCCGGCGTCCGCCGGCGCCTCCGCCACGGTGAACTCGCGGCCCGAGACCCGGCGTTCCTTCTCCCGCTTGCGGCGCAGCCGCCCGGGGACGAAGCCCCAGTAGTCCGCGACGGTGGGCACGTCGGTGGAGCAGCGGTACGAGGTCGTGATGTGGGCGGTGGCGTAGCCGTGCCGCAGCAGCAGTCCGCCGAGGTCGCCGGCGGGGGCGTTCGCCACGCCCCAGGTCCGTACGCCCTCGTCGCCCGCGGTCGTCTCCAGGGCGCCGAGCAGGGAGACCAGCGCGTCCTCGTGGCCGGGCAGGGCGAGCGGACCGCCGTCGAGCGCGGCGAGGCTGTGGGCCAGGAGGACCGGACCGCCGAGGTCGAGCTGTGCGAGGTCGGTCAGGTAGGAGAGCCGGGGGCACTCGTGCACGACGTACGCCGGGCACACCCCGACCAGGTCGTCTCCGTGGTACGCCAGCAGGTGGCGGGGCTCGAAGCGGCCCGGCGGGGCGTCCTCGAAGGCGGCGAGCCACTCCCACGTGTGGAAGACGGTCCCGCCGGCCCGGGCGACGACGTGGTTCCACCGCTCGGCGTCGACCGTCCGTATGGAGGTCCGCACCTCGATCCGGTGCGGCGCCAGGATCTTCGGGGCGGGTTCGGTGAGGTTCATCCGCGCCACCTCAGCAGCACGACTTGAACTCGCGGCTGTCGGTCTCCGCCGGACCGAGGCCGTCTGCGAACACCACCTGCAGGCTGAGGGCCTTGCGGACCTCCTGCTCCGCCCGGTCGAGCTCCTCGGGCGTCTCGCCGTAGACCACGATGCGGCCGTAGACACCGCCGTGGGGATGCTCCTTGGGCCGGACGGTCTCGCCGGGTTCGACCTCGATCTCGACGATCGGGCCGAACGGCCCCGGCTCCGCGTCGACTTCGTCGTACAGCAGGGTGCCCGCGGTGTCGAAGACGATGCTCGCGTAGCGCGCGTACGGCACGGCGGCCTTCGCGTCGGCCTGCGGAAGGCCGAGCGCCTGCCGGGTGACGGCCTCCGTCATGTCGACGCCGCTGACGGCGGTGGTCATCTCGACGAGCCGGCCGCCGGGGCGCCGCGCGTTGACCTCGATGACGCGGAATCCGTCCGGGCCGCGCCGGATCTGGGTGTGGCTGATCCAGTCGTGCACGCCCAGGGCGGCGAGGACGTCCCGCATGAGTCCGTCCAGTTCGTCGCGCTCTTCCGCGGACAGTCCGCTCGGGTTCTCGTATCCCAGCTCGACGAAGACCGGCGGCGGAGTCATGCGCTGCCGGAAGACGCTCAGGACGCTGGTCCTCGAGTCCTGGGTGAGGGTCTGGACGGCGTACTCGGGCCCGTCGACGTACTCCTCGATCAGAGCTCCGGCCAGGGAGCCGGCCGGAGAGGCGAACAGGGCACCGACGGCCGCGCGCAGTTCGCGCTCGTCCTGGCAGCACCGCACCCCGAACGCGCCTGCTCCGTCCCGGGGTTTGACGACCACGGGGTAGCCGATGTCCTCGGCCGCCGCGATCGCCTCCTCCACGGTGCCGGCGAGCGCGAAGCGGGGCACGGGCAGACCCGCCTCGCTCAGCACGGTCCGGGTGCGCCACTTGTCACGGCAGTTCGTCGCCGCGGTCCCGTCGAGGCCCCGAGGGGCGTCGACGAGGAGCCGGCCCAGGTGGGCCATCAGGGGCAGTCGCGGCTCCGTGTGGGTGAGCACGGCCACGGGGGCCTCGTCGCCGAGCTCGGCGCGAATGGCGTCGGCCACCGCGTCCCAGTCGTCGAGCGCGACGTCCAGGTGGGTGTCGACCCAGGGCATGCAGTGCCATGGCACCTGCTCGTCCACGAGCACCACGCGGTACCCGAGGTCGCGCACGACGGCGAATTCGCGTTCGCTGCGGCCTCCGAGCACGACGACGGAGCCGGCGCCGCTGTTGAGGGGATCAGTCACGTGCTGCGGTCCTTCGAGGTGAGGTCGGATGGGAACCCGGCGACGAGCGACGACCGGATCAGCAGCAGGTGTTGGCCTTCTTGGCCGCGGCGGCGACGGCCTGGACGGCGGGGCGCTGGAGGGCGTCGAGCTTCATCGCCTCGACGATGCCGGCGATCTGGCCTATCTCCTCGTTCTTCAGACCGAGCTTCTTGGCGGCGGCGAGGAAGGACCGCACGGTCTCCTCGCGGTCCTGCATGAGCGCGGCGCACAGGGCGACGGCGGCGCGGGTCCTGGGCTCCAGGGCGTCGTGGTCGAAGACGGCGCCGAAGAACTCCTGGTAGCTCTTGGAGAAGGCGGCGTGGTGCTCGCCGACCGAGGGGGCGAGCTGGATGAGCTGGGTGGAGACGGACTGCTGGGCCGCGGCCATGGCGATACTCCTGAATCGGAAAAGGACGGTGAGAGAGAACTAGTTCCGGGTGGCGAGGTGGTGGATCGTCTCCAGGACGAGCCTTCCCGCCTTGCCGAGCGCGTCGGGGTCGATCCGCTCGGGGCCGTCGAGCGGCGAGTGGTAGTGCGCCGCGCCGACGCCGATGCCGGCCGCGGGGAAGCCGGCGGACGCGTAGCGCCGGTTGTCGGACGACACCGTCCCCGCGTACAGCTGGATGCCGAGGCGCCGGCCCGCGCTGTCGAGTGCGGCGATGATGTGCCGCGGGGCCGGGTCGGCCGGTCCGAGCTCGATCGCGATCTTGCCGTTGAACTTGCCGGCCATGTCGAGGTTGATCGCGTCGGGTTCGACGCCCGCCTCACGCAGGGTGCGGGCGTGGTGGCCGGAGCCGAGCGTGCCGATCTCCTCGGCGTCGACCAGGGCGAGGACGACGGGCCGGGGCAGCGGCTCGGACGAGGTCAGCACGCGGGCGACCTCGCACATCACCGCGGTTCCGCTGGCGTTGTCGCCCGCGCACGGGAAGTGCCGCTCGGGGTCCGATCCGACTCCGTCGTAGTGCGCGGTGAGGAGGATGGGCTTCGCCTCCGGGTCGCCGCCCGGCAGGGTGGCGACGATGTTCGTGCCGGTGGCGGGCACACGGACCAGCGGCACATGGGCGGTGACCACGCCGCCGACCGCGTCGGCGAGCAGATCCGGCCGTACGGCCACGACGGGGAGGCCGACCGGCGCGGGGCCCTGGACCCGCTTGGTGAGAAATCCCGAGGCGTCCGCGTTCTGCGCCGTGAGGATGCCCACCGCGCCGCGCGCCGCCAGAGCGTCGGCGAGCTCCGCGAAGGCGTTCCCCTGAGGGACCGTGGGCAGCGCTGCCCACTCCCCCGCTCCCGCGTCTGCGGAGACCGTTCCGGTGACGGGTCCGGGCATCGGTCCCGAGCGCGGGTGCTCGGCGAACTCGGCGCGGTGGACGAGCTCACGGTCGAGCCGTCCGCCTTTCGCCCGGAGGGTGGGCGGGCCCGCCAGTCGCATGATCTCGCGGATGGCGAAGCGTTCGCGCACGGGCGCGAGGCCGTACGACGTCAGCTCCGCGACGAGGAACTCGGCCGCCAGTTCGTGCCCGGCCGTGCCGGGCGCACGCCCCTGCATGTCGGGCGTGCACAGGGCCCGGAGCGTCGTCACGGCTCGGTCCGCGTCGAACGCGTCCGCCGCCGACCGCGCCGCGACGGGCTCCCGGCCCTGGACTGTGTCCTTCATCTGAGGCGTCTTTCTCAGCAGCCGCCGCCGGGCTCACCACAGCAGCCGCCGCCCTGACCGCCGGCGACCGAGCCGGTGGCATCGGCCGGCTCGCCGCAGCAGCCGCCCTGCGAGGCACCCGCGGTGGCCGTCGGGTCCGTGACGAATCCGCCGACGGGCTCCTGCTCGGCCGCCTCGGTCGAGTCCGTGGTCATGACTCACTTCCTTCCCGCTCATCTGATTCGAACTCTCTTTACTTAAACAAGTATCGAATCAGAGTGATCGTCATGTCAATGGCCGCGACGCGCCCGCTCGCCGACCGCGTCCAGGAACGCCCTGATGAGCGGGTGGAGTCGGGCCGCCGACGACGACAACTCGGGCTGGAAGAGGCTGCCGACGAAGAAGGGATGGTCGGGCAGCTCCACCGCGCGGGGCGCCTTCTCCGCGTCCCAGCCACTGATGCGCAGGGCTCCGGCGAGGATCTTGTCCTCGTAGTCCGGGTTGAGGCCGTACTTGCAGTGGTACGTCTCCACGGTCTCCACCAGGTCCGGGTAGGCGGAGGCCAGCCGGCTGCCGGGCGCGAAGTACAGCGGCGCCGTCTCGCCCACCAGCGAGCAGCAGAGCGGGACGATCAGCGGCGTGGCGGCCTCCGAGTCGTACTGCACGTCCTCCGCGTCCGCCAGGCCCAGGACGTTGCGCGCGTACTCGATCAGCGCGTGCTGGAAGCCGCCGCAGGTGCCGAGGTAGGGGATGCCGAGGGTGCGGGCGGTGCGGATGGCGAGGAGCACGTTCGCCTGGCTGACGTACGGCGATCCGGGGACCACCCAGATCCCGTCGTACTCGGCGATGGCCTCGGTCACGGTGCTGCTGGGGAGCCAGTCGACGTCGACGCCGAAGGCGGGGACGATCTCGTCGAACCGGGCGTGGGCGGGAACACGGTCGCTGCGGTCGCCGACGAGGGCGAGCCTGGGGCGCGAGGTCATCGGGATGTCTCCGGTTCGATGGAGGTGGAAGGGGACGTGCGGTCGGTGCGGTGCCGGTGGGTCTCCGCGCTCACCACAGGGGCCGCCCGGTCATGCGAGGCGCGGGGGCGAGCCCGAGCAGCGCGAGGACGCTGGGCGCGATGTCGGCGAGGGTGGCCGGTCCGGCGGGTGCGGCCGGCTGCTGCCCGGCGGCCGGAACGAGCACGGCGGGAACCGGGTTGGTCGTGTGCCCGCCGTACGGCCGGCCACCACCGTCGGGGGCATCGGTGAGCATCTTCTCGGCATTGCCGTGGTCCCCGACGAGCAGCACCCAGCGGCCGGTCGCCCGCGCCGCACCGCAGACGGCCTCCACGGCTCGGTCGGTGTGCTCGGCGGCCTGGCGGGTCGCGTCGAAGTGACCGGTGTGGCCGACCACGTCGATGTTGGCGAGGTTCGCGACCACCAGGGGTACGTCCTCGCGGCGGGCGGCCGAGATCACGGCTTCGGTGACCCGGTCGATGTTCATCGCGGGTCGCGCCGTGTAGTCGGCAGCCGTGTCACCGGTGATCCTGACGTGCTCCTCGACGGGGACGACGGTCGCGTCCCGGCCGTTGAGGTAGTAGGTGACGTGCTCGAACTTCTCGGCCTCGGCGACGCGTACGGAGCGCACGCCGTGCTCGGCCAGTACGGAGGCGAGGCCGCCGCCCGCGTCCGACCGGCGCACCAGCGGCGGGATGTCCGCCTCGGTGTCGTACTGGGCGAGGCTGAGGAAGGTGACCCGCCGGCCGGCGAGCCGGCCGTGCAGGTCGTCCGCGAGCTGCTGGATGCGGTCGCTGCGGAAGTTCGTGAACAGGATGGCGTCGCCGTCCCGGACGGGACCGAGCGGCCGGCCGTCGGCGCCCGTGACGACGCAGGGCGGCACCCATTCGTCACCGCGCCGGGTCAGCTCCAGCGCCTCCTGCGGCTCGCCGATCGCCTCTCCCTTGCCGTCGACGAGGGCGAGGGAGACCTTCTCGGTCAGTTCGAGGTTGCCGCTCTTGTCGAGCGCGTAGCCGCGCCCGACGACCGTCGCCACCTCACCGATGCCCGCCTCGGCGAGGAAGGTGTCGACCAGGCCGAGGTAGGCGGCGGCCGTGTGGTCGGCGACGTCCCGCCCGTCGGTGATGGCGTGGACGCGGACCTGAGGCACCGCGAACCGCGCCGCGATGCGGAGCAGTTCCTGCAGGTGCCGCACGTCGGCGTGGATCATGCCGTCGGAGCAGAGCCCGACGAGGTGCAGGGTTCCGCCACTCCCGGCGAGGCCCGTCAGCACCTCGGTCAGGGTCTCGTTCGAGCGCATGCGCCCGCTGGAGATCTCCTCCTGGACGAGCACGCTGTCGTACGGGATGGGGCGGCCGGCGCCGATGACCATGTGCCCGATCTCCGAGTTGCCCACCGTTCCGGGGAGCAGTCCGACGGCGGTGCCGGAGGCGTCGGCGAGGACGGTCGGGCAGGTGGCGAGCAGGCCGTCGAGGTACGGCGTGGCGGCCGCGGTCAGGGCGTTGGCCGCGCCGGACTCCGCGTGCCCCCAGCCGTCGAGCACCAGGAGGATGCCCGGGGTTCCGGCGCTCACAGGGTGCTCGTGGTGTCGCCGTCGTGGAGGCTGTCGAGCGTCTTCCAGAAGGTCGGGAAGGACTTCGCGACGCAGCCGGGGTCCTTGATGACGACGCCCTCGGTGCGCAGGCCGGCGATGGCGAAGCACATGGCGATGCGGTGGTCGTCGTAGGTGTCGACGACCGCGCCCCGCGGGGTGCCTCCGGTGATGGTCATGGCGTCGGGGAACTCCTCGACGGTGATGCCCATCTTGCGCAGTTCGGCGGTGACGGCCGCGATGCGGTCGCACTCCTTGATCCGGAGGCTGGCGATGTTGCTGATGTGCGTGGTGCCCTGGGCGAAGGCGGCGACGACCGCGAGGGTCGGGACGACGTCGGGCATGGTCTCCATGTCGATGTCGATGCCGTGGAGTTCCCCGCCGGTCAGGGTGATCGAGTCGTCCGTGACGTCGGCCGTGCAGCCCATGCGGACCAGGGCCTCGACGAGGCCGACGTCGCCCTGCTTGGACGACTTCCCGATGCCCGGGATGGTGACCGTGCCGCCGAGCACCGCGGCGGCGGCGAGGAAGTACGACATGCCGGAGGCGTCGGGCTCGACGTCGACCGTGCCGCCGCGCAGCTTCTGTCCGGCGGCGACCTTGAAGCGGGTGTAGCCGTCGCGCTCGACGACGACGCCCATCTCGGCGAGGGCGGCGATCGTCATCTCGACGTAGGGCTTGGAGATCAGGTCGTCGATGACGTGGACCTCGGTGTCCTGCTCGGCACGCGTGGCGTTGACCAGCAGGCTGGAGGTGAACTGGGAGCTGACCGCGCCGCTGATCCGGGTGGTTCCGCCGCGGAAGCTCGGGCCGGTGACCTTGATCGGCGGGCTGCCGTTGCCGCGGACGGCCTCGGCCGTCACACCGAGGCCGGGCAGCGCTTCGAGGAGGGAGCCCATGGGGCGCTCCTGCATGCGCTTGGTGCCGGTGAGCACGGTCGTCCCCTCGGCGTGGCCGGCCATGGCGATCAGGAACCGGATCGGGGTGCCGGCCGCGCCGACGTACACCTCCTCGGCCGGGGCCACCATCGGCCGGCCGGTGGGCGTGACGGTGATCCGCTCGGCCGCGGCGTCGATGTCCACGTCGACATGGCCGAAGGCCCGCAGCGCACCCGCGAGGAACTGCGTGTCGTCGCAGACCAGGGCGCCCTCGAGCGTCGTGGCCTCACCGGACAGGGCGGCGAGCGCCAGGTAGCGGTTGGAGTAGCTCTTGGAGCCGAGGACCTTCACCCGCTTGTCGAAGCTCTGCAGGGGTCGGATCGTGACGCTCTCGGCCTTCATCCGCAGATCTGTCTCGAACGAGCTCAAAGCCTCTCCCGATGGTCATGGCGTCGTGTCCTCACGACGCCGCCGGTGACACGATCGAGACTGCGGGCCCCGCGGTATGGCTGAGAAGTTCCTTCCGGGGGCAGCAAGTTGCCGGGCAGCATGCTGCCTCCCGGCATCGGATCCGATCACTCGGCGACGGTCAGATGATCAAACACCGTGCTATCTTGAAGAAATTCAATTCAGCAGCAGGCCTGGGGGGCGGATGTTGCAGTCATTGGGATTGGACGAACTGGCGCACGCGATCTACCGCTTCGCACTCGACCGGCCGGGGTGCCATCTGAACGACCTCCCGCTCGGCGTCGACGCGCCGGAGGTCGCCGTACGCCAGAGGGTGAACCGGCTCGTGGAGCTCTCGCTGCTGCGCCAGCTGTCCGGCACTCTCGTGCCGACCCGGCCGCCGCTCGCCCTGCGCACGATGCTGGAGCGGCAGCAGTCCGAACTCCTACGCCGGCAGCAGGAGTTCGTCCACATCAAGGCGGCCGTGGACCGGCTCTCCGAGGAGTACGAGGACGCTCAGGCCCGGGGCGCCCACGCCGGCTGGGAGCGCCTCGAGTCCCAGGCCGCGATCCACGCGCGTATGGAGCGCCTGGCCGGCCGGACCACCACCGAGTGCGTCTCCCTGCTCCCCGCCGGCGCCAACAGCGCCGAGGCGATGCACGCCCGGCGCCCGATCGACCAGCACATGCTGGACCGCGGGATCCTGGTCTGGAACGTCTACCTGGACAGTGTCTACAACGACCGGGCCGGCCTCGCCTACGCCCGCTGGATCGCCCACAGCGGCGGCAAGGTCGGCACGGCGCCGACCCTCCCCCTCTGGCTCGTCGTCTACGACCGGACCACGGCTCTGCTGCCCGCCGACCCGGCCGACCCGGGCGCCGGGGCCGTGCAGGTGTCGGGTGCCGGGTACATCACCGGGCTGATCGCGCTGTTCGAGCGCCTGTGCGAGAGCATGACGCCGCTGGACGCGCCGGGCGCCTGCGACGGCGACCAGCCCACACCGCTCGAAAAGGAGCTGCTCCGCCTGATGGGTCAGGGACTCACCGACGAAGCGGTGTGCAAGAAGCTCGGCCTGGGCCTGCGCACCGCGCGCCGCTCGATCGCCGACATCATGGAGCGGCTGGGCGCCCGCAGCAGATTCGAGGCCGGGGCCAAGGCCGTCGAACGCGGCTGGCTGCGCCCCTGCGCGTGCGGCGGCGACCAGCCCGTGCGGGCGAAGGATCCGAAGGCCGCCGCCGCCCTGTCCGCCTCGGTCGCCGAAGGGCTGGACGTCGGCGTGCTGGTGTGAGCGTCAGGCCTCGGCGACCGCCAGCTCCTCCAGACTCGGAACGGCGAGCAGACCGGAGAGCCGGCTCAGGTTGTCCCGCCGGAGGCGGTAGTAGACCCAGGTGCCACGGCGCTCGGACCTCACCAGATTCGCCTCGCGGAGGATCTTGAGGTGGTACGAGATCGTCGGCGCCGACAGGTCGAAGGGGCCGGTCAGGTCGCAGACGCACACTTCCCCGTCACCCGTTGCGGACGCGATCATCGACAGCAGGCGGAGCCGGATCGGGTCGCCCAGGGCCTTGAACATCTTGGCCGTGCCCGCGGCCTGCTCCTCGTCGAGGGGCGCGGCCACCACGGGGGTGCAGCAGGTTACGGGGTCGATCACCTCAAGCTGTGCCATCTGTCTAGTTTTACAGTTGTCGAACTCTTTGCGCAACTGACCTGAGACGTGACGAGAGGCACCTCATTCGCCTCTCTGACAAGGGAAATGGCCCTGCCTCCGCCAAGGGAAATGGCCCTGCCTCCGGGCGGTGGGGACGCGCGACGGAGGCAGGGCCGGGGTGCCCGACGGGGACGCCATGCGGAGGAGGTCCGTCGGGCGGACCGCGGAGAACCGGATCAGGCGGGTGCCTTGGAGACGCGGCAGGCGAAGCACTTGTACGCCTGCTGGCCGGAGAGGTTGTCGTAATAGCGGTCGTCGACGAGGGCGTTCGCCGCCTCGTAGTGATCGGCTCCCAGCTCCCCCGCGAGCTTCTGCGCGGGGCCGAACGTGTTGGGCAGGAAGACGGTGTCCTCCCGGATGCCCTCCCAGTACAGGGCCGTGGCGGTGACCTTGCCCCGTGGGCTCTCCACGACCACGTCGTCGCGGTCCTCGATGCCGAGCCGGCGGGCCGTGTCGGGGTGGATCTGGAGAAGCCTGATCCCGTTGAGACGTGCCCCGGTGGGGGTCCAGTGGGTGACGGAGGCGAAGTGGACCACGCTCGGCCGGCCGGTCATGCCCATGAGCGGGTAGTCCCGGTGGACGGAGCCGTCGCCCCGTACTCCGAGCCGCACCGGATGCGTGACGGCCTGCGGGTTGAGGGGGCTGGTGACGAAGCGGTTCTCGTACCTGAGCGTGGGGTGGGCGCCGGTCACCTCCGGGTGGGTGTAGAAGCCGGGCAGGGCGGCGTGGCCGGCCGTGGCGAGTCGCCGGTCCAGCTCCTCGGTGTAGATCTCGATCTTGCCGCTGGGGGTGAGGAAGCGCTGCCCCTTCTTGGCACCGAGCGACTCCGCGGCCTCGTACCAGGACGGGTGGTCCTGGTAGAGCGCGCTGACGCCGGGGTGGTCGGGCGTCGGGCAGGGCCAGCGCAGCGGCTCGGCGCGCTTCCGCATCCGTTCCCGCGTCATGCCGCCCACGCCCGGGGTGTGCTTGACGAACTCGGCCCAGAGGGTCGAGTAGTCCTTCCAGGCCAGGGGGAAGGAGTCGGCCCAGTACGCGTGCCCCTTCCGCCGGTCCTGGCGCGCGAAGGCGTGGGCGAGGTCGATCCAGATCTCGCAGTCGGTCTTCGACTCGCCGCAGCGCGGGACGGCGGCCTCCTGCCAGCGGATCGCCCGGTCGTCGCGCCGCATGTACACGCCCTCGTACTCCAGCGGCGAGCTCACCGGGAGGACGACGTCGGCGTAGTAGGCGGCCTCCTCCATGAAGAGGCCGGTGTAGACGTAGAAGTCGAGCTTGCGGAACGCCTCCTTGACCTTCTCCGTGTTGGCGGAGGAGATCAGCGGGTTGCCCTGGGTGATGATCGCCTTGAGGGGGTACGGCCTGCCGGTGAGGATGGCCTCGGCGAAGTAGTCGGGGCCCACGGGCAGGGCGGTGCCCACGTCGGGCGTGCGGACGGTGAGTTCGGGCAGGTGCAGGTCGCCGGGCCAGGTGTTGTGCATGAAGTCGCACCCGGTGCCGAGCCGGCCGATGTTGCCCGTGACCGCGGCGAGGAACGTGAGCACGCGGTACGTGTCGAAGGCGCCGAGCTGGTGCGAGATGCCGGCGTTGCAGAAGACGGCCGCCTTGTCGGCGCGGGCGTACTCGCGCGCGATGCGGCGGATGGTGTCGGCCGGGACACCCGTGACGTCGGCGGCCCACTCCGGGGTGTGTCCGGACGCCGCCATGTGGGCCTGGAGCTCCTTGAAGCCGAGGACCCAGCGGTCGACGAACTCCCGGTCGTACAGGTGCTTGTCGAGGATGTGGTGGAGGATGCCCAGGGCCAGGGCGAGGTCGGTGTGCGGCTTCGGGGAGATCCATTCGTCGGCGAGCGCGCCCGTGGGAGTCTCCCGGGGGTCGACGACGACGAGCTTGGCGCCCGTACGGGCCTTCCCGCGGAGCAGGTAGTCGAACGTGACGGGGTGGGTCTCGGCCTGGTTGGTGCCGAGGAAGAGGAAGTAGTCGGCGGAGCCCAGGTCGTCCTCGCCGGTGGCGCCGTCCGTGCCGTAGCCGTTGGTGAAGTTCCCGAGGCCGAAGGTGGCCTTGAGGGCATTGCCGCCGGCGTCGTTGCAGACCGGGCCGACGTCGGTGTTGTTGGGGCTGCCGAGGAGCGCGAACAGACGGGCCACCAGGGAACCGGTGCCCCGGGGGAGACGGCCGGTGGTCCGGTTGGCGATCGCGGCGGCCTCGCCGCGATCGCGCAGCGCGAGGAGGCGGCGGGCGATCAGGTCGAGCGCCTCGTCCCACGTGGCCTCACGGAAGACGGAGTCCTTCGAGCCCTTCCTGCCGCCGGTACGGATCAGGGGCTTGGTCAGGCGCAGCGGGTTGTGGGTGATCTCGGCCATCATCGGGGCCTTGACGCAGATGTTGCCCTGCTGCACCGGGTCGCCCGGCGCGCCCTGGACGCTGATGACACGGTCGGCACGGACACCGACGGAGATGGCGCAGTTCGAGTTGCAGAACTGGCAGGCGCTCTTGACCGTCCGGTCGGGGTGGAGGGCCGCCGAGCCCTCGGTGAAGTTCAACAGACCGCCCTCGCCGACGGTGGTAGGTGATGCGACGTTCACGGGGTTGCCTCCGGCCGCGGACGCGGTCGGGACGTTGACCATCAGGGCCGCGCCGGTGAGCACGGCACCCTGGACGACGTTCCTTCTGGAGACAGGCTTGTTGCTCTGGGACACGTCCGACTCCCCCTGTGGTGTGGCAGGCGTCGAGAGCCTATGGTGATCACCACTCTCTGTCTAGAGAATCATCGAATCAAAGGGTTACAGTGAGGCGCGCGCCGCCCTGTCGCCTGGACCGGCCTGTTCTCGCGCTGCCTTGACGCTCTGTCAGCTCCTTTCCAGATCCCGTTCGTTTCCAGATCCGTGCATTTCCAGATCCGTGCATGCCGACACGAGACCCGCAGGGGGGTGGGGATGAATCCGTGTGCGCGCTCGCTGCCGGGAGCGGGGCTCGTCCGCGCTCTGCTCCTCACCTGGCTGAGCGTGGTGATGTCGGCCTGCGGCCACAGTGTGGCCACGGGAGTGTCGCCCTCATGGAGTGCGATCACGGTGGGCTCCGCGGCCGTCGCCCTCGTGGTGGCACCCCTCGCTCGTCGCCGGATGACCACGGCCGCGAACTCGGGTGTTCTCGCCGCGCTCCAGATCGGACTGCACGCCTTCTTCTCGGCCACGATGCCGAAGAGCCCGATGCCGCACACCATGGGCGCGATGCACGGGGGCACGACTCCCCTGCCCTGGGCGGCCGTTCTTCCCACCATCCCGATGATCTGTGCTCACGTCGTGGCGGCGGCCGGCGTCGCGTGGCTGCTCCGCGGCGGGGATGCGGCGGTGTCCCGGCTCCGCGAACTCGCCCACCTGTACGGCTCCGACGTCGTCGCGTACATACGACACACCCTCAACCACCTGGTGCGTCAGGGACGTTGCCGCACAAGCGCACCCGCACTCCGTCTTCCGCGTGCTCGGTCCTGGCCGGCCGCGACGCCCCTCGGCCCTCAGCCCCTCCTCGCGCACGAGGTGACCCGACGCGGACCCCCGCGATGGATGGCCGTCCTCGGCTGACGTCGTCGTCCATCCGTCCCGTCCCGGTACGCGTGTGCCTACGAGGCACCGTTCGGGGCCCCGCACCAACGGAGTCACACCCATGCGCACTTCCGCACGCCTCGGTCTCCTCGCCGCGACCACGGTCGCCGGTCTCGCTCTCGCCTCCTCCCCCGCCTTCGCCCATGTGTCCGTCCAGCCGGAGGGCACCGCCGCCAAGGGCGGCTACGCCACCGTGAACGTCAAGGTCCCCAACGAGCGGCCGAACGCCTCGACCACCAAGGTCGAGGTGTCGTTCCCGGCCGATCACCCGCTGGCCTCGGTCATGCCGCAGGCGGTGCCCGGCTGGACCATCGAGGTGACCAGGACGAAGCTCGCCAAGCCGCTGACGCTGCACGGCAAGAGCATCACCGAGGCCGTCAGCAAGGTCACCTGGACCGCCACCGACAAGGGCATCCAGCCGGGCTACTTCCAGAAGTTCCCGCTGTCGCTCGGCCGGCTGCCCGAGGACGCGGACGAACTCGTCCTCAAGGCGCTGCAGACGTACGACAACAAGGAGGTCGTGCGCTGGATCGAGCCGCCGGTGGCGGGCCAGGAGGAGCCGGAGCACCCGGCCGCCGTGCTGAAGCTCTCCGCGGCGACCGACGACCACCACGGCGGTGCGCCCGCTTCGAACGCGCCCGCCGCGAAGCCCTCGGGCGGCGGCGGCCACGGCGCCGAGCAGGCGCAGGCGCACGACGACGGCGAGCACGGTACCGAGCGGTGGCTCGGCATCGCCGGGATCGTCCTGGGCGCGGCCGGACTCGGCACGGCTCTGGTCACCAGCCGTCGCCGCGGCGACGCCTGATCCGGAAGGGCCGCCATGACGGTCACCGTCTCCCGCGCGCGCCGCTGGGTCCTCGTCCTGCCGGCCGCTCTCGGCCTGCTCGTCGCCGGGGCCCCGCCGGCCGACGCGCATGCCGTGCTCACCGGCAGTACGCCCGCGCGCGGGGCGGTGGTCGCCGAGGCCCCGTCCCGGGTGGCGCTGACCTTCACCGAGGAGATCGCGCTCAGCGCCGACGCCGTACGCGTGCTGGATCCCACGGGCCGACGGGTGGACGACGCCCGGCCCGTGGAGGTGGGCGGCGGCTCGTACGCGGTCGACCTGCGGGGCAGGCTGCCGCGCGGGACGTACACGGTGGCGTACCAGGTGGTGTCCGCCGACAGTCACCCGGTCGCGGGCGCGTTCACGTTCTCCGTGGGCGCCCCTTCGGCGACCTCCGCGGGCGCGGCACCGACCGTGCGCGATCCGGACGCGGGCCCCGTCGGGTGGGCCTACGCGGCGGCGCGCTTCGGCGCGTACGCCGGGATGGTCCTCCTGGCGGGTGCGGTCTGCTTCCTGATGGTGTGCCGGCCGGAAGGACGGGAGCACCGCCTGTCGCGCCGTGCGGTGGTGGTGGGGTGGTCGGTGCTGCTCGCGTGCACGCTCGCCCTGCTCGTCCTCCGGGGCGCGTACACCGGCTCCGGGGAGCTCGGGGAGGTCGCCGACGTCGCACGCCTCGGCGAGGCGTGGGGAACCAGGGCGGGGGTGCTCTTCGGTGTGCGCCTGGGGCTGCTGGCCGCGGGCGCCCTGGCGTGGGCCCGGTGGCGGAGGACCGCCGCCGAGGGCACCACCCGTGTCACGCGGGTCGGCGCACTGCTCCTGGGATGCGCACTCGCCTGGACCTGGGCCGGCGCCGAGCACGCCTCGGCGGGACCGCAGTCGGCCGTCGCCGTACCCGTCGATGTGGTGCATCTGCTGGCGGCCGGCGCGTGGATCGGCGGGTTGTGCGTGCTGACCCTCGCGTTGGCACGGGCCGACGCTCCACCCGCGGAGGCGGTGGCCCGGTTCTCGCGGGTCGCGCTCGTCAGCGTGGGTGTTCTCGTGGTCACCGGGCTCTATCAGTCGTGGCGTCAGGTCGGCACGCTGCCCGCCCTGACCGAGACCCGCTTCGGGCTCCTGCTGCTCGCCAAGGCGGGCGGCGTGGCGCTGCTGCTCTGCCTCGGCTACGTCTCACGCCGCTGGACCGCCCGTCTGGAGGAGGGCCAGACCCCGCTGCGGACCCTCCGGCGCTGGGTGGCGACGGAGGCCGCCCTCGGGGTGGCCGTTCTGGCGATCACCACGGTGCTGACCACGACGGAACCCGCGCGCTCGGCGCAGTCGGCGACGAAGGCGGAGCCCGTCGCCGTCGTGTCGGTCGAGGCCTCGTTCGACAGCGGGGGCCCCAGGGGGAGGGGAACGGCCGACATCGTCGTGGACCCCGGGCGGGTCGGCGCCAACGCGGTCCATGTGACCGTGACGGACCCGGCCGGCAGGCTCCTCGACGTTCCCGAGATACGGGCCGCGCTGACGTCGTCCGAAGGCATCGGCCCCTTGCCGGTCCCCATACGGCGCGCGTCCGAAGGCCACTGGACCGTCTCCGGCTTCCAGGTGCCGGCACCGGGCGCCTGGGAGCTGGCGCTGACCGTGCGGACCTCCGACGTCGACCAGGTCACGCTGCGTCGTCCGCTCGATCTCCGCTGACCATGGCGGCGACGGGAGGGGTGGCTTGCCGACCGGAAACCTGCGGAAGAATGGGGAAAGCGGTCGCCGCGGCACCCTCCGACATGGGAGTATCAGCACATGCTGACATCAGTCAAGAGTGATGTATTAAAGGTGCTGGCCGACCCCCTGCGCCTCCAGATCGTGACACTGCTGGCACGCGAGTCCCTCTGCACGACCCACCTGGTCGAGGAGACGGGAGCGCGGCAGACCAACCTGTCCAACCATCTGAAGGTGCTGCGCGAGGCCGGTCTCGTCGACGCCGAACCCTGCGGACGGTGGACGTACTACCGCCTCAGGCCCGAGGCACTGTCCGCACTCGCCGGCGAGCTGACCCACCTCGCGACAGTGGCACAGGAGACCGCCGAGAGCGGCGGCCGCAAGCGGAGCTGCTGACATCGACAGGAACCGACATCCCGAAAGCATGGCCGCCGGGCACGCCGGTGGGCGGCCGGCGCAAGACGCCGACCGCCCACCGGGAGAGCCACTGCCCTCCGAACGGTCAACACACCGGAGCAGGGCTCGGCACCGCCACGGGCGGGTCCAGCCGCACCGTCCTGTCGCAGAGCCGCGCCACCTGGGCAGGGTCGTGCGACACGAGCAGGACGGTCCGGCGACCGCGCAGAGCCGCCACGGACTCCTCGACCGTGTCCCGGCTCCGCTCGTCCAGGGCGCTCGTCGGCTCGTCGAGGAGCAGGGCGGCCGGCTCCAGGGCGAGGGCACGGGCGAGACACAGCCGCTGGCGCTGGCCGGCGGACAGGTTCTGCGCCGGGGAGTCGAGCCGGTCGCAGACCTCCTTCCACAACCCTGCCTCGTTCAGGGCCTGTTCGGCCCGGTCGCGCAGGGTCTCGCGGGACGCCCGCACGACGTGCCGGATCCCGAAGAGGGCGTTGTCGAGGATGCTGCCGCCGAAGACCACCGGCGTCTGTGGCACGAGGACGGCCTTGGTCCTGAGGTCGGCGTCGCCCTTCCGGGGCGCGATCGGCCGGCCCAGGACCTCAAGATGCCCGTCCCGGGTGAGCCCGGCGGGAAGGAGGTCGACGAGGGCGCGCAGCACCGTCGACTTGCCGGCCCCCGACGGCCCGCAGAGGCCGGTGGTCGACCCCTGCTCCAGGCCGAAGGAGACGGGTCCGACGAGGGTCTTCTCCCGGTCCCGCACCCGGAGTTCCCGTACAGCGATCACGTGGTCCATCGCTCCCCCTCGAAGCGGTTGCGCAGCGCGACCGCCACGCAGAGCAGTACAGCCGTGATGAGCACCAGGACCAGCGCGCTGCCCCACGCCTGCGAGACCGCCTGCGGGTCGCCCGAGTCCTGGGACAGGGTGAAGATGTGGGTGGGCAGGGCCTGCACGGGAGCGTTCACGATTCCGCCGGGCAGCGCCGGCGCGCCGAAGAACACCGTGGCGGTGAACAGCAGCGGCGCGGTCTCCCCCGCGGCACGGGCCAGGCCGAGCAGGAGCCCGGTGAGCGTGGCCGGCCAGGCGTACGGAACGACGACGGACCGGATGTACTGAGCGCGCGACAGGCCCAGCGCCAGCGCACTCTCGGTCATCTCCACGGGCATGCCGCCGACCCGGCCGGCCGTCGTCAGCGCGACCACGGGTACGACCACCGGCACGAGCACGATGGCGCCCGCCAGCCACGACCGGCCCCAGCCCATGGTGGTGCAGATGATCACGAACCCGGCGAGGCCGAGGAGGATGGTCGGCGTCCCGCCCACCACCACGGTCACCGTCTGCAGGACGCGCCCGGCGCGGGCGGAGGCGTACACGCCGAGCAGGATGCCGGCCCCGAACCCCAGCGGGAGCGAGATGAGCCCCGTGGTGACGACGAGGAGGAGCGTACCGAGGATCTGGTCGCTCACCCCGCCGCCGGCCGAACCGGCCGCGGACGTGAACCAGAACGCCGGCGCGAAGGCCGCGCTCCCCCGCGTCGCGAGGATGGCGAGCATGGCCACGAGCAGGGCGCCGGGGAGCAGCAGCGCCCCCATGCGGAGCACGCCCACGGCCCTGTCGAGCTCTCCGCGCATCCTCACGGGCTGCCGCTTCCGGATCCCGCGCGCCGCGGAACCCGCGCCCGGGCCCGAGCCCGACGAGCGCCGGATGCCCCACACGGTCGAAGCGGCGACGAGCGCGAGAAGGATGAGTCCCAGGCCGCAGATCGCGGCGAAGTAGGGGCCGGACGTGCCTGCCAGGACCGGCTCGGGTCCCGCCAGCTTGGTGGTGAGCGTCTGCCCGGGGTGGACGAGCGAGTCGAGCAGTTCGCCGAACGACGTGGGCAGTCTCCCGTCGGCCCTTCCCACGACCAGGAACACGGCGATCGCCTCACCGAGCGCCCGGGCCAGGCCCAGGAGCACACCGGCCCGCATCCCCTGCCGGGCCTGCGGCAGCACGGCGGACCGGACGACTTCCCGCCGTGTGAGCCCCAGCGAGTAGGCGGCCTCGCGATACCGGTCCGGTACGGCGGACAGCGCGTCCACGCTCACGGCCACGATCGTCGGCGTGATCATGACGGCCAGGACGATGCCGGCCGCCAGGAGGCTGTCACCGCCCGGCACGTCCCCGAGCCACGCGATGAGCGGGCGCACCGCCATGATGCCGATGAGGCCGTACACGATGGACGGGACGGCGGCGAGGAGCTCCACGCTCATGCGCAGGGGTCGGGCGAGCCGCGGCGGCAGGTACTCCGAGAGCGCGATGGCCCCCGCCCACCCGACCGGCACGGCGAGCACCAGCGAGACGAGGCACACGACGGCCGAGCCGTAGATCATGGCGAGGCCGCCGAAGACGGAGTCGGACGGACTCCACATCGGCTCCGCCAGGAGGCCGGTCCAGTCGACCGCGCCGCTGAGCAGCCCGACGCCCAGGTAGCCGACGAGCACCAGCATGACGCCGGCGACGGAGACCGTGCCGGCGCCCACCCAGGCCCACACCCACCGAGAGGGGCGCGGGCGGGGTGCTGTGTCCGGTGCGGCAGGCTGCCGCACCGGCGTCTCCAGGGTCACGGGCTACTTCCCGATTTGCTTGAGAGTGAGGTAGCCGTGCTTGGTCAGGAGCGGCTGCCCCTGGTCGGAGAGGATGTAGTCGATGAACTTCTTGGCGTCGCCCTGCGGCTTGCCGTTGGTGACCATGAAGAGCGGGCGGCTCATCGGGTACGTGCCGCTGGCGATGTTCTCCTTGGAGGGGGCGATGCCGTCGAGGGTGACCACGACGAGCTTGTCGCGTCCCTCGACGAAGCCGGTCGACAGCGGCGCGACGGCGCCCGGCGTCGACTCGAGCTTGTTCCGGGTCTCCAGGTTGCCGCCCACGATCGCGAAGTTGCCGGAGTTCGGCGGCGGCGGGGGCTTCTCCCCGTGGTAGAGGTACTTGTCGAGCACCTCGCGCGTGCCGCGCCCGGGCTCCTTGTCGTACACGAAGACCGGGAGGTCGGGGCCGCCGACCTGCTTCCAGTTGGTGATCTTCCCCTCGAAGAGGCCCTTCACCTGATCGACGGTCAGGTTCTTGACCCCGGCGTCGGCGACCTGCCTGGTGATGATCACGCCCACGGCGTCGGCGCCGAGCTGCGTCTCGACATAGTCGGTCTTGGGGCTGGCGGCGCGGTCCTTGTCCGATACCGGCTTCGAGCTGAGCGCGATGTCGATCTGCCCGGCCCCGAGCTGCGAGATCCCGCCGGCCGAACCACCCTGCGTGGCGACGGTGATGTTCATCCCCTGCGCCTTCAGCGCCTCGGCGGCGTCCGCGGCGACGGGCGCCACCGTGGTGGACCCGCTCGCCTGCAGCGCCTTGCCCGCGCCGCTGCCGGCGGCGTCGGCGTCGGCACAGGCCGTCGTGAGCGACGCGATCAGGACGGCCCCCGAAGCGAGACGGGCGAACCGCCGCCGGCTGACCGGACCTGCGGACCGAGCCCTCCGCGTCGTCAAGTCCCGTGGCTGCGACGGAGATTCCATGGTGCGGGACATGCAGGGTCCTCCCCCAGTCGATCTCTGATTCGAACGGAATCTAAGCAGTCAGGCGGGCGACTGAAAACCCTCTGTCGACTATCAGTCACCCGACTCCGGTTCACATTGCCCCCACTTCTGATACATCTTCCGTTTACTTGATCGTTCCTTTACTTGGCCCAGCTCGCGGGTGGCCGGTCAGGCCGGGGTCTCTTCGGGGAACCGCTCGGCCCGCCGTGCGGGCGTCGCGCCGCTCGAACCGGGTCAGGCCGAGCGTTCCCAGAGGGCGGGGGTGGTGGGAGGTTCCCAGCCCGCCTGCGCGGTGTGGGCCTGCAGACAGCGGTAGCCGCTGCCGGCATAGGTGACCTGATCGCCCACGGCGTACGCGATGCCCGCCTGCCAGCTGTCCGACGCCGTCGGCGTAGGAGTGGGGGTGGGGGTGGGGGTCGGAGTAGGGGTGGGGGTGGGGGTCGACGTCGCCGTGGGGGTCGGAGACGGCGACGGGGTGTCGGTGGTGCCGTAGACCTTGAGTTCGTAGAGCGAGTAGCCGTACGAAGTGCCCCGCTGGGTGCCGTACACCCGCACGTAGCGGGCGTTGCCGCTTACGGTCAGTTCGTCGGTTCCGCCGTCGCCGCCGGTGACCGTGGCGAGGTCGGTCCAGGAGGTTCCGTCGGCGGAGGACTGGATCTTGTACGCGGAGGCGTACGCGGCCTCCCAGTCGAGCCGTACCCGGGAGAGCGCGGCGGTCGTGCCGAGGTCGACGGCGAGCCACTGGGGGTCGATGCCCTCGGCGGAGGCCCAGCGCGTCCCGGTCTGGCCGTCGACGGCCCTGGCGGGCTCGTAGCCGGTGCCCTCGGTCGAGGAGGCGGTGGCCGGCCTGCCCTGGGAGAGCAGGGTCTCGGTGCCCGGAGTCGCGGCGGTGGTGACGGAGAGGGCCGTGGAGGCGGCGGAGCGGTTGCCGGCGGCGTCCTTGGCCCGGATGGTGTAGCTGTAGGCGGTGGAGGCGGCGAGGCCGGTGTCGGTGTAGGCGGTGCCGGTGACCGTGCCGGCGAGAGTGGTGCCGCGGTAGACCTCGTATCCGGTCACGCCGGTGTCGTCGGCGGACGCGTTCCAGGCCAGCGAGACGCTGTCGGCGGTGGTGCCGGTCGTCCGCAGACCGCCCGGGACCGTCGGCGCCTGGGTGTCGGTTCCCGGGGTGCCGGCGGTGAGCTGATACGCGCGCATGTTCCGCAGCAGCAGGTAGGTGTCGCGCAGGGAGCCGGAGGTGTCGCCGAGGGAGCGGTAGATGCCCCACTTGGGGCGTACCCGGTCGGCGAGGAAGGTGTCGACACCGGTCTTGGTCGCGTCGACGATCGTGGTGCCGGCGCTCTTGACCACCCAGCGGACGGAGCCCGCGGTGCCGTCGCCGATCTTCATCTCGTACTCGATGTCGATCCACTTGTTCTGGAGGGGCTCCAGATTGGTCCGGCCGACCAGGACGTCCCCGGCGATGACCTTGTGCTCGATGGTCTGCACGCCGTTGACCCGGCGCAGCGAGGTGACCGTGATCGGGGAGCTGCCGGTGCCGGGCTGCTTGGTCTGCATGATGTGCGTGAACGTGGTCGTGGCCATCAGTGAGCTGGGGACGTACATCGAGTACGTGACCCGCCAGGTCTCCCCGAGCCTCCACTGGAGGTAGGAGGAGGACGAGGTGCGGTTGCCGGTGACCTCGTGGCGCTGCCGGTCGGTGGAGGTGTCCCGGTCGACCATGTGCATGTCGAAGCGGTAGGCGTCGCCCGCCACCTTGATGTGCGGCCCGAAACTCGTGTGCGAGTCGGCCCGGTCGTCCTCAAGGGTCTCGAAGGCGCCGAGTCCCTGGACCGCGGGATCGGGAGCCCACCGGAGCGTCCAGGTCGGAGCCGCTTCGGCGGGGGTGGAGGGGAGGCTCAGGGCGAGCAGTCCCAGGGCGAGTGCGGCCACGAGAGCCGCCAGCGAACGTCGGTACGTCATGTGTCACCCTTCAGCGAGCTTGTCTGGATCGGACCGTGAGCGGGGTGCGTCGGCAGGGGCCGCCGCCGGACCCGCCGCGTGTCGCTGTCACGAGGTGATGGAGAAGGACTCCCCGTAGACGCTCCAGTACAGGGGGGTGTTGAGGTAGAGGTTGCCCTCGTTCAGGAACCTGCGCTGAGCGGTGCTGACCCGTGTGGTGTCGCTGTGCGCCTCCTCCTTGCGCATCTCCGCCTCTCGCTCGTCGAGGAAGGCGTTCAGGAACGTGACCTCGTTGCCGCCCTGGGACGGCGGCTTCACCCGGGAGACGGCCCGCGAGCGGATCGCGCGGAAGCCGTCCTCGCCGTGCATGACGGCGGCGTCGTAATAGGCGAACTGGCCGAGCGTCTTCAGGCCGTCCGTCTTGGCCTGGCCGACGGCCGGGTTGAAGTAGACCCGGTCGCGCTCCTCCTCCTGGGTGTCACGGAAGACGGAGTCCTGGGCGGCGGTGCGCCAGGCGTTCTCGAAGGAGGTGCCCAACCCGGCGTGCGAGTCGGTGCCGTTGACCTCACGCAGGGCCGGCAGATACGGGGCCAGCGGGTTGCCGGGCTTCTTCTGCGTGTAGCGCTCGACGAGGTCGAGCATGTCGCCGGTGCCGGAGCAGAAGCCGATGATGCCGGCGGTGTAACCGCGGCCGTCGCCGATGTCCTCGATGTAGGCGAACTGCGCGCGCCAGTCGAGGGAGGAGTTCTCGAAGGAGGACACCAGTTTCATGGCGATCTCCTTCTTGTACGGGTCGTCCAGAGGCGCGGTGCCGGACGGCGGCGGCGTGGTGGGGCCGGGGCTCGTGGTCGAGCCGCTGCCGTACGCCTCGACCTCGTAGAGCGAGTAGCCGTACGCCGTCCCGCGCTGAGTGCCGTAGACCCGCAGGTAACGCCCGCTGCCACTCACGCCGATGTCGTCGGTGCCGCCGTCACCGCTGGTCGTGCTGTAGACCTGGCGCCAGGCGGAGCCGTCGTCGGACAGCTCGACACGGTACGACTTGGCGTACGCCGCCTCCCACTTGAGCACGACCCGGCCGACGGTCCGCGCACCGCCCATGTCGACCCGGATCCACTGCGGGTCGACCCCTTCGACACTGGCCCAGCGGGTCGAGGTGGAGCCGTCCACGGCCTTTCCGCCCTCGAAGCCGGTGCCCTCGACCGAGGAGACGGACGTCGGCCGCCCGGCGAGCAGGTTGGTCGTGCTGTCCGGCGGTGTCGTGGGGCTGGGGCTTGTGGTCGTACCGCCGTAGACCTCGACCTCGTAGAGGGAGTAGCCGTACGCGGTGCCGCGCTGGGTGCCGTAGACGCGCAGGTAGCGTCCGGAGCCGCTGACCGTGAGGTCGTCGGTGGCTCCGTCGCCGGAGGTGGTGCTGTAGACCTGGCGCCAGGCGGAGCCGTCGTCGGACAGCTCGACACGGTACGACTTGGCGTACGCCGCCTCCCACTTGAGCACGACCTGGCCGACGTCGGTGACCGAGCCCAGGTCGATCTGGATCCACTGGTTGTCGACGCCTTCGACACTGGCCCAGCGGGTGGAGGTGGAGCCGTCCACGGCCTTGGCCGGCTCCAGGCCGGCGCCCTCCACGGAGGAGGCCGTGACGGACTTGCCGAGGGCGAGGTTCGTACCGGCGGCGGACGCGGGTGTGAGTCCGACGAAGCCGGCGATCAGACCACCGGTGAGGACGGTCGCGGTGATCGCCTGCCAGAGCATGGCGTTTCTTCGCATGGCTGTGCCCTTTCCGTTCATGCAGTGGGACGGGAGGGAGACAAGGGACGGCTGTCGTGTGGCCGCAGGGGGAGGCCTCGGCTCGGCCGGAACCGTCTGAAGTATTAGGAAAGATTCCTAACAGACTGACCGGAACGACAGTAGGGCTGTCCTCGGGTCAGACGCAAGCCCCCTACTGGGAAAGGGAGTTACCGCTTCCACGCATGCCCGGTGCGGCGGTGCGCGCCGCCCGGCCGCCTGCTACCCCGCCCTGGCGTCGAGCGCCGTCCGCGCCTCCGCACGGCAGGCCTCGGCCCGGTCCGGGTGTCCCGCGGCCTCCAGGGTGGTGGCCAGCTCGGTGAAGGCGGTGGCGATCCCGTGCGGGTCGCCGAGCCGCAGCCGGAGCGCCAGTGCCTGTTCGCCGGACTCGATGGCCTCCCGCCACCGCGCCAGGGCCCGGTGGGCGGTGGCGGCGTCGAGCAGGGCGAACGCCTCCCGGTACACATTGCCCTGCCCGCCTGCCAGGGCACGGCTGCGCTCGTGGCATTCCACGGCCTCGGCAGGACGGCCCTGTCCGCAGCGGATCAGGCCCAGGATGTTGTACGTGGCGGCTGCGAGCTCGGGCGTCCCGCCGGCCTCATGGAGGGCCAGCCCCTCCTCGCACGCCCGCTCGGCCCGGTCCAGGGCGCCCAGGCGCAGGTGCAGCAGGGCCAGGTTGTCCAGGGCGATGGCGGTGTCGGTGGGCCGGCCGGCGGTGCGGTGGAGCGCGAGGGCCCGTTCCAGGCAGGCGCCGGACTCGGCGTGCTCGCCGCGTTCCAGGTGGACCAGTCCCAGGTTGTTGAGCACCCGGGCCTCACCGCGGGTGTCCCCCGCCGCGGTGAACAGGGCGGCCGAGGCGTGGAGTTCTTCCACGGCCTCGTCGAGGAGGTGACGGGCGGCGGCCAGCGTGCCGAGTTCCAGTCGGCCCGTCGCCTCGGCGAGCGGGTCGGGACCGGCTTCGGCACGCGCGAGCCGTACGGTCTCCCGCGCCAGCTGCTCCCAGTCCCGCCAGTGGCCACGCCGCTGGAGGAACCCTCTTATCCGGGTGGTGAGTTCGGCCAGGACGCCGGGTGGAATCGCTCCGGCGGCGGCGCCCTGGAGTGCCGCTCCGAGGACGGTGCCGCGCGCCTCCTCCAGCCAGGCCAGCGCCTGCTCCGCCGTCTCGAAGTGGTGCTCCGCATAGCGGGTTTCGGGGCCCTGATATCCGGTTCCCGCGCTGTGACCGGGGCGGAGCAGCAGGTCGGCGGCGTGGACGGCGGCCAGGTGACTGCGGGTGAGCCGGCCCAGCATCGCGGTCAGGGCGGAGGCCCGGGCCGCGCCGCCGCCCAGGCCGCGGCCGAAGACCCTGAGCAGGTCGTGGAACCGGTAGCGGTGACGCTCGGCACGGCCGCGCGGACCAGGGTCGGACGGCCCCCGGTCCGGCAGGAAGACCTCAAGGAGGTGGGCGTCCGTCAGCGTCTCCAGGTGTTCTTCCGCACGGTGGTCGGCCACGCCCAGGGCGGCCGCGGCGTCGGACACGCCGATGTCCGGAGCGGCGATGAGGCTCAACAGCCGGAAGGCGGAGGCGGCTTCGGCGTCTGCGAGGCTCTCGTAACCGACCCGGAGACTGCTCACCACCGCCAGGTCCCCCGCCGCCAGCTCGGCCAGACGCCGCTCCTCGTCCCGCAGCCTGCGGGCCATCACGCCGAAGGCGCCCGGCGGCCGTCCGGCGACCCGCGCCGCGACCACCCGCAGGGCCAGAGGATGCCCGGAACACACCTGAAGGATCTCGTCCACACTGTCGGCCTCGCCGTCGACCGGGTCGGCACCGACCGCCTGGCGGAGCATCCCGCGCGCCTCCTGGGTGGCGAGGGCCCCCAGCCGCAGCACGGTCCTGGTGGACAGGTCGGTCAGCCGGGACCTGCTGGTCACCAGGACCAGGCAGTCCCCGGAGGCAGGCAGCAGCGGCCGCACCTGCGCGGCGCGCCGGGCGTCGTCGAGCAGCAGGAGCAGTCGTCGACCGGCGGTGACGGTGCGGTACAGGGCAACGCGGCGATCCAGGCCGGCCGGGATCCGATCACCGGGGACGCCGAGGTCCTCGAGGAAGCGGCCGAGGAGGTCCTCCGGCCGGACGGGACGCTCGCGGTCGCCGTCGAGCCGCGCGTACAGGTGCCCGTCCGGGTAGCGGGAGCCGAGTTGATGCGCGGCGTGTACGGCGAGGGTGGTCTTGCCGATCCCGCCGGGGCCGTTGATGACGGCGATGCGCGGGACGGTGCCGCTCGCGGAGGCCGCCCCCGGGCTCCGGGCCGCCTGCCGGGCGGTGGCGCGGGCCGCGGTTCTTCTGATCTCGACGAGTTCGCGTCGCCTGCCCACGAAGTCCGCCGTGTCGGGCGGGAGTTGCTAGGTCACCACCCGCACCGTCACCGGCGCGTCCGCACGCGCGGGCCGCAGCCCGGGGTCGGCTTCCAGAATGCGCCGTTGCAGGTCGCGCAGTTCGTGTCCCGGTTCGACACCGGCCTGCTCCACCAGGGTGCGCCAGGTGTCCTGGAAGACGGCGAGGGCCTCCGCCTGGCGGTCGGCCCGGTGGAGCGCGAGCATCAGCAGGGCGCGGATGCGCTCCCGGAAGGGGTGCGCCGCGGCCAGCGAGGACAGTTCGGGCACCGTCTCGTCGTGCCGCCCCTGGTCGAGGAGCAGTGCGAGCCGCTCCTCCTGGGCGGCGAGCCGCAGTTCCTCCAGCCGGCACCGCTGCCGCTCGGCGTGCGGGCCGACGACACCCTCCAGTGCCCGCCCGCGCCACAGCGCGAGCCCGCGCTCCAGCTCCCGCGCGCATCCGTCGAGATCGCCCTCGGCCCGCCGTCTCCGGGCCGCGTGCCGGCTCTCCTCGAACTCGCGTGCGTCCAGGTGCCCGGGCGCGGCCGGCAGGGCGTACGAGTCGCCGCGCGACAGCAGCACGGTGGCTCTGGAACGGTGCGCGCGGCCCGGCTCCAGAGCCTTGCGGAGCCGGGCCACGTACGTGACCACCAGCTGGGGCGCCGTGGCGGGCGCGGAACCTCCCCAGACGCCCCGCACGATGTCCCGGCGGGCCACGTAGGTCCCGTCGGCGCAGAGCAGCATGGCGAGCACCGCACGCTGCTTCGCCGGACCCGTGTCGACCTCCCCCGAACCTTCGAACACCCTTACAGGTCCCAGTAATTCGTAGCGGAGCGACAACGTGCGCGTCCCACCCCTTCGCATCCCGTGCGTGGCAGATGAGCGTTCAGGGTAGGACCCGCGAGGACGTGAGGGAATGGTGCGTTCCGTGTGGTGAGACGCGCGCCTCAGACGCGCTGCCAGAGGGCGGGGGTGTTCGGCGGCTCCCAGGTGGTCTGGGAGGTGTGCGCCTGGAGGCAGGAGTAGAGCAGCCCGGCGTAGGTCACCCGGTCGCCCACGCGGTACGCGACACCGGGCGCCCAGGCGGGCGCCTGGGTGGACGTCGACGTGGGGGTCGGGCTCGGGGTCGGGCTGGGGGACGAGGTCGCCGTGGACGTCGGGGTCGGTGACGGAGAGGCGCCGCCGCTCTTGCGATAGAGATGGATGTTCTTGATGTACACCTCCGAGTACGGGGACATGCCGGCGCGGCCGTAGATCCCGCACTTGAAGTAGTGCGTGTTGTCGCCGTGGTCGTTGGAGGTGTTCTTCAACTGGCCGTTGACGTAGACGTAGACCTTGCCCGCGCCGGCGTCGTGCACGACGTTGAGGCGGATCCACCGGTCGTACACCGGGGAGTGGATCGGTGTCGTGCCGTAGCGGTTGATGCTGTCGGTGTTCATCGCCAGAGCCATGAACGCCGTGGCGGAGGTGGCGCCGCCGAAGACCTGCTGGACGCAGACGTTGTGCGCTCCCGAGGTGATCTTCATGTCGCACTCGAACTGCGCCGAACCCGAGGTGTACTCGTCGAGGAAGCGAAGCTCGCTGCGTGGCCCGGAGTCCTGACCGGGGAAGGTGCTGGGATCGGTGTCGTAGAGCCAGAAGCGGTGCAGGCCGGTGCTGTCGACGGTGTGCCGGGTCATGTTGGGCGGCTGGTGGACCTTGTAGCCGCCGCCGACCTCGCTCCAGCCCGAGCCGATCGCCGCGGCGTGCGCGGGCCGTGCCGTCCAGAGACCGGCCGTCGCCAGGGCGGCGGTGGCGCCGGCGGCCGCGCCGCCGGCCAGGAACATGCGTCTGTCCATCGAAGTCCTCCTCGTACGCGGGTGAGCCACCGTCAGGGAGACGGTGCGGTGGAAGCCGGGCCCGGCCCGAGTGGGACGGCTCGGGGGGCGGGCCCGGCGGTCGTTAGCCGGTGAAGCCGGCCGTGATCCTCGTGAACTGCCAGTTGTCCTGGCTGATGCCGGAGCAGTTGGAGGTCACACCGCCGCCGGGGCACGGCCGGTCGCGGTTGACGGACCAGAAGGCGAGCCGCGCGATGTGGTTGGTGTTGGCCCAGTCCCGGATCTGGGTCCAGGTCGACGGCGAGGTCGTCTCCTGCTGGTCGGAGAGTCCGTTCATGCCGGAGATGCCGACGTGGGCGTACGCGGTGGCGTCGTCCCAGCCGAAGGTCGACTTCAGCTTGTTCTTGAGCCCGTTGGCGGCGTTGACCGTGTTGCCGTACATGTCGGCGCCGCCGTTGAAGTCGAAGGGCATGATGGTGAACACGTCGATGTTCGCGTTCAGGGCCTTGGACTGCTCGATGAGCCGGTTGCCCCAGTAGGTGGGTCCGGTGGTCGAGGTGCCGAAGGTGAGGATGGTCCGCAGGCCGGGGTTGTCGGCCTTGACCGTCTTCAGTGCGGTGAGGATCTTGTCCTGCACGGCGGCGTTCTCGAACTCGTCGGTGTTCTCGATGTCGACGTCGATGGACTTGAGCCCGTACGCGTCGATGACCTTCTGGTACGCGCCGGCGAGGTCGGCGGCGGTGGCGCAGTTCGGGCCGAGCTTGTTGCCCTGCCAGCCGCCGATCGACGGGACGATGTCACCGCCGGCGTTGCGGATCGCGTTGATGGTGGACTGGTCGGTGCCGCCGGTCAGCGGACGGTTGCCGTCCCAGGCCGGGTTGCAGCCGCCGGAGGAGAGGATGAAGGCCATGGTGAAGGTCTTGATCCCGGTCGCGCTCATCACCGAGGTCGCGCTCGGCGGCTCGCCCCAGCCGAGGTACAGGTAGGGCGCGGCCTGCTTGAAGCCGGTGCCGCCGCCTCCGCCGGTGTCGGTGGTGACGGAGACGCTGTTGGAGGAGCCGGACACGTTCCCGGCGGCGTCACGGGCCTTCACGGTGAAGCTGTACGTGGTGCTCGCGGACAGCCCGGACACGGTGGCGCCGGTCCCGGTGACCGTGGACACCTTGGTGGTACCGCGGTAGACGTCGTAACCGGTCACGCCCACGTTGTCGGTCGAGGCGTTCCAGGCCAGCGAGACACTGGAGGACGTCTTCCCGGTCGAGTTCAGACCCGTCGGCGCGCTCGGCGCCTGCGTGTCGGTGCCACCGCCCCCGCCACCGGGGCCGTCGAGGCTGATGTCGTCGGCGTAATAGGTGCCCTGGCCGTACCAGCCGTGCGTGTAGATCGTCGCGCTGGTCTGCGCCGAACCCGTGGTGAAGGAGAAGGTCAGCTGGGTGTACGAGGACGCCGACGGCGTCCAGGTCGACGAGCCGCCTTCCACACCCAGGTAGACGTAGTTGCCGCGGACCCAGCCCGACAACGTGTACGTGGTGTTCGGCTGGACGGAGACGGTCTGGCTGCACTTGGCGTTGTCGCTCGAATTCGCCGCGCCGGCAAGGGCCTTGGTCCCGCTGTGCACAGGGCTGGACACGATCGAGCCGAGGCCGCCGGTGCAGCTCCAGCCGGACAGGCTGCCGGACTCGAAGCCCGGGTTGGTCAGCAGGTTCGCGGCGTGCGCCGAGCCGGGGACGGCGACCACCGCCGCCGCGCCGAGCAGGGCCGCGCCCAGCGACGCCACCACACGATTACGGGTACGCACCGCACCTCCAGAGGAAGTCGGGGGGATGGGAAGGGGCCCGGCGCGCACGAACGCTCGGTGGCGTCGCGACCGGCCGGCCCGGAGTGCGCGCCCACACTGGCCTGGACCAATTCGTCGGTCAAGGCCGTGACATGGGGCGTGCTGCCGCCGCGCCACTCGTCGCCGAACGTCGGTTCATGCGCCCCGTACGGCGGCCGGGCCTGCCGTCGCACCGGCGATCCCCCTGGTGAGCACGGGATTCACGGTCTCCCGCCCGCCCCGCGTGCCACCCTGCGGCCACCGAGGCCGCGGCAGCCGAACGGAAGACACCGGTAGCGCGATTCCATTCGAATTCCATTCGTGCCCGGACGCGGGGTCCGCCGCACGGCGTTCCCTCAAGGGCGGCTGATCTGCCTCGATGTGACGCCGGAGCGTCGGGATCACACCGGAAACGCGCCCACGGCGCCGCGACCGACGCGCGGCCCCTGGGCCGTTCCTCGAGCGGAAGCGCGGCCGTCGGCACCGGAGCGCGTTGACCGGGACGGCCTCGCCGTCGTTCTCTGCGTCCGTCAACACGCGTCTCCCGACGCGTGGTTCGGACCGGAGAGTCCAGGAGGACGCATGCACCGCGCTCTGAAGCGCATAGGTCTGTGGGCCACCGCCCTGCTCGGCGCCGTGGTCTTCACGGCGTCAGGCATCGGGCCCGCCTTCGCCGCGATCCCGATCGGCGAGTCCCGTACGGGCAAGATGACCTGGTACGACGACACAGGCACCGGTGCCTGCGGCACCGCCATCAACGCCGCCGCCGAGGACCTGGTCGCGGTCTCGTACCAGTGGTGGACCGCCGCCAACCCGAACGACGACGACCTGTGCAAGGGCATCTCCGTGCAGGTCACCTACAACGGCAGGACGATCACGGTCCCGGTCAAGGACAAGTGCCCGTCGTGCGGTTCCGAGCACATCGACCTCAGCAAGACCGCCTTCCAGAAGCTGGCCGACCTCGACCTCGGTGTCGTCAGCGGTATCACCTGGAAGTTCGTCTCCACCGACGGTGGTGGCGGGGGCGGCGGCGGGGGCGGCGGGGGCGGCGGCTCGGCCTGCCCGGCCGCCTGTAGCTCGACCACGTCGTACGTCCCGGGTGACGTCGTCTCGTACGCGGGCCACAAGTACACCGCGACCTACTACTCCACCGGCGCGGTGCCGAACGACCCCAGCTCGTGGGCGGTGTGGCGCGACGACGGCGCCTGCTGATCCGGCCGGGCGCGGGCTTCCACGTCTCCTTCCGGGGTACTGGAAGCCCGCTGGGCACAGGACGCCACGGCTCCGAGGATCGAAAGGTCAGAGCTCGGCCGCCTCCTCCCGCGCGTCGAAGCCTTCGCGCGCGCGTTCGATGGCGGGCATGTTCTGCGCGGCCCACGCCAGCAGCACGTCGACGGGGTGCCGAAGAGTCTTGCCGAGGGGGGTGATCCGGTAGCTGACCGCCACGGGGCGGGTGGAGACGACCTCGCGCTCGATCACACCGTTGCGCTCGAGTCGCCGCAGTGTCGCGGTCAGCGACTTCTGCGTGACCCGGGGGATGGCCCGGCGCAGTTCGTTGAAGCGGCAGGGGCGTTCGCAGAGCTCGTTGAGAACGCTGAGCGACCACTTGTCGAGGATCTGGTCGAGCAGTTCGCGGTGTGGGGTGTCGATGCGGAGTTCGTCGTCGGTATCCATGGCGAAACCTGGTCTCGTTGAAGTGTCCTTCTCCTACTAAGTAGCTTACAGATACCTACCCAGGAGGAGAGAAGCCCATGACTGTTCAGTACCTGACCCCGGAAGGCATGCTGCAGCCGGTCCCCTACCACCACGTCGCCGTGGGCACCGGGACGAAGCACGTCCACGTCAGCGGCCAGGTCGCGCGCCGGGCCGACGGGACTCCGGTGGCGACCGGCGATCTGGCCGGGCAGGTCGCCCAAGCGCTGCGCAACACGGCGATCGGGCTGGCGGGCGCGGGGGCGTCGTTCGCAGACGTACTGCGCCTGACGTTCTACGTGACCCGGTGGAGCCCCGAGAGGATCGGCGACTTCATGGCCGGCGTGGAGGCCGTCGCCGATGAGATCGGTCTCCGGCTTCCCCTGCCGCCGGCCTCCCTCATCGGTGTCGACCACCTCTTCGAGCCGGACGTCCTCGTCGAGGTCGAGGCGACCGCACTCCTCGACTGACCCCTGCGCCCGCCGCCAAAGGGCCGGACCGATCGGCCACGCCGGCGGAATCGGCCCTCCGCCCCGACCGTGCGCAGGGCATGCCCGGCGCTCCTCGGTGCGGTAGCAGGATCATGGCCGGTCAGAGGCACTGCCTGAGCAGGGCGGCGAACTCGGCGTGTCGCGAGCCACGGACGACGAGTTCCAGGTCCGCCCGGTCGCAGTCGGCGAGCAGGGCGTGGACGCCTTCACCGAGGGACACGAGCGCCGCACGCAGCGGTTGACGGTACGTCAGGAGGTGGCGGCGCGACGGAAGTTCACCGGCGGTGCCGACCGGCCCGACGAGGTGTCCGGCGGTCGGCACCGCCGGCGCGCCGGGCGACAGTGGCCTCCGCCCGGGCGGATGTCAGGTGGTGGTCTCCGCCGGCAGCGCGGGCCGCACGAGGTCGTGCCCCGCCGCCTTCGGCAGGGCGATCACCATCGTCAGGCCGCCGCCCGGGGTGTCCTCGGCGGTGACGGTCCCGCCCATGGCCTCCACGAAACCGCGGGCGACCGCGAGCCCGAGGCCGACACCGGCGCCGCGCGGGGCGTCCCCGTAGCGCTGGAAGGGTTCGAAGATCGCTTCCTTGGCCTCGTCCGGGACTCCGGGTCCACGGTCCACGACGCGCAGTTCGACCCGGTCCTCTATGGCGCTCGCCGCGACGAGGACCGGGATGTTCTCGGGACAGTACTTGACGGCGTTCTCGACGACGTTGGCGACGGCCCGCTCAAGCAGGCCCCGGTCGACGGCGACCATGGGCAGCGTCTCGGGGATGTCCAGCTCGACGCTCTCCACCGGCACGCCGCCCAGAGCCATCGGCACGACCTCGTCCAGGTCCGTCTCGCGCAGCAGCGGCATGACCGTGCCCGTCTGCAGCCGGGAGCCGGTCCGTCCCCTCCTCGATGCCGGCGAGCAGCTCGGCCCGGTCCTCGTCGGACCATTCGACGTCCGGCGAGCGCAGCGAGGTCACCGAGGCCTTGATGCCGGCCAGGGGCGTACGCAGGTCGTGGCTGACGGCCGCCAGGAGCGCGGTGCGGATCTTGTTGCCCTCGGCGAGCTTGCGGGCCTCCGCGGCCTGACCGACGAGCCGCTGCCGGTCGAGGACGACCGCGGCCTGGGCTGCGAAGGCACCGAGGACACGCCGGTCCTCGGCGGGCAGGACCCGGCCGGTCAGGGCGAGCGCCAGGTGGTCGCCGACGGGCATGTCGACGTCCGCGTCCTCCGGGCGGCCCACGGGCCGTCCTCCGACGTACCCGGCGCACTTCCAGGGGTCGACCTCGCTCTCCCGCTCCAGCAGGGCCACCGATTCCATGGCGAAGGTCTCCCGTACCCGTTCGAGGATCGCTTCCAGGCTGGTCTCGCCGCGCAGCACACTGCCCGCGAGGAGGGACAGGGTCTCGGACTCCGCGCGCAGCCTCGCGGCCTGTTGCGTACGGCGGGCCGCGTGGCCGACGACCGAGGCCACGGAGACCGCGACGGCGAAGAAGACGAAGAAGGCGACGATGTTCTCGGGGTCGGCGATCGTCCAGGTGTGGACGGGTGGCGTGAAGTACCAGTTCAGCAGCAGTGAACTGACCGTGGCGGACGCCAGCGCCGGCCACATCCCGCCCAGGAGCGCGGCGGCGACGTTCACCGCCATGAACAGGAGCATCTCGTTCGCGAGCCCAGGACCGCCGTTCAACGACGTCAACGCCAGGGTGAGCAGCAGCGGGCCGGCCACGCCGACGAGCCAGCCCGCCACGGTGCGCGGCCCTCCGAGTCGGCTCCGCCGCGGCTTGGACAGGCCCCGGCCCCGGCCGACGGCGTCGTGGGTGACCATGTGGACGTCGAGGTCCGGACCCGACTCACGGGCGACGGTGGCGCTGACACCCGGGCCGAACGCGTACTGCCAGGAGCGGCGGCGGCTGACGCCGAGGACGATCTGGGTGGCGTTGACGCCGCGCGCGAAGGCGAGCAGCGCGGTGGGAATGTCGTCGCCTATGACGTGGTGGAAGGTGCCGCCGAGGTCTTCGACGAGGGTCCGCTGGACCGCCAGCTCCTTCGGCGAGGCCGAGGTGAGGCCGTCGCTGCGGGCGATGTACACGGCCAGGACCTCGCCGCCGGCACCCTTCTCGGCGAGCCGGGCCGCACGGCGGATGAGCTGGCGGCCCTCCGGGCCGCCGGTGAGGCCGACCACGATCCGCTCACGCGAACCCCAGATGGTGGAGACCTCGTGGTCGGTGCGGTACTGGTTCAGGTATTCGTCGACCCGGTCGGCGGTCCACAGCAGTGCCAGCTCGCGCAGCGCGGTCAGGTTGCCGGGCCGGAAGTAGTTCGACAGGGCCGCGTCGATCTTGTCGGGCTTGTAGATGTTGCCGTGGGCCATGCGTCTGCGCAGGGCCTCGGGAGACATGTCGACCAGCTCGATCTGGTCGGCCCGGCGGATCACCTCGTCGGGGACGGTCTCCTGCTGCCGTACCCCGGTGATCGACTCGACGACGTCGCCGAGGGACTCCAGGTGCTGGATGTTCGCCGTGGTGACGACGTCGATCCCGGCCGCGAGGAGCTCTTCGATGTCCTGCCAGCGCTTCGGATTGCGGCAGCCCGGCACATTGGTGTGCGGGAGTTCGTCGACGAGCGCCACGGCCGGCCTGCGGGCCAGGACGGCGTCGACGTCCATCTCCGCGAACGTGGCACCCCGGTACTCGATCGTGCGGCGCGGAATCTGCTCCAGGCCGTGCAGCATGACCTCGGTGCGGGGCCGGCTGTGGTGTTCCACGAAGGCGACGACGACATCCGTGCCGCGCTCGACGCGTCGATGTCCTTCGGAGAGCATGGCGTACGTCTTGCCGACGCCCGGTGCGGCGCCGAGGTAGATCCGGAGCTTGCCGCGTCCCATGTGCGTGATCTTTCTGGTCGACAACCGGCGCGTCGGAGGCTCAGCCTCCGAAGCGGTAGCCCGAGCCCGACCCGGGTTCTGTGGCGATGTAGCGCGGATGGGAGGGATCCCTCTCCAGTTTGCGCCGTAGCTGAGCGGACCTTCTCGGCCGCGAGGTCGATGGTGAAATCCGGCGTGGTGATGACGGCGTCCGCCGACTCGCCCGACGAGGACGGGCGGCCGCGGCGGACGGCGACACGTACGAGCGCGCCTGGAAGTCGATCGTGAGCGCTCTGACCAGCTGAGGGTCGTCCTCGACCACCAACACCCGGGTCATTCGGTAGGCCGCCTTCCTGCTGTCACCGTGCGGGCCGGGTTGACGAGAAGACCCCATGCCTGGCGTGAACCCGACCCTTCTTGACGACGTCCTTACGCGGCCATCACCTCTCTTGACGCGATCCATACGCCGGTGACCCCCTGGCCCTCCTCAAGCGGCTCGCCGGGGAGGGGCTGCGGCAGGCACTCGACGCCGCCGGGCCGGCCACCACCGACATCGAGGGACCGGCTGGAACACCCTGCGACACTGTGAGTAGGCGGACACCGCACTCGATCCGGTCACCGTGAGCGCCCCACAGGCCTGCGGGACGGGCGGAGAGCCGCCTGCTTGAGCCACGGGAGACGGCGATGAACGGCTCGGTGCGCATCGGACGACTGCTCGGCGTGCCGCTGCGCGTCCACTGGACCGTGCCGCTGCTCGTGGTCCTCTTCGGGTACGGCCTGGGAGCGCAGACACTTCCCGCCTGGCTGCCGGGCCGGTCGAACGCCGTGTACACGGTGGCCGGGCTGGTCGGAGCCCTGCTGCTCGTCGGGAGTCTGCTCGCTCATGAGGCCGCGCACGCGGTCATCGCCCGGAGGAAGGACATCCCCGTCCAGGACGTCACCCTCTGGGCGCTGGGCGGGATGACTCAGATGGGCAAGCCGCGTACGGCCGGCGCGGCCTTCCTGGTGGCCGTCGGCGGGCCGCTCACCAGCCTTGTCGTCGGCGGCGCGGCGCTCGGCGCGGGCGTCGGACTGAACGCGCTGTTCGGCTGGGACGTGCCGGCGGCGGTCCTGGTGTGGCTGGCGTGGGTGAACCTCCTGCTGGGAGTGTTCAACCTGCTGCCCGCCGCACCGCTCGACGGGGGCCGTGTCGTGCAGTCGGTGATCTGGTGGCGTACCGGAGACCGGGACCGGGCCGAGCGAGCAGCCGCGCGCAGTGGTCAGGTGCTCGGCTTCCTGCTGATCGCGGGCGGCTGGATCCTCGTCCTGCGCGGCGCCCCGGGCGGCCTGTGGTCGATGGTCATCGGCTTCTTCGTCCTGATCGTCGCCAACGCGGAACACCGCCAGGCGGGAACGGCGTCGGCCCTGCACGGGGTGCGAGCCGCCGACGCCATGTCGAGCCCGGTGGAGACCTGCCCCGACTGGCTCACCGTGGAACGCTGCGTCGACGACGTGGCGATGCGGGCCCGCCATTCCGCCCTGCCCCTGCTCGACTTCGCAGGCCGTCCCAGCGGCCTGCTCGACCTGTCGCGGCTCGCCAGGATCCCCGCGGCCCAGCGCACGACGTCGCGCGTACGTGACATCGCGTCCCCGCTCGCGCAGTGCACCACCTGCACGCCTGACGACCTCCTGGAAGAAGTCCTCGAAAGGGCCCGCCCGAGCAGGAGCGGCCTGCGGATCCTCGTCATCGAGGCCGGCCTCCTGGAAGGCATCATCACCGCACGTGACATCACCCGGCTCGTCCAGCGGCACTCACTCCGCGGCACGAGCAGCGGTACGGACACGGACACGGACACCTGAACGGAGAGCCCGTACGCCCGGACCCGCCTTCGCCCGTTCCCCCGTCAGCTCGCTGACCGGCGTGAAGCCCTCGCCCGGGCGCTTGACGCCGACGACTGGGGCGCGACCGTGGGCGGACGGCATCAAGAACGCATAAAGACTGCCGGGGTCCGGCAGTGAACGCCTGTGCTGTTCTGTGAAAGCGTGCGTGGACAACGGGAGAAGCAAGGCACGGGCAGGTGGATTGGATGGGCTGGTTTCTTGGTCTCGGCATCGCGGGCCTTGTCCTGCTCGTCGTGTCCCTGGTCTTCGACGGGGTGCTGGAGGGGATCCTCGACTCGCTCGGTGGGGGGCTGGACGGGCTTCTGTCGCTGCCGGTGATCGCCGGTTTCGTGTCCGCGGTCGGCTTCACGGGCGCGATCACGATGGGTGCCTTCGGTACCGGGGCGGGGATCGCCGGCGGTGCGGGCGTGGTGGCGGGGGCTGTCGTCGGGTGGGGGACATGGCGTTTCGGCCGTGCGCTCCTGCGTGACGGCGTGACGCCCGCACCGCGTGGCGAGGATCTGACCGGCACGAGCGGTTCGGTGGTCACGGCGATCCCGGCGGGCGGTTACGGCGAGGTCCTGCTCTATCTCGCGGGCCAGCCCGTGAAGTACGCCGCGAAGGCCGCGACTCCCGTCACGCGTGGCACCGAGGTGTGGGTCGAAGCCGTGCTCTCACCGACCTCCGTCTGCGTCCGCCCGGTCGAACGCTGACCCGTCGAACGCGGGCCCGGAGCCACGTTCTGTCCTTCTCATTCTGATCGAAGGGGGTTTCCTCATGAGCCCTGTCCTCACCGCTGTGGTGGGCATCGTCGTCCTCGTCGTGCTGCTCGGCCTCGCCGTCGTCACCCGGTACAAGGTCGCCGGTCCCAGCGAGGCGTTCATCATCACCGGCCGACGCGGCAAGAAGGCCACCGATCCGGCCACCGGGCGCGTGTTCACCGACAACAGCGGGCAGAAGGTCGTGGTCGGCGGCGGCGTGTTCGTCGTGCCGTTCGTGCAGCAGAAGTTCAGCCTCGACCTGTCCAGCCGGCACATCCCGGTCGCCGTGCGCGGCGCCGTCACCCTGCGCGGTGTGAAGGCCAACCTGGAGGGTGTCGCGATCGTCAAGGTCGGCGGCACCGAGGACTCGATCCGGGCGGCGGCCCAGCGCTTCCTGATGCAGCAGGACGGCATCGTCGGCTTCACGCAGGAGGTGCTGTCGGGCGCGCTGCGCTCCATCGTCGGCCGGATGTCGGTGGAGGACATCATCCGCGACCGCGCGGCGTTCGCCGGCCAGGTCGCCGAGGAGGCGGAGGCGAGCCTGTCCGGGCAGGGCCTGGTGCTCGACGCCTTCCAGATCCAGGACATCACCACCGAGGGCTCCTACCTGGAGGACCTGGGCCGGCCGGAGGCCGCCCGCGCCAAGCAGGAGGCCGACATCGCCGAAGCCGTCGCCCGGCGGGCCGCCGAGCAGGCCCGGCTGAAGGCGGAGGAGGAGATCGCGATCGCGCAGCGGACCCTCCACCTGAAGCAGGCCGAGATCAAGGCACAGACCGACGAGGCGACGGCCCAGGCCAACGCCGCGGGGCCGCTCGCCGAGGCGGCGCGGCAGCAGGACATCCTCAGCGAGCAGGAGAAGGTCGCCGCCCGCCAGGCCGCGCTGACCGACCGCCAGCTCGACACGCAGGTCCGCAAGCCCGCCGACGCCGCCCGCTACCAGGCCGAGCAGGAGGCGGAGGCCCGCCGTATCGCGCTGGTGAAGCAGGCCGAGGCCGACGCCCAGCGTTCCCGGCTGACCGGTGAGGGCGAGAAGGCCCACCGCGCCGCGCTCGCCGAGGCCGTACGCATCGAGGGCGAGGCCCAGGCCGCCGCCATCGCCGCCAGGGGTTCCGCCGAGGCCGAGGCCATGCAGAAGAAGGCCGACGCCTTCGCCCAGTACGGCGACGCCGCCGTCCTGCAGATGCTCGTCGAGGTCCTTCCGCAGGTCGTCGCCAAGGCGTCCGAGCCGCTCGCCGCCGTCGACAAGATGACCGTCATCTCCACCGACGGCGCGAGCCGGCTGACCCGCACGGTCACGGACAACGTCGCCCAGGGCATGGAACTGCTCTCCTCCGCCACCGGGGTCGACCTCGCCTCGCTCCTCCAGGGCATCACCCAGAAGAAGACCGCACCCGAGACCGCTCCGGCCCCGGCCGGCCCGGGCACGCCCGTCGAGATCACCGACTAGAAGCAGGGGGAGGGGGCACGTTGAGAACCAGCTTCAAGGTCCACGCGGGGCTGCAGTTCGCCCTCTCTCTCGCAGGGCTGCTCGCCGCGACGTATACCGCTCTGCCGCACCTGCCGCCCCTCGGCGACGAGTGGATCGCGCTCGGCATCGGCATCGCCCTGCTCGTACCACTCCACGTGGCGACGATCGTCCGCAGCAACATCGTCGCTCTGCGCACGGACGGCCTCACGACCAAGGCGAACCAGTGGCGTGCCCTCCGCGCCCTCCCGCGCCCGACCCGGCTCCTGCTGGCGGGTGCGGGCCTGGCCGGGGCGGCGTTGTTCGTCGGCACGGACAACGCCCCCTCGCACCTCGTGAACCCCGGCTCCGCAGAAGGTCGGTACTTCGCCGTGGAGACCACCGATCCGAGACGGCAGCGGACAGAGATCACACGGGTCACGTACGAAGCCCTGCGCAAGGACGAGCAGACGTCGCTCTTCGCGGGGTACGGCCTCATCGCGGCCGGCGGTGGAGGCCTGACGCTTGTCTTCGCGAAACTCGACGCCTGGGCCGGCGAGTGACGAGCAGGGGTACCCGGCACGGCAAGCCCTACAGCGCCGTCAGACGACGTCTCCAGAACATCCTGGTCGCCATCGGCGGAGTCCTCGCCCTGCTCACGGGAACCGTACTGCTGACCATCGTGCTGCCCCAGGCATCGGCGAACGAACGGGCCTTCCTGTCCGCCACCGAATGCCGCGTGACGTCCGCACGCGACTGCCTGCGGGCGGCCCCCTTCACCGTCGAGTCGGTCACCATCCACGACGGCAAGAACGCGGGCGGCCGGGTCCGGCTCTCGGGGGCCGGAGCCGGCCCGGCTCCGGTGAAATTCGATGGTGTCAGCGAGTTCCTGAAGCGGGTGCGCCCGGGCGACGGTGTCACGGGCACGGTATGGCGGGGCGAGATCGTCGCACTGTCGGACGGCGAAGGCGGTCAGCGCACCGTCGACCACCCCGTGGGCGACTCCCTGCTCACCGTCGCATTCGGCATCCTGCTGCTCGTGACCGGAGCGCTCGGCGCGTACGCCGCGTGGTGGTGGATCCGCTGTCCCGAACACACCCGGCGGGGGCATCCGCCCGCCCTCGCCGCCGCCGGCTGGGCGGCGACCGGCCTGGTCGTTCACACCTTCGTGCTGATGGTCGCCCTGGGCAGCCAGGACGCGAGTCTCACTCTGTTCCTCACCCTCTGGACACCCGCCGCCGCGGCGGCCGGCGCATTCCTGGCCCACCGCCGGCGTGTCCTCCGCAAAGGACCCCGCCGTGGCGCCGTCGGCCGGCAGCGGACTGAGGGATGATCGACCACACCACATCTCGACGCCACGGGGGAAGACATGAGCGGGCTGCCCCGCCAGGGTGACGCACTGTCATACATCGGTGAACACATGGTGGTCTGCGGCGACGACGGGCTCGCGCACCGGCTGGCCGCCGAGCTGCGGGAGGTCTACCGGCAACAGGTCGTCCTCGTCGTCCCGGCGGACCAGGTCGAGGCGCAGCCGGCGGGACAGCCCGCGGACTCGTCGTCCGACGACGCCGTCGCGCCCGTGCGGCTCGTGACAGCGCAGGCCCCCACGAAGGAGGCGTTGCTGCGCGCCGGAGTCGACCGCGCGACCGCGCTGGCCCTGCTCTACGAGGACGACGAGACCAACCTGCGGGCCGCGCTCGCCGCCCGGCGCCTGAGCCCCGGCCTGCGCCTCGTGGTCCGCATGTACAACCGCAAGCTCGGCCAGCATCTGGAGGAGCTCCTCGACCAGGCCGCCCTCGTGGCCGCACCCGGTATCGACCGGACAGTGCTGGAGGCGTCCACGACCGTGCTCTCCGACGCCGACACCGCCGCTCCGGCGTTGGCGGCCACCGCCGTCGCCGACACCAACAAGGTGGTCCAGGCCGACGGGCTGCTGCTGCGCGCCGCCGAGCGCCCGGCCCCCGGCCGGGGAGAAGTGCCCGTTCCCGGCCTGTGCACGCTGGCTCTGCTGACCTCGACCACGGCCGACCCGGCCGGCTCCGACGGCTCGGAAGCGAGCGGCACCCGTGGGCCGGAACTCCTTCCCGACGACCGGACCGTTCGGGGAAGCGCCGGGCGCGGCACGGTGGTTCTGGAGGCGGTGCGGCGCGAAGGCCCCGCTCTGCCCGCGCGTCGGCTCGCCCGGCGGGGCGCTCCCCTCGGGGAGGTGTTCTCCGCCCGGCTGCGGTGGTCACTCGCGGGCATCTTCGCCGCGGTCGTCGCGCTGACGGTCACGACCACGGTGCTCACGGACGCGGACCCCTTGCATGCCGCCTATCTGACGCTGCTCGACCTGTTCTCCATCAACGATCCCGCGCTGGAGGAGTCCACCACCCGGCAGGTCCTCCAGCTCCTGTCCGGGCTGGTCGGCCTGGCCCTCCTGCCCCTGCTCGTCGCCGGCGCGCTGGAGGCCCTCGGCACCTTCCGCACGACCGGTGCGCTGCGCCGCCCGCCCCGAGGGCTCCAGGGCCACATCGTGCTGTTGGGCCTGGGCAAGATCGGTGCCCGTGTCCTGGCCCGTCTGCACGAACTCGGCATCCCCGTCGTCTGCGTCGAACAGGACCCCGACGCCCGGGGCATCCCGCTCGCCCGCGACCTCGGCGTGCCGGTGGTACTCGGTGACGTCACGGAGGACGGCGTACTCGACGCGGCACGCATACGTCGAGCGGACGCCCTGCTCGCCCTCACCAGCTCGGACACCACCAACCTGGAGGCCACGCTGGCCGCCCGGGCGCTCAAGAACGATCTCCGGGTCGCGCTCCGGCTCTACGACGACGACGTCGCCACCGCCGTCTACCGCACCCTGCGCTCCGCACACCCCCACGCCGTCACCCGCAGCCGCAGCGTCTCCCACCTGGCCGCCCCGGCCTTCGCCGGAGCCATGATGGGCCGCCAGATCCTCGGCGCCATCTTCGTGGAACGCAAGGTGCTGCTCTTCGCCGCGCTCCTGGTCGCCGGTCACCCCCAGCTCGAAGGCCGTACCGTCGCCGAAGCCTTCCGTCCCGGCGCCTGGCGCGTCCTCGCCCTCGACACCGCGAGGCCCGAGTCCCGCTCACCCGACCTGGCCAACTCGAGCCACGACGACCAGCACCCCTCGCTCCTGTGGGACCTCCACCCCGGCCACGTCCTGCAAGCCGGGGACCGGGTCGTCGTCGCCACCACACGCCGTGGGCTCGCCGAACTCCTCGGCACCCCCGCGCCAAGCGCCGCGCGCCCCCGGGAACCCTCGGAGGGCTGACGGCGCCTACCAGGCACCGCAACGACCGTTACCTACAAGCCGGTTGTGCCGGAGGTCTGGTCCTGTGGCAGACGGTGACGGTGTGGACACGGCTCGCTGCCGGACGCCACACTCTCCTCAGCCCCCTGGCGGGGACCAGGAATCCGGACGGAGACGTGATGCCACGGCGCGTGATCCAACTCATCCTTTCGCTTGTCATGGTCATGGCCGCCACGATGGGCGGGGTGCTGGCCACGGCCGGCCCGGCCCAGGCCGACGAGTGCTACACCTGGGGCCGCACCCTGTCCCAGGGCATGTCGGGCTCCGACGTGACACAGCTGCAGATCCGGGTGGCCGGGCATGCCGCGTACGGCGAGGTCATCGCCGTCGACGGTTCCTTCGGCCCGGCCACGAAGGCCGCGGTGACCCGCTTCCAGCAGGCGTACGGGCTGTCCGCGGACGGCGTCGCGGGCCCCCAGACCTTCAGCAAGATCTACGCCCTGCAGGACCCGGACTGCACGCCGATCCACTTCACCTACGCCGAGCTGAACAAGTGCAACTCGGACTGGTCCGGCGGCGCCGTCAGCGCGGCGACGGCCAAGTCCAACGGCCTGCGCACGATGTGGAAGCTGGAGGCCATGCGGCACGCCCTGGGCGACGTGCCGATCACCGTGTCCAGCGGATTCCGCTCGTACGCCTGCAACAGCGCGGCGGGCGGCGCCTCGAACAGCCGGCACCTGTACGGCGACGCCGCCGATCTGACCGGCAGCCCGTCGCTGTGCAAGCTGGCGCAGCAGGCCCGCTACCACGGCTTCGGCGGGATCTTCGGCCCCGGTTACCCCGACCACAACGACCACACCCATGTGGACGGACGCACCAGCCGCTCCTGGTCCGCGCCCAACTGCGGCGTCTGAACAGCGCGTACGGCACGCACGGCAGTCCTCCTCCGGGCCGGGGCCGGGCCGGAGGAGGACCCGCACCGCCCGAGGCGCGCGTCCGGCGAGGCATCGGCCACGGGCGACCGGCGGGCGGCCACCGCTCATCCCGGCACGGAGCAGACCTGCCGCGCCGCTCCCCCTCGCTCTCCCCGCATCCGAGTAGGAGTGCCCTGATGTCGTCCCGCACCCCCTGGCGTGCCCGCGCCGGAACCACCCTGCTGGCGGTGCTCGCCGGAATCGGCGCGTTCGCCGTTCCCGGCTCCGCCGCGGCGGCCTCCCCGCCCGAGACCGGCCGACAGACCGTCAGCTACCACGGCTACCGCGTCGAGGTGCCCGCCGACTGGCAGGTCGTCGATCTGACCGCGAACCCCCGCGCCTGTCTCCGCTTCGACAGACCCGCCGTCTACCTCGGTGAACCCGCCGAGGAGAACGACTGCCCCGCACACCTCGTGGGCCGCACGGCGGGCATCGTCGTGGAGCCCCTCACCGCCCGCTCCGCCGCCCGGGCGACGGCGGCGACCGCGCGGGCCCGGCACGGCCAGGCCACCGCCCCGACCGCCGTGTCCAGCAACGACACCATCCAGATCGCGGTCGAGGACGCCGGTGTGCTCGTCACCGCCGCCCACACCCCGGAGACCGAGAGCCTGGTGCGCGGCGTTCTCGGCTCGGCCGAGCTCACCGTGAGCGCCGGCCGCACCGAACTGCCCCGTGCCGCCCAGCGGACCGAGGCCACTCCCCTGGCCGCGGCCGGGCCGCAGCCCGGCAGCTACCTGGGCAAGGGCTTCGACGCCTGCGCCGCACCCTCGGGGGCCGCCATGAACGCCTGGCAGGCGAACTCGCCGTACAGCGCGGTCGGTGTCTACATCAGCGGCTCCTTCCGCGGCTGCGCGCAGCCGAATCTGACCGCGAGCTGGGTGAGCAGCCAGACCGGCAACGGATGGCGGCTCATCCCCATCGACGTCGGCCGCCAGGCCCCGTGCACCGGCTACTCGCTGAAGATGTCCACCGACCCGGCCACGGCCAGGTCCCAGGGCGTCAGCGCGGCGGCCGCCGCCGTCACCGCCGCGTCGGGCCTCGGCATCCCGGCTGGCAGCGCGATCTACAGCGACATCGAGGCCTACACCTCCACGGCCTCCTGCAAGGCCGCCGTGCTGTCGTACCTGTCCGGCTGGACCCAGCGCCTGCACAGCAGCGGCTATCTGTCGGGCTTCTACTCCAGCGCCGCCTCCGGCATCAAGGACGCCGCGAGCGAGTACGACAACAGCGCGTACACGCGGGTCGACCACATCTTCTACGCGTGGTGGAACGGCGCCGCCGACACCGGCACCGGCTCCTACGTGCCCTCCACGTACTGGGCCGGCCACCAGCGGATCCACCAGTACGTCGGCGAGGTCACCGAGTCGTACGGCGGCTACTCGATCAACATCGACCGCGACTACCTGGACGTGGGCACCGGCACCCCGCCCGCGCCCACCTGTTCCGGAGCGAACCTCGACTTCGCCTCGTACCCCACCGTCCAGAGCGGCTCGACCGGCGACCAGGTCAAGGCGGCCCAGTGCCTGCTGAAGGCGGCCGGATACGACCCGGGCTCCCCGGACGGCGTCTTCGGTCCCGCCACGACCACCGCCGCCAAGAACTTCCAGACCAGCAGGGGGCTCACCGCGGACGGCGTGATCGGTCCGAAGACCTGGACGGCCCTGCTGTCCCGCGGCTCCACCCCCACCGTCCAGAACGGCTCGACGGGAGAGGCCGTCACCCGGCTCCAGCGTGCCCTGACCGCCGCGCTCGGCCGGACGGTGGCCATCGACGGCGTCTTCGGCCCGGGCACCGATCAGGCCGTGCGCGACTACCAGTCCTCCCGCGGGCTGACCGCCGACGGCATCGTCGGGTCCGGCACCTGGGGCGCCCTCCAGTCGGGAAAGTGAGGAACAGACCATGAGACGACTCGCAAGGATCATCACACTGTTCGCCGCGGTCGCGGGCCTGCTCTTCGGCCTCGGCGTCCCCGCGCAGGCCTTCTCCCAGGCCGCCTTCCCGCTGGTGAGCAGCGGCAACCGGGGCTCCGACGTCGTCGCGCTCCAGCACCTGCTCGCCGCGCACGGCCGTGCCGTGGCGGTCGACGGCGTCTTCGGCTCGGGCACGCGCAGCGCGGTGGTGGGCTTCCAGCAGGCCAAGGGCCTCACCGCGGACGGCATCGTCGGGTCCGCCACCTGGAGCGCGCTCGCCCTCACCGTACGCCAAGGCGACAACGGGCCGGCGGTGAAGGCCGTCCAGTCGTTGCTGAACGCCAAGCGGGGGTCCGGTCTCGCGGTCGACGGCGCGTTCGGCCCCGGTACCGACTCCGCCGTCCGCACCTTCCAGTCCCATGCCGGGCTCGGCGCGGACGGCGTCGTCGGACCGGCCGCGTGGAAGAACCTGCTCTGGCACTACGAGAACATCTCTTTCGGCACCGGAACGATGTGCGCGCAGAGCCCCGACGGGAACGCCGACGCGCACTGGGCGACCGCGGGCGCCGTCGGGCAGCTGGAGGCGGCCGCCGCCGTGTTCGCCACCACCGGCAACGGCAGACTGCCCGTCGGTGACGCGGGCTTCGAGCACGGTGGGGACATCCCCGGCCACGCCAGCCACGAAGTCGGCATGGACATCGACGTGTGGCCGATCCGCACCGACTCGGCGCAGTGCACCGCGGGGCGCATCACCTGGCAGTCGGGGACGTACGACCGCGCCGCCACCCGCCGGCTCGTGCAGGAGATCCGGGCGAAGGCCCCCGGTCACGTCGAGCTGATCTTCTTCAACGATCCGCAGCTGATCTCGGAAGGGCTGACCACCAGCTACCCGAACCACGACAACCACCTGCACATCCGCTACCGGTAACCGCGGGTCTGCGCCGGCTGGGCGGCGACCTTCGACCACGGCCCCGACGACCGGGGCCGCGTACGCGACGCATGCATCGGCGCGGCAGTGCTGCTCGGCTCCGGCCGCGGCGGCGCTGCCGCGTTTCGCGTACCAGGCGGGGACGGGTCTCCCGCGCGCAACCGGATTCCCCGGTCTCCGACCGTGCGCAGACTCTTTACGGCGATCCAAGGTTGCACTACTTTTCCGCAAGATTCAGCAACCACTTTCAGTCACGGCACCAGGGACAGGTGCCGGGGACTGCCCCTGCCTGCCTTCGGGAGCCGCCGTGTCTTCGCTCACCCGTGCCCTCCAGCGGACAGCCCACCGTCGCGGGATACGCACCGCGACCGCGGTCCTGGCCGTCGCCGCCGCCCTTGCCGCACCGATCGCGCCCGGTCCGTTCGCCACGCCCGCGGCGGCCGCTGCGGGCGGCCCGCTCGGCGCCCGCTACGACGCGTCCGGCGCCAACGTGGAGTTCCGGATCCACTCCTCCCGTGCCACCCGCGTCGAGCTCTACCTGTATGCGGCGGCGACCGGCGTTCAGGAGGCCGCCCGGATCCCCCTGACCCTGGACTCCGCGACCGGGGTCTGGTCCGTGACCGTTCCGGTCACCACGATCCGGCAGCAGTACGGCATCACCGGCGCGATCCACTACGGGTACCGCGCCTGGGGCCCGAACTGGCCCTACGCCGCGGCGTGGACCAAGGGATCCAGCGCCGGTTTCGTCTCGGACGTGGACAGCGCGGGCAACCGGTTCAACCCGAACAAGCTGCTGACCGACCCGTACGCCCTGGAGCTCAGCCACGACCCGCTCACTCCGGGTGGCCCGTCGAAGACCGTGTACGGCACGGGCCCCTCGTACCGCGCGGTGGACAACGGCGCGCAGGCGCCCAAGGGCATCGTCCTCGCGGCCGACACGACGAGCACCGGCAGCAAGCCGACGCGCGCGCTGAAGGACGACATCGTCTACGAGGTGCACGTCAGGGGCCTGACCAAGAGCGATCCCGCCATACCGGCGGCCTACCGGGGCACGTACAAGGGCGCCGGGCTCAAGGCCGCCGACCTCGCCGCCCTCGGCGTGACCGCGGTGGAGTTCCTGCCCGTGCAGGAGACCCAGAACGACACCGACGACGTCGACCCGACCGGCACCGCGGGTGACAACTACTGGGGCTACGAGACGCTCAACTTCTTCGCGCCGGACCGCCGTTACGCGGCCGACAAGAGCGCCGGCGGACCGACGCGCGAGTTCAAGGAGATGGTGAAGGCCTACCACGACGCCGGGATCAAGGTCCTCACGGACGTGGTCTACAACCACGCCGCCGAGGGCGGCCCGTGGAACGCCGGCGACAAGAACACCTACAGCCTGTTCAACATGCGCGGCCTGGACAACCCCACCTACTACTCGCTGACCGGCGACATGCAGGCGTCCTGGGACAACACCGGTGTCAACGGCAATCTCAACACCTACAACCCCGTCACGCGCGCCCTGATCACCGACTCGCTCGCGCACTGGAAGGACACCCTCGGCGTCGACGGCTTCCGCTTCGACCTCGCCCCCGTGCTCGGCAACACCTGCCAGCACGGCTGCTTCCAGTACAGCCGGACCGACCCGGACACCGCGCTCAACCGCATCACCGCGCTGATGCCCGCCCGCCCCGCAGCGGGCGGCACGGGCACCGACTGGATCGCCGAGCCCTGGGCCCTGGGCGCCGGCACCTACCAGGTCGGCAACTTCCCCTCCGGCTGGTCCGAATGGAACGACAAGTTCCGCGACACCGTGCGCCGTGACCAGAACGCCATGGGCAGCGAGAACGTCACCCCCACCGACCTCGCCACCCGCTTCGCCGGCTCCTCCGACCTGTACCAGGCGGCCGGCCGCAAGCCCGCCGCCTCCGTCAACTTCGTGGTGGCACACGACGGATTCACCCTCAAGGACCTGTACTCCTGCAACGGCAAGAACAACGGCCAGGCATGGCCGTACGGGCCGTCCGACGGCGGATCCGACTACAACATCTCCTGGGACCAGGGCGGCAACGCCGCCGACCAGCGCAAGGCCGCCCGCAACGGCCTCGCCCTGCTCATGCTGTCGGCCGGCGTCCCGATGATGACCGGCGGAGACGAGTACCTGCGCTCGCTCCAGTGCAACAACAACCCCTACAACCTCGACTCCTCCGCCAACTGGCTCACCACCTCCTGGAGCGCCGACCAGAGCACCTTCCGCAGCTACGCCCAGCGTCTCATCGCCTTCCGCAAGGCCCACCCCGCCCTGCGCCCGGCGAACTTCTACAGCGCCTCCGACGGCAACGCCAACGGCATGGGACAGCTGGACTGGTTCACCCCGGCGGGGACCGCGCCCGACGGCGCCTACTGGGGCAACGCGAACAACCACGCCCTGGCCTGGCGCTACGACGGCACCGAACTCGGCGACCCGAACAGCGCCCTCTACGTCGGCTACAACGGCTGGTCCGGCGACGTCGACTTCACCCTCCCCTCCCCCGGCGCCGGCAAGAACTGGTACCGCGTCACCGACACCTCCACCTGGGCCGAAGGCGCCGACCAGTTCGCCCAGCCGGGCACCGAATCCCTGATCGGCGGCGCCGGCACGGTCTACCGCCTCCACGGCCGCGCCACGCTCGTCCTCATCGCCAAGTAGCCCGCCCCGCCAAGAGGCTCCTCCGGCCCCCTCGGCTCATGCCACCGGCCCCGTACCACCCGCCCGCGCGTCCAGGGAGTTCCCCCACCATGACCCATCACCCGCCCGGAAAGAGGCGCTCGCCCCTGTCGGCCGGCGTCCTCGCCGTCCTGCTCGGACTGCTCGTCACCCTGCTCCCCGGCATGACCGCGCCCAGCGCCGTCGCCGCCGGGGGCAACTCGGCCACCGTCTACTACCACACACCGACCCGGAACTGGTCGGCGTACTACCTCCACTGGGCGCCCGCCGGCGGCAGCTGGACCACCGTCCCCGGCACGCGGATGGCCGCCGCCTGCACGGACTGGGTCAAGCTGACCGTCGACCTCGGCACGGCCACCACCTGGCAGGCGACGTTCAACAACGGCAGCGGCACCTGGGACAACAACAACGGCGCCAACTACCAGCTGGGGACAGGGACGATCACCGTCCAAGGCGGAACCGTCGCCCACAGCGACCCGTGCGGCTCGACGCAGCCCCCGCAGGGCGACGCGGCGACCGTCTGGTACTCGACCACCACCGTCGGCTGGCCCACCGTCAACCTGCACTGGGCGCCCGCCGGCGGCAACTGGACCACCGTCCCCGGCGTCGGCATGGAACCGGCCTGCTCCGGCTGGGTGAAGAAGACCGTCGACCTCGGCACGGCCACCACCTGGCAGGCGACGTTCAACAACGGCTCCGGCACCTGGGACAACAACAACGGCGCCAACTACCAGCTGGGGGCCGGGAACTCCACGGTCAGGGACCGGGTCGTGCAGGCGAACGCCGCCGATCCCTGCGCGGCCGTCACACCGGACACCACCGCTCCGTCCGTGCCCACGGGTCTGGCCGCGAGCGTCACGAACACCTCCGCGGTGCTGACCTGGGAGGCGTCCACCGACAACGTCGGCGTCACCGGCTACCAGGTCACCCGCACCGGCGGCAGCCAGGGCACCTCGGTCGCCGACACCGCCTCGACCGTCCTGTCCGTCAGCGGCCTGGAGGCCCGTACCTCCTACTGCTGGACCGCGAAGGCCCTGGACGCGGCGGGCAACCTCTCCGCCGCGAGCGCGCAGCAGTGCGCCACCACGGGCGACGCCCCGCCGCCGCCCGCCGCCGGCACCCCGCTCGGCGGTGACCCGCGCAAGGACCCGATCTACTTCGTCCTCACCGCCCGCTTCAACGACGGCGACGCCGCCAACAACCGGGGCGGCAGCCAGCACGTGAAGTCCGGCAACGCGGCGAACGACGACCCCATGTTCCGGGGCGACTTCAAGGGCCTCGTCCAGAAGCTCGACTACATCAAGGCGCTCGGCTTCTCCGCCGTGTGGATCACCCCGGTGGTGCTCAACCGCTCCGACTACGACTACCACGGCTACCACGGCTACGACTTCTACCGAGTCGACCCCCGGCTGGAGTCCGCCGGCGCCTCCTACCAGGACCTGATCAACGCCGCCCACGCCAAGGGCATGAAGATCTACCAGGACGTCGTCTACAACCACTCCTCCCGCTGGGGCGCCAAGGGCCTGTTCACACCGAAGGTGTACGGCGTGCGCGACTCCCAGTGGAGCTGGTACTACGACCAGAGGCAGGACGGCTTCGAGTACGACGGCCTGACCGTCGATCCGGTGTCGGGGAAGTCGTACTACAACGGCGACCTGTGGTCGACGGCGGAGCCCGCCGGCAATACCTGCCTCAACTGGGGTGTGCCGACCGGTGCCAAGAGCGCCGAGGGCTACACGATCTACAACTGCCAGTGGCCCAGCCCCACCTCGAAGATGTTCCCGGCCGCGTATTACCACCAGTGCTGGCTGGGCAACTGGGAGGGCGAGGACTCCCGCTCCTGCTGGATCCACGAGGACCTGGCCGACTTCGACACCGAGAGCACCCCGGTCCAGAACCACCTGATCGGCGCCTACAACAAGTACATCGACATGGGCGTCGACGGCTTCCGCGTCGACACCGCCGTCCACATCCCGCGCACCACCTGGAACCGCCGCTTCCTGCCCGCCATCCAGGAACGGGTCACGAGCAGGTTCGGGGCCGAGGCCGCGAAGAACTTCTTCGTCTTCGGCGAGGTCGCCGCCTTCGTCAACGACAAGTGGAACCACGGCTCGGTCAACCACTCCGCCCAGTTCTTCACCTGGAAGGAACGCAAGGAGTACGCGCTCGACGACGCCACGGCGGCGCTGGAGATGTACGCCTACGAGCAGCAGCTCGGCCCGGCGGGCCAGCCCACCTCGAACAACGCCTTCCTGAACGGCAACAGCTACCACGCCCCGGACCACAGCCGGTTCAGCGGCATGAACATCATCGACATGCGCATGCACAACAACTTCGGCTACGCCTCCAACGCCTTCAACAACGGCAAGGACTCCGACGACTCCACCAACGACGCCACGTACAACGTCGTCTACGTCGACAGCCACGACTACGGCCCGAACAAGTCCAGCACGCGCTACAGCGGCGGCACCGACGCCTGGGCCGAGAACATGGCGCTGATGTGGACCTTCCGCGGCATCCCGACCCTCTACTACGGCTCGGAGATCGAGTTCCAGGCCGGAAGGCAGATCGACTGCGGGCCCACCTGCCCGCTGGCCACCACGGGCCGCGCGTACTACGGCGACAAGATCGCCGGCGACGTCACGGCCAGCGGCTTCTCGACAGTCTCCGGTGCGACCGGCACCGTGGCCACCACCCTCCAGCAGCCCCTGGTCAAGCACCTCCAGCGCCTCAACCAGATCCGCCGGGCGATCCCCGCCCTGCAGATGGGCCAGTACTCCACCGAGGGCGTCTCGGGAAGCATGGCCTTCAAGCGCCGCTACACCGACACGGCGAGCGGCGTGGACAGCTTCGCACTCGTCGCCGTCACCGACGGCGCCACCTTCAGCGGCATCCCCAACGGCACGTACAAGGACGCCGTGACCGGTGACGTCAAGACCGTCACCAACGGCAGCCTCGGTGTCGGCTCCCCCGGCAAGGGCAACCTGCGCGTCTACGTCCTCGACCTCGGCGGCGGCAACAACGCCCCGGGCAAGGTCGGCGCGGACGGGCCGTACCTGAGGTAGCGGGGTACCGGGCGGCTCGGGCGGCGCCTTCTCCGCCGCCCGACGGCATGGTGGGCACGGCCGAAATCCGGCCGTGCCCACGAGCACGTCGAGGACCGACCGCTCGGTGCGGGGAGCGGGAAGACGCCGCCGGAGCTCTACCGGCCCGTCGCCCGGAGGCCGGTCAGGACGAGGTCGACGGCGTCCTCCGCCCAGCCGTCGCGGCCGGCGCGGTCGGCCATGTAGTCGGCGTAGAAGGGGCCCAGGAGCGCGGAGACGGCCACTTCGAGGTCCGCCCCGGCACCGATCTCGCCGCGGTCGCGGGCCTGTTCGAGCACCTGGCGCAGCAGGGCACGTCGGGGCAGGACGGTGCGTTCGCGCAGGAGGGCGAGGAGATCGGGTGTGTGGGCCTCCTCGGCGAGGCAGGTGCCGATCAGGGCCATGCCGCGCACCCGTTCCACCGTGGCGGCGAAGTCCTCCAGGACGGCGATCAGATCCGTGCGGGTGTCCCCGCTCGCGGGTGGGGCGTCAGCCATGCGCAGCGCCGCGAGTGCCGCGGTGAGAAGGTCGGCCTTGGTCTTCCAGCGCAGGTGGATGGTGGACTTGCTGACCTGCGCGGCGGCGGCGACCTGGCTGAGGCTCATCCGGGTGTAGCCGTGCGAGGCCAGCAGCTCGAGTGCCGCCTGAAGAATGGCGGCGTCCTTCTCGGCCGAGCGTGGCCGCCCGGCACTCCTGGTCTCCGTGTCACCCATGAGGCCAGGATAGGCGAATCCGTACCGAGCGGTTCGGTACGGATTTCATGGTGCCCGCGGCCGCGACCGCGGCGCCCTCGACTCAGGCTCCGGCGATGTGGAAGTTGAAGTCGGCGTGGCCGAGCGAGCCCCACAGGCGCAGCCAGATCGGCAGCAGCATCTCGGTACCGCGGGCGGTGGTGATGTCCCCGAGGTCGAGGACGCTGCTCTCGGGCCAGCCGAAGGAGACCAGCAGGTCGGTGACGGCCTGCTTGGCGCCGGTGTCGTCGCCGGAGACGAACACGGTGTGCTCGCCCGCGACGCGCGACGGGTCGACCATGATCTGGCAGTTCATGGTGTTGAGGGTCTTGACGACCCTGGCCTCGGGGAAGGCGCGCTGGATCTGCTCGCCGAGACTGTCGGTGTTGACCGGGTTCAGCGACGGGGGCATGCCCTGGGAGAAGTCCAGCGGGTTGGCGATGTCGATGAGCACCTTGTCCGCCAGGTTCGCGGCGCCCGCTGCTTCCAGGGCCTGGAGGCTGCCGCCGCCCGCGGTGGTGTTGACGACCGTCTCACCCCAGGCGGCCGCGTCGGCGATCGCCTCCAGACGGATCTGGTCGTGCAGGGCGAGCCACTCCCCGAACGGCTGGTTTCCGTAGCCGTCGGGCTCGGTACGGGCGAGCGTGGCCTTGGGGTCGCGGGTGCCGATGGTGACCTGGTGACCGAGGGAGGCCAGCTTGGCGGCGATGGTCCTGCCGACGATGCCGGTGCCGAGCACTGCGTAACGCATGGGGAGGGTCCTTCCGGGAGGAATGGAACGCCACGACGGAGCCGTCTCGCGTCCTCCATGTAAATCTAAACCGAGCGGTTCGGTATTTCAATAGCCTCTGCCGATGCCCTGAAGAAGACGGACCGAGTGGAATTCAGGATGCGGCCGCGTCCGGTGTCGCGACCTGACCGGTCCAGATGGTCTTTCCGGTGGGTGTGTAGCGCGTGCCCCAGGTGTCCGCCAGCTGGGCGATCATGAACAGTCCGCGGCCTCCCTCGTCGGTGGTCGCGGCGTGGCGCAGATGGGGTGAGGTGCTGGAGGTGTCGGAGACCTCGCAGATCAGCGAGCGTTCGCGGATGAGTCGCAACCGGATGGGCGGGTGGCCGTAGCGGATGGCGTTGGTGACGAGTTCGCTGACGATGAGCTCGGTCGTGAAAGCCATCTCGTCAAGATGCCAGGCGCGGAGCTGGCGTTCCGTCATGGCGCGGGCCTTCGCGACGACCTCGGGCTCGCCGGCCAGATCCCAGGTGGCGACGCGGTCCGGCGGGAGGAGGTGGGTACGGGCCAGGAGGAGTACGGCGTCGTCCTCCGGCGCCTGGGAGGGCAGGACGGTGTCGACGGCCGTACGGGCGAGCGTGTCCAGGCGCGCCTCCGGCTGGGCCAGGGCCTCGCACAGCCTGCTCAGCGAGCTGTCGATGTCGCCCGCGCGGCTGCGGACGAGGCCGTCGGTGAACAGGGCCAGGAGGCTGCCTTCGGGCAGGTCGACGTCGACGGCCTCGAACGGCAGGCCACCGAGCCCCAGCTGGAGTCCGACCGGCATCCGAAGGAGTTCCGCCGTCCCGCCCGGGCGTACCACCGCGGGTGGCAGATGTCCGGCGCTCGCCGCCGTACAGCGCCCGGAGACGGGGTCGTAGACGGCGTACAGGCACGTCGCGGAGACCTCGGTGGGATCATCGGCCGCCTCCTTGAACTGCCATGTGCGCTGCACCAGTTCGTCGAGGCGGGCGAGGAGTTCGTCGGGCGGCAGGTCCATCCCGGCCAGAGTGCGGACGGCCGTGCGCATCCGGGCCGCGCGGGTGACCGCGACGAGGCCGCGGCCCGTGACATCGCCGACCACCAGGCCGATCCGGGCACCGGAGAGCGGGATGACATCGAACCAGTCGCCCGCGACGCCGGCGTGGGCGCGAGCCGGGAGGTAGCGGTGGGCGACCTCCAGCGCGCCGGGTTCGGGGACTCCGCTCTGCAGCAGGCCGCGTTGCAGGGTGAGCGCGTCCTGGTGCTCGCGGGTGTAGCGGCGCGCGTTGTCCAGGCACAGGGCCGCGCGCGCCGCCAGCTCGACGGCCAGGGCCAGGTCGTCCTCTCGGAACGCGTCCGGTCGCCGCCACCGGTACAGGTGGACAAGGCCCAGGGTGACGTCGCGGGCGCGAAGAGGCAGCGTCATCACGGAGTGCACGCCCGCTTCGAGGACCTTCGCCGCATGCTCGGGATAGCGGTCCAGCCAGTCGGCGTCCTCGGCGAGGACCGGGATCAGCCGCGGCGTACCGGTGGCCATGCAGCGGGCCTGCGGAGTATCCGGGTGGTAGGTGATCAGGGCGTCCACCGGATACGTCGCCTCCGGCGCGTGGGCGAGCACCGAGCGGATCGCCGCCCGCCGCAGCACCGCCGCGCCGGGCACCGGCCCCGGGGGCGGCTCCTCGCCCAGGGCGACGCCGTCCAGCAGGTCGACGGCGATGAAGTCGGCCAGCTCCGGCACCATGACCTCCGTCAGCTCCTCGGCGGTCCTGGTGACGTCGAGGGTGGACCCGATCCGTTCCCCGGCCTCGCTCAGCAGGGCCAGGCGTCGCCCGGCCTGGTGGCGGTCGGTGATGTCGACGACGGCGGACGCCACGCCGAGCACCCGGCCGGACGGCTCGGCCAGCCGGAAGGAGGAGACCGACCAGACCCTCTCGCGCTTCGGGTCCGCGGGTGTGCCGCCGTGCTGCTCCTCGGCCGCGACGGGCCGTCCGGTCCGCAGTACCGTGCGCAGCCGCTCCTCCACGGCGTCCGCCTCCGCCCCGGCGAGCAGCTCGTGGACCCGCTTCCCGAGCAGCTCTTCGGCGGGCGTGCCGCTCAGGCGTTCCAGGGCCGGGTTGACACGTACGAGCCGCAGCTCGGTGTCGTAGACGGCGATGCCGACCGGCGCCTGGCCGAACAGTCCGTCCAGCACCGCGGCGGACTCCGCGTCCAGCGAGGCAACCGGATCGGCATTCTTCGGAGACGGTCGGCCGACCATGACCCGCCTTCCCGACGCGAGCTCGTGGGGTACCGGCCTCGCGGCCCCACCCATCCATCGTGCAGGCACCCGCTACGGGCCGCACATCGCGGCGGCGTGGAAACGGGGCTCGCCCCCGCAGCGGCCCGCCGCGCTGCCGTGAAGCCACGCATTCCGTCGATGCGGCCTCGGGTCGCGGCCCGCATGCGCGGCAGGACGATCTGGGGTACTTCTCGGATGAGGGAGAGGCGGGCTTCGGCATGTGGTTGCCGACGCCCGTGCGCCTCTCCCCGCGGCGCCGTTCGAGAGGGAGGCAGTTGCCATGGAGCCAGTCGTCACGGTCGGTCTGGACGGCTCGCCCGAGAGCATGGCAGCCGCTCATTGGGCCGCCGACGAGGCGGAGCGGCGCGGGGTCACGCTGCGCCTGATGCATGCCTGGCCCATGCTGGCGCCCGAGCCGGTCCGTGCCGCGTCGGAGATCGATCAGAACTACTGGGCGAAGCGGCTGGTGCACAAGGCGCAGGCCGAACTCCAGGCCCGCCACCCGGGCCTCGTGATCGTCGGCAACCTGGTCGCCGACGACGCGCAGGACGCCCTGGTGAAGGCGGCGTCGGAGGACGAGCTGACCGTACTGGGTTCGCGCGGCCTGACGTCAGCCGAGAGCTACTTCCTCGGCTCCGTCAGCATGGCCGTCGTGGCACGGGCCACGCGGCCCGTGGTCCTGGTGCGCTCAGAGCCCCGCGAAAAGGGCACGTCGCCCGCCACCGGCGGCGTTGTGGTCGCGCTCAAGCTGCACGGCCCCTGCGACGGCCTGCTCGCCTTCGCCTTCGAGGCCGCCGCGGCCCGCGGCGTGCCCCTGCGCGTCGTCCACGGCCGAAGCCTGCCGCTCCACGCGCACACCCCTTGGGGAGTGGACCACGAGGTCACCGAGGAGATCACGGAGGATGCCCGGAAGCAGCTGGGGCAGGTCCTCCGCCCGTGGCGCGAGAGGTTCCCCGCCGTGGAACCGGTCGATGCCGTCCGCCTCGAAAGCCCGGCCGAGGCCGTCGTGCGCGCCGCCGAGGGCGCCGAACTGCTGGTCGTCGGCCGGCGCAGGCACCATCCCCCGCTCGCACCACGCCTCGGCCCCGTGGCCCACGCCGCTCTGCACCACGCGCGTTGCCCAGTCGCCGTCGTCCCCCATGACTGAGCCGACCCCGACCGGGCCCAGCACGGCTCTCCCGCAGACCGGAAGAAGTCACCCGTTCCCACGAGAAGGAGACGTGATGTCCGAGAGCATCGCCCCCGATGAGCACGAGCGGCTGCGCACCCTGGAGGACCAGGTGCAGGTCTTGGCCCAGGCCGTCAGAGCGCTGGCCGAAGGGCTGGAGCAGATCCCCTCGGAGGACGTCGAACGGGAGAAGCAGGCGGCACACGGTGCCCGGCTGGCGCACGAACTGCTGCTGTCCCAGGGGCTGTAGGAGCCCGACGACGGAAGTCTCCGAGGTGATGAGCCATCCGGCGGTATCCCTTCCGACGAGAACGCCCGCCATCAGCAGCCGGCCGACCCCGTGGTCAGGTGTGTCAGGTGTGTGACGTCGCCGCGCCCGTCGGCTCGGTCGGTGCGGACGCCCACCGTCTGCGGACGGATTCCTCGTGTTCCGTCTGCTCCAGGCTCTGTTCGGCGGCGGCCAGTTCCTCGCTCAGCCGGGGGATCCAGTGGTGGCGCAGGGCGCGGACGCGTTGGCGGGTCCTGCGGATCTCGGCGGCCACGAGCCGGAGCGCCTCGTGCGCGGCCGCGTAGTCGGCCGCCGCCCTGACCACGTCGCGGTAGACCGTCTCGGCCCGCGCAAGGGCCGTGTTGCGCGGCGGAAGATCATCCGGTGAGCGGGCAGCGGGTGCGCACGTCACGCCGGCGGGGTGCCGTACGCCCATGGTGGTCGTGTACGTGATCTCGGCCGTCGCCCGGCCCGCCGCGGGCGCTTGGGCGAGGGCCTGCTCCCCGCTCAGCAGCATGCCGCGCAGCAACCAGGTCTCGGCCTCGTGAAGCCGGGACGCCCAGAGCCGGGCCGCGTCCTCCTCGGCCTGCCGCATCGCTCGTTCCCGCTCCAGCAGGAACAGCAGCTTGCGCTCCAGCACGTCGGCTCCTCTCAGCGCCGTGTCGAGACGCAGGCGCAGGCGCAGCCGACCCGCCCGGCCCGGCGGGACACGTCGCCCGCTCATCGGTCCTCCTCCGTGTCGGCCGATGCCTTCCTGGCTCCGAGCAGGTCTTCCGGAAGCATCCCGAGTTCGCCGGCGGGCAGCGTCAGGAGGACCTGCCACGCCTCGTCGAGGGACTCGTCCAGGGAGCGCGGTTCACCGGGCCGCTGCGCGAGAAAGCGACGCAGGAAGCCTTGTTCCAGGTCCAGGTACCTCCGGTCGACGGTGCTCAGGGCCTGCTCGCCGATGAGATCGGCGAGCTCCCGTGCCTGCCGGGCGCGGGCGAGCGCGGCGATCAGCTGCGCGGCGACCGGAAGATGGTCCTCGCGTGTGCGGCCGGTTCCGGCACCCTTGCGCATGAGCCTGGAGAGCGAGGCGAGCGCGTCGACCGGAGGGTAGACGCCCTGGGCGTGGATCGCGTTCGACAGGACGATCTGGCCCTCGGTGATGTATCCGGTGAGGTCGGGGACAGGATGCGTGATGTCGCCGGCCGGCATGGTGAGCACCGGGACGACGGTGACCGATCCCGGACGGTCGCGGATCCTGCCGCAGCGTTCGTACAGCGAGGCCAGGTCGCTGTAGAGATAGCCGGGGTAGGCGCGCCGTGCGGGGATCTCTCCTCGGGCGGCGGAGACCTCGCGCAGCGCTTCCGCGTAGGCCGTCATGTCGCTCATGACGACGAGGACGTGACGGCCGCCGCGGAACGCCAGGTCCTCGGCGACGGTGAGGGCGAGCCGTGGTGTCAGGAGCCGTTCGATCACCGGGTCGTCCGCGGTGTTCAGGAGGAGGACCAGCTCCCCGTCGGCGGAGCGTTCCGCCAGCCCCGCGCGCACGAGGGCCGCGTCCGCGTGGGTCAGGCCCATCCCTGCGAAGACGACGCTGAAGGGTTCGTCTCCGCAGGAGGACTGGGCGGCGACCTGGATCGCGAGTTCGAGGTGAGGCAGACCGGCGACGGAGAAGACGGGCAGTTTCTGGCCGCGTACCAGGGTGGTGAGGACGTCGACGGCGGCCACACCGGTCAGGACCGGCTCCGTCGGCGGTTCTCTGCGTGCCGGGTTGATCGGTGTGCCGCCGATCGCCGCCCGGACCGCGCCCAGGACCGGCGGTCCGCCGTCGACGGGGTCGCCGCGTCCGTTGCACACCCGGCCCAGCCAGCCGTCGCCGACCGGCACGTGCAGCGGCGTTCCGGCGAAGGCGATCCGCGTGGTGTCCGGGCTCATCCCGACCGTGTCCTCGAAGACCTGCACCACGGCGAGGTCCCCGTCGACCTCCAGGACCAGCCCGTGGCGCCGGTCGCCGGAGTCGAGCGTGATCCGGACGTACTCGTCCCATCCCACGCCCGCGACTCCGTCGACCACCACGAGCGGGCCGTGCAGCTCCCGTACGGCGGTGTACTCGACCTCGTATCCGCCGCTCATGGCGGTTCCGCCAGCCGTGCCAGCACCGTGTCGCGGGCCGCTGCGACGGCGGCCGTGTCGTCCGGCCCGGCCGCGTCGCGGGCCCGCAGGACCGGGGTGAAGTCGACGGCCTCGACGGTCTCCACGTCCGTGCCGGCGTCGACGAGGGCGGCACAGCGGTCGACGACGGCCAGGAGGGCGTCCGCGAGAGCCGCGGTCTTGCGCGGTGTGCAGTACGCGTCCCGGGGCGAGAGCGCGCTCTGCTGGAGGAGGCCCTCGCGGATCAGCCTGCCGCCGAGGACGCTGACCCTTTCACGCGGCGGCAGGGCGGTGAGTCCGAGGAGCTCGACGAGGCCGGCGAGCCGGTCGGCCTCGGCGAGGCGCGCCGCGACCCTCCCGCGTCGCTCGGCCGCCGCGTCGGGTTCCCCGGCCGCCCGCGCGGCGGCGTCCCTGGAGAAGGAGTCGGGCCAGGACACGGCCGGATAGTGACGGGCGTACGCCAGGTCACGGTCCAGGGACCAGAGGCACCGCACGAAGCGCTCGGTGTGCGCGGTGACGGGTTCGGTGAGGTCTCCCCCGGGCGGGGAGACCGCCCCGATGACGGTGACGGAGCCCGGGGCGTCCCCCAGGGTCCGTACGGCGGCCGCGCGTTCGTAGAACGCCGCGAGTTCGGAGGCGAGGTCCGCCGGGTAGCCCTCCTCGGCCGGCAGTCGGCCCATGCGGGCGGCGAACTCCCGCAGCGCCTCCGCCCAGCGGGACGTGGAGTCGGCGATGACCACGGTGTCGAGGCCCATGTCCCGGAAGTACTCGGCGACCGTGGCTCCGGTGTGGACGCTCGCCTCGCGCGCCATCATCGGCATGTTGGAGGTGTTGGCGATGGTCACGGTGCGATCGGAGAGCCGGCCGCCGGTGCGCGGGTCCTCCAGCCGCGAGAGTTCGTCGATCACTTCGGCCATCTCGTTGCCGCGCTCTCCGCAGCCGACGTAGACGATGACATCGGCGTCGCACCACTTGGCGATCTGCTGGAGCAGCATGGTCTTTCCGGTGCCGAACCCGCCGGGGACGGCGACCGTGCTCCCCCGGGCCACGGGGAAGAGGAGGTCGACCACCCGCTGGCCGGTCGTGAGCGGTTCGCGGGCGACGAGTCGTTCCCGTACGGGACGGGGTGCTCGTACGGGCCATTCGGACGCGATGCGCACCGGCGTCCCGGCGACCACCGCGAGCACCTCGTCCTCCCCGTACCGGCCCTCCGGCGCGATGCGGTCGACGGGTCCTGTGCAGCCGGGCGGTGCCAGGAGGCGGGTGGGCACCGTACGCGCGGCTCCGCCCAGGTCTCCCAGTACGCCGCCCTCCGTCACATGCTGTCCGACGGCCGCGCATGGGCTGAAGGCCCAGGTCCGTTCGCCCGGTGGTGGCGCGGACGCTCCCGGTGACAGGCGTTCGCCGACTCCGGCGAGAGGTCTGAGCAGACCGTCGAACACACCGCCGAGGAGGCCGGGGCTCAGCCGCACCGAGAGGGGCTTGCGCAGGCGCCGGGCCGGGTGGCCGGGGGCCAGTCCGCCGGTGTACTCGTACGCCTGGAGGGTGGCCACCTCGCCCTTGATCGCGACCACTTCGGCGGTGAGTCCGGCCTCGCCCAGCAGGAGCAGCTCCCCCATGGCCATGCCGTCGGTGTAGTCGACCTCGACCAGGGGTCCCGCCACCCGCCGCACCCGGGGCGGGGTCACGGCGTCCACAGAGCCTCCGCCTCCGCTCCGAACCGTTCCAGCGCCCGGTCGCTCAGCGTGTCGGGGGTGAGGTCGACTCTGCGGCCCGGGGCCGCCGCCGTCAGCCCGCCTTCCGGAGCGGCGGCTGTAGCGGCTCGGGGGCCGAGCAGCGCGTGGGCGCGACGCCGCAGCCGCCGCTGGGCGTCCCGGTCGGCGGTCGCCCGGCGGACCGCCTCGCGTACCCGGGCGCGCAGGTCCGCGTACGCCGCGGACTCCGCCGCCAGTTCGAGGTCTCTGGCGGCCTGGCGGGCGGCGGTGTGGCGCACCTTCGCGGCTGCCGTCCCCTCGGCTCTTCCCTGGCGCCGGGCCCGCTCCAGGATCGCGGCGGCTTCGGCCTGTGCCGCCGCGACGAGCCCGTCGGCCTCCTGGGCCGCTCTCGCCAGGGCGGTGTCGGCGTCGGCGCGCGCCGCACGGAGCAAGGCGTCGCGCACCGGGACGAGTTCCCGCTCCGGCCGTGCCCGCCGACCGGGCCGGGTCCGCCTCGCGATCACGACGGCATCACCGCCGTGAGGAACCGGGTGTCCGCCAGCTGCGGGCCCAGCGCCTCGGCCGCCGCGGGGGTGAGGATCACGAGGGACACGTCGTCCGGAAGCGCCCACCAGGCCTCGCGTACGTCCTCCGCGCGCTCCGCCTCGAACACGTCGACACCGGCAAGGGCGAGTCCGCGCACTCTCATGTGCTCGCCGACGGCCGCGACGGTCCCCATCTCTCATGCCTTTCCAATCAACAGGATGGCGACCACGAGACCGTAGACGGCGATGCCCTCCGCGAGTCCCACGATGACCATCGCCCGGCCGAAGAGTTCGGGCCGTTCGCTGAGCGCGGCCAGCGCGGCGGCGCCGGTGTAGGCGACGGCCACGGCCGCGCCGATCGACGCGCCGGCCACCGCGATGGCCGCGGCGATGAGGGCGGACCCGTTGGGTTCGGCCGCCGCGGCCTGGGCCGGCGCGCCGAGCGCGACCCCGGCGAGGCCCACGACCAGGAGGGCGAGGGCTCCCATGAGCATCAGCAGGTTCGACACCAGGAACCATCGGACGGAGCGTTTCCCGTCGCGTCGGGCCAGCGTGCGGAAGGCCCAGAAGCCGGCGGCGAGGAACGGGAGTGCGATCAGCCAGGCGATCATGTGGTGACCTCCGGGTCGGCCAGGGGCACGTGCCAGGGGCGGAACGGACGTCCTTGCGCCTCGAAGACCCGTGAGAACAGTTCGTAGAACTCCAGGCGGAGGGCCTGGACTCCGGCGATCAGTGCCTCCAGGGCGAACGCGGCGGCCGTGGCGACGGTGAAGAGGACGACCGCCGCGGCGAGCGGCGCGGGCCCCTGCCGGGCAAGGCCGGTGGTCCCCTGCCAGATGAGGTGTGCCAGGGCGGCGTGGGTGAGGCCGAAGGCCGCGAGCCGGGCGAAGGAGACGGTGTTCGTGCCGGCCCGCACGACGACCTCGAAGAGGCGCACGCCGGTCTCGGCCAGGCCCGCCGCGCCGCCGGGCGTGGCGGCGAGGAATCCCGCGCCCGCGAGAAGCAGGCCCAGGGGGGCGAGTACGGCGCCCGCGACCAGGTAGGCCCGCTGGTCCAGGTACCACCCCGCGCCCACCAGGGCGAGGGACGCGTACACGACGAATCCGGCGCAGCCGGACGGGGCGTACACGGCCCGCGCCGGGCCGCCCTCGCGCCATCGGTTGACCGTCCCCGCCACGTAGGCGAGCGCGAGGAGCACCCCGCCGAACGCGATCGAGGCGGTCAGCAGCCGCTCCGGCGAGTCGAGCGGATCCAGCCACAGGACGGGAAGGATCCCGGTCGGTCCGAAGAACTCCCCGTAGGCGATGCCCGCCAGGACGGTGGCCGTCCCGGCGCCGGCCAGGAAGGGCCGAATCCGGCGGTATCGCGCGAGGAACGGAGGGAGACCGCGACGCAGCGCGAGAGCCAGGAGGAGCAGCAGCAGTCCGTATCCGGCGTCCCCGAACATGACGCCGAACATCACGACGAAGACGACACCGGAGGGCCATGACGGGTCCACGTCCCGGTAGGGCACCGTGCCGTAGGTGGTCACCAGCCCCGCGAAGGAGTCCGCCGCGCCCCGGGAACCCCGCAGCAGCGTCGGGGGTTCGACCCCGCCCGGCGCCGGGAGGACGACCAGCGCCGCGCCCACGGCGGCGAGGCGTGCGGCCAGCCGGGGCACGTCCGTGGCAGGGCACCAGCCCGTCAGCGCCGCGACCTCCCCGCGCCGGACGGCGCCCCGGTCGATGGCCGCCAGCTGTGCCTCACCGGCCAGCAGGTCCTCGCGACGCTCCTGCCTCAGCGCGTCGAGGTCGGGGGCGGTCGGCGCGAGCCTCGCTCCGGGACCCCTGTCGGACGGGAGCCCCCGCGATGCCTCGGCCGGGGCGGACTCCCCGCTGCCCGGCCGGTCCAGTTCGACGCAGCCCGAGTCGGCGATGCGTACGAGGGTGTCCCGCAGCGCGGCCGACGGGGCGACGAGCGCCACGCGCCGCATCCGTACCGGCAGCAGGTGTTCAACCGACCAGGTCATCGAAGACCTCCAGGGGGCCTCCGCCCCGCGCCGCGAGCTCCAGGGCCGCTCGTACGCGCCACGCGTCCACGGACAGCGCGGCCACCGCGCCCACGAGCGTGGCGGGTCCGTACGCGGAGCCGCGCAGCATGTCCTCCGCGTCCCGGCCCAGGACCGCCCACCAGCGGGCCTCCGCCCGCCAGAGGTCCGCCGGGTCTGCGACGCCTTCCACGGCCCATCGGGCTCCGGCGGGCAGCCGGTCGCGGAAGTCCCGGAGGCCGGTTGCCCGCAGGGCCCGGTCTCCCAGGACGTCCGCCGCGCGGCGCCGTACCGGCGTCGGCAGGACGTGCCCGTGGACGAACATCTCGCGGGCCGTCAACAGGGCTGCCCTGCCCTCGGCCCAGGTGCGTGCGGGCCCCACCTCCGCGGTCCGCGCGGCGGCGGCCATCCGCATGCCGACGCTCACGCCCCAGGCGGTCTCGGCACCGGGGTCGCCCCAGGGCGAGGCGGCGAGCATCCGGCGGACGGCGCCCGGGGAATCGGCCCGTTCGAGCCGTCGCCACGCCGTGCCGAGCGCACCGAGACGGTAGGCCCGGGGAGGGGGCGACGAGCCGGAGAAGGACTTCAGGAGCGCCTCGACGTTCGCGATCTCGAAGCCCGCCGCGAGCGGCCGCAGCAGGGGCGCTCCGGCGGGCGGCAGCCATCCCGCCAGGACCCGCAGATTCCACAGCAGCGCCGCCGCGACTCCGCGCTGCGCGTCGGCGAGCGAGGCGTCCGCGGCGGCTTCCCGGTAGGGCGAGCCGGCCAGGCTGCGCAGGGCATGCGGGAGGGACGCGCTCGCGGCCAGCTCCCGGGTGGCGGCGGCACCCAGTCGCTGGGACGTCAGAGCTCTGGCCCTGATCACACCGGCGACCCACCCGGCGCCCACTCGTCGCTCCCCATGGTGTCGAGGCGGCCGAGCGCGTACTCGGCCACGCGGTCGGCGAGACCGGGAATCCGCTCGTCGGCGCGTGCGCGCACCCGCTCCGCCGCGCTCCGGCCGGCGGCGAGAAGGGCGGTCTCCTCACGGCGGGCCGCCGCCAGGGCGGAAGCCACGGCTTCCGCCCGCACCCGAACCGCCTGCTCCTGGGCATCGGCCACGATCTCGGCGGCCCGACGGGCCGCCGTCCGTACGAGGGCCGCGGCCTCGTCCCCGGCTAGGGCGCGGATCTCCGACGCCTCCTCCTGGACGCCCGCGAGCCGGGCGAGCACCGGACCGAGCTCCGCGGCGGGATCGACGGCCCGGTCGGCGGGCACGGCGACGACGGCCGCACCGGGCGCGCCGACCCGCCGGAACCGTGCGAGGAAGGACCGCAGTCGCATCCGGCGACCTCCTCTCTCACGTCGTTTCCAGTCTCGCCACCCCCGCGCGCGCTGTCGCCTCGAACCGCGACCCGCGACCCGGGCCCGAGGAAAGCGGTCGTCCCACCGACCGCAGGAGGGTTCCCCCGGGTCAGCGCTCGCCCAGAGGGCGCACCACGGCGACCGGGCAGTGCGCGTGATGCAGCACCGCCTGGCTCACCGAGCCGAGCAGCAGGCCCGCGAAACCACCGCGCCCCCGTGCGCCGACGACCAGGAGCTGCGCGGCGCTGCTCGCCTCGACCAGAGCCTCACGGGTGGCACCGTGCACCACGCGGAGCTCGACCGGGACCTCCGGGTACCTCTCCCGGCGACCCGCGAGCGCCTCGGCGAGCAGACGCTCCTCCGCCTGGGCGAGCATGCCCGGACCGCTCGCGTACGGTTCGGCGGGATCCTGCGGCGGAGGCACGGGGGCGTTCCACGTGGTCCACGCATGCAGGGCGACGAGGCCCACGCCGCGCAGCGCGGCCTCCGCGAATGCGAAGTCCACCGCCGCCTCGCCGGCCCGCGAGCCGTCGACCGCCAGCACGATCGGCCCGCCGGACTCCGCCCGGTCCCGCACCACGAGCACAGGACATCGGCCGTGTGCCGCGAGGTGCACCGCCGTGGAGCCCAGCAGCAGCCCCACGAAGCCGCCCACGCCCCGGGACCCGACGACCAGCAGCTCCGCCGCGCGCGACTGTGCCTCAAGGACCGTGACCGGCTCCCCCACCACCACGGCATGGGTGACGTCCACCGATGGTGCCGCCGTCCTGGCACGGCGTACCGCCTCGGCCAGCAGGCCCTCGGTCATCTTCCGTATCTCGCCCTCGTCCGGCATCGGCAGGGCCTGCCACAGCGGCACACTCGCCACCGGCCAGTGGAAGGCGTTCACGATCCGCAGCCCCGCGTCTCGCCACCGGGCCTCCCGGGCCGCCGCCTCGACGGCGACCAGGCTCGACGCCGAGCCGTCCGCTCCCACGATCACCAGACCACTCACGGCGCTCCTTCGCTCAGCCCCCGTCCCAAGCGTCACCCCGGCGACGCTCCACGGCCACAGAGCAGAGCCCGACCGGTGCCGGGCAAGATCCGCTTCACCAGGCAGGATCCGCTGCGCCGGGCAGGATCCGCTTCACCGATCATGCCGACAAGCCGGTGGTCCTCAGAGGGTCACAGGAAGAGCGTGCTCACACGAACAGTGCTCACGGGTCGCCCGGGACGTGCCTGGATTCCCTTCGCCTTCACCGCGATCCCCTTCGCCTTCACCGGGATCCGCGTCGCCGGCTTCTGCGGCGCGGGAAGCAGGCCGCTCGGCATCTCCTGCCGGTCGGGCCGGGCCGTGGCCCTGGTCTCCCGCCTGCGGGACGGGTTTGCCTTGTCGGTCACGGACGTCCTCCTTCCTGAGGGTTGCGCGGCCGCACACCGTCGCCGTACAGCCGTTCGGGTGATACGAGGAGCACCTCCCCGTCCCCTTCGGCCTCCCGGAGTCCCGGACCGAACCCGGCGGCTCCGAAGCAGACGAGGCGGGTTCGGTCGGTGTCCTCGCCGAGAGCGGCGAGGCGCGCCAGGTGCCCGCGCAGCCGTTCGAGGTGGGGCGTGTCCATGGGGTGCGTCCAGGAGACCGAGCCGATCGACAGCAGCGGGCCGGGACGGCGGCCCTGCTCGCCGCGCACCACGACGTCGATCTCCTCGGCCTGAGTGGTGGCATGCGGGAGAGAACCCGACAGCGCGGACGCGGGCGCGTCTCCGAAGAGCGCCGCCGGGGCGAACCGGACCGCCCACTCCCGGCAGATCCGGGCGAAGTGCGGGGCGCCCACGTCTCTTTCGAACGTGGACCGTGCCCGTCGCCAGATCTCCTCGATCCCTGCGGCATCCGCGTCCACGAGCTCGGAGCGGTGGGGGCGGATCACGGCGTGGTCGAAGGCCAGCAGGGGTTCGGTGATGCGGTAGTGGATCAGCCCCGGCTGGAAGGCGTCGGGCTCGCCGCGTACCAGGCCGCGTACTTCGAGGTGGGACAGGATGTGCGGCACGTCCGTCGCCGGCCGGTCGAGCCAGTCGGCGATCGCCCCCGGTGTGGAGCGGCCGGCCGCGAGCGCGGCCACGGTGGAGTGACACGAGGCCATGTCCCAGCCGTCCGGGACCCGGCCCAGGATGTGCCCGGCCTTCCAGAACAGCGGCAGCCTCGGGCTGAGCACCCGCTCCTGTACCCACCGGTCGAAGTCGGCGAAGCCGACCGGGGGCCGGTCGCCCGCCGGGTCGAAGCGGAAGGCCGCGCTGCCGCCGACGACGGCGTGCACGCGCAACGCCAGCCCGACGTCGTCGATCGCCCACAGTTCCCTTGCCTGCCGGTAGTCCAGCGGGGCCATCTCCACGACCTGGTCCACCCATCCGGCCGAGGCGTTGAGCAGGCGGCTCATCACCGGTGTCGTACTGCCGCAGAGCAGCAGCCGGAGCCGGGAGGAACCGTCCGGGCCGCCGCCCAGCTGATGGCACACCTCGCTGATCGTGGCCGGCAGCCCTGGGCTCTGCCGTACGACCTCGGGAAATCCGTCGATGACGACCAGCGCCGCCGGTTCGCGCCCCGAGCCCGCCAGTGCGAGCAGCGCGTCCCGCCACTCCGTCCATCGAGGTGCCCGCGCGAGACCGGCATGGCGCGCGTACCGCTCGGCGAGCGCACGGAGGGTCTCAGCTTGAGCGGCTTCCTGGCCGGCGAAATAGAACCCGCCCGTGGCGCGGGCCAGGGCTTTGAGCAGAAAGGATTTTCCGTGCCCCTGTGGACCGGTGAGGACGCCGATCGCGGGCCCCGGACGGGGATCGTCGACGAATGCGACAAGCCGGTCCCACTCGGCCTCACGGTCGTAGAGCCCCTGAGGCCGGGCGACAGGGGTGGTCAGAGTTCCCACTGTTCTCTCCCCTTCCAAGGACATTTCTCAGGGGCGAGGAGAAGGGGTCTTCGCCCCATGCATCTCACGATACGGGCCCCGGGCCCGGGCCGTGAGGGCCCGGTCAGCCCTGCCGAGAACCCCGTTCGGCCCTGTTCGGGCGACGGCGGCCGCGAGGAATGTGAAGGTCGTAGCCGTGCGTTGGTCGCCGTGTCGCCGCGTCGCCGTGTCGCCGCGTCGCCGCGTCCGGTGGCCCTGACGGACGAGGTGAGACGGCGCATCGCCGCCACGACCGGGAGTGACACGTCATGAGGCACCGCAGCGTCGCCGATCTGATGACCCCCACCACGGTGAGCGTCCGCCCGGACGCGTCCCTGCGGGAGATCGCCCGGCTGCTCGACGAGTTCGACATCACCGCCGTGTGCGTCGTCGACGAGGCGAACCGCCCGCTCGGTGTGGTCTCCGAACGCGATCTCGTCCGCCGCCAGGCGAACGGCGGCGGGGGGAACAGTGCCGGCGAACTCATGTCGAGTCCGGCTGTGGTGGCCCAGCCGGAGTGGAGCGCGGTGCGCGCGGTCCGGGTGATGGACCGGCGGGGCATCAAACGCCTGCCGGTCGTCGACGAGACGGGCGTGGTCGTGGGCGTGCTCAGCCGCAGCGACCTCATCCAGCTCTTCCTGCGCCGCGATCACGCGATCCAGGAGGAGGTCGTCGAGGACGTCCTCACCCGCACTCTGCGCCTGGCCCCCTCCGCCGTGAGCGTCGACGTCACGGAGGGCGTCGTGACCCTCAGCGGGACTCTCCCCGACCGGCGGCTGGCGCCGGTGATCGAGCGGCTGTGCGGCAGCGTGGACGGCGTCGCGGCTGTCGTCGACAGGATCCGATACGACGACTGAGCACGGGGGCGGGTACGACGGCAGAGCACGGGGGCGGGCAGCCGGGACGAGCACGGGAACCGACGGATCGCGCGGACCTCACCGCTCCTCCCGGCGTTCCCAGTCCGTGAAGCGGGACGGGACGATCTGCACGGGGCAGTGGGCATGGTGCAGCACGACGTGGGCGACCCGTCCGAGGGCCGGCGCCACGCCCAGGGCACGGTGCTCGGTGCCCATGACGAGAAGGTCCGTGTGAGCGCTGGCGTCGACCAGGATGCCGGGGGTGCTGGTGCCCCTCTCGACGTGGTGGCTGACGTCGAGTTCCGGGTGGGAGTGCCTGAGGAGATCGGCGATCTCCCTCACTTCCTGGACCCGTGTCCGGGTCATCTCGTCCGGGTCGTCGAGCCTGGTCGCGACGCTGCCGACGTGGGTGAGCATGTTCCACCCGCTCAGCAGTCTCAGCGAGGCCTTGCGCGCCTCGGCCTCGGCCGCCGCGACGGGCAGCCATGCGAGGTCCGAGGCTCCGTGCACGGCCGCGGTGACCGTACCCGTCTCCGGTCGCTCGCCGTCGCCGCGCACGACGATCACCGGTACGGTCGAACGAGCGGCGACGCCCAGTCCGACCGAGCCCAGCATCAGCGAGGCGAACCCGCCGAGGCCCCGGTTGCCCACCACGATCGTGCCCCGGTGGCCGGCGGTCGCACGGAGTGCCGCGACCGGTTCCAGCTTGCTGAGCTCCTTGACCACGGTCAGATCGGGGTGGCGGTCCTGAATCGCCGTGGCCGTCTCGTCGAGCAGGTCGCGCCCGGCCTCCCGTACCGCCTGAAGAGTCTCCGCGCGGACGATCAGGGCTCGCCGGTCGGTATCGGCGGCGTGCACGAGATGCACGGACCGGCCGCGCCGCGCCGCCTCGTCGGCGGCCCACAGGGCGGCCGTCCGGGCGGACGGGGAGCCGTCGATCCCCGCGATGACGGTGCCGAGCTCCGGATGGACGGGGATGTCGCTGCTCATCGCTCCTCCTCGGAATGCGTCCCAGGGCCGGGGACGAAGGTCCCCCGGTGCGGCACCTTCCACGCTGGCACCGTGCCGGGACCCCCGGGGATGGGTCCTTCGGTCCCTTTCGAGACCTGTCGGCCCTCCGGTCGCGGAGCCCGAGGGAGGCCCTGCCGCGAGGCGATGGGGCCCGTTCGACCCCAGCGGGGTGCGTGTCCTGTGGGCCAGACTGGTGGAGTCGGATCCGGGAGGTCCACATGCGTACAGACCCGAGCGTCGCCGCGAGCGCCGAGCCTCTCCTGCTCGACGCGGCTCTGCCGGAGTTCCGGTTCTCCCGTCTGGAGTGCGGTGTGATCACCGCCGCTCCGGACGTGGTGTACGGCGCGGCCCGTGATCTGGACATGCTGTCCATACACTCGCCGCTGTTCGACGTGGTCATGTGGGCACGTGGAGTGCCGGACCGGATGCGCCGCCGGCCGGTGGCCACACCGCCGTCGATGCGCGTGTCCGATCTGTTCGACACCGCCGCCCGTGGTGTTCAGGGTGAGCAGGCGGACCGGGAGGCCCAACCCTGGGTCCCCCTGGGAGAGAACCCGGGCCGCGAGATCGCCTTCGGGGCGGTCGGCAAGGTCTGGAAGCCCACCATCGAGTGGCGTCGCGTCGAACCGGGGGAGTTCGCGGGCTTCGAGGAGCCCGGCTGGGCGAAGATGGCCGCCGCCTTCGTCGTCCACCCCTACGGGGCGCGGCGGTCCCTGCTGACGTACGAGGCGCGCACCGCCTGCACCGACCCCGAGTCCACCGCACGGTTCGGCCGGTACTGGACTCTCGTGTCACCGGGGGTCGGCATCGTGCTGCGCGGGGCACTGCGGACGATCGAAGCGGCCGCAGAGGCCGGAGAGGCCGGAGACGCCGGAGAACGAAGCAGTCGAGGAGATGAGTCGTGATGCGTGCTGTGATCGTGTACGAGAGCCTGTTCGGCAACACGCGGGAGATCGCTGACGCGATCGGGGAAGGCGTCAGGCAGGCGCACCCGAACGCCGAGGTCGAGTGCGTGGCGGTGAACGACGCGCTGCCGGAGCGCATCGGCGCCACCGACCTGCTGGTCGTCGGCGGGCCGACCCATATGCGGGGCATGACCACGGGGATGAGCCGGAAGATGGGGCTGAAGTCGGAGGCGAACGAGGCGGAGAAGGAGCAGCGGGCGTTCACGCCCCTGCCGGACGCCGAGGGCCCCGGCGTCCGCGACTGGTTCCACCACACCCTCCCGAAGGCCCACACCGGCACCCATGCCGCCGCGGCGTTCGACACGCGGGCGGACATGCGTCTGGCAGGCGGCGCCGCCGGCGGCATCGCGCGCCGGCTGCGCGGTCACGGCTACGAACTCGTCGCGGAACCGGAGGGGTTCGTCATCGAGGACACCGAGGGCCCGCTGCGCGAGGGTGAGCGCGAGCGCGCGAGGGCGTGGGGCGCGGCCCTCCAGGTCGCTTGACCGACGCCGTACGTCTCGCCCCCGGCCCGGGTCAGGGGGCGAGGTCGCGGCGGCGGAGCAGCAGGTGGGCCGCCAGGAGGCCGGCCACGCCCACGCCCGTCAGGACCGCGAGGTCGGCCCAGAGGACGGCGCCGCGGGCGAGGGCGTCTCCTGGTGCGTAGTAGTGGAACGGGCTGATGTAGCGCAGGGACGCCGCGGGCTCCCAGGCGAGGGCGATGAAGTTGACGGCGAACCCCACCGCTCCGATCGCTATCACCGTGCCGAGGACCTGCGCCCGTCGCCGCCCGGCGGCCGACACGGCGAGCGCGGGGCCGATCAGGCACAGGGCGAAGCCGTATCCCATGAGTCCGGCCGCGAAGACTCCGCCGAGGCCGACGTCCGCGTGGATCTCCGGGGAGAGCGCCACGCCGGCGGCGACGGTGAGCGTGGCGGCGGCGGTCAGGGCCGCGGAGGCGATGAGGAGCGCCGCGGTGCGTTCGGCGAGGAGGCGGGTGCGGGTGACCGGGCGGACCATCACCAGCTCGATCGTTCCGGACTCCACGTCCGCGGCGACGGCGGCGGCCGCGAGGGAGCCGATCACGGTCAGCTGGAGCGCGATCCAGAAGGGATGGGTCAGTCCCGCCCCGAGCAGGCCGGGGTAGCTCGCTATGGAGACGTCTCCGCTGGAACCGCTGAACGCCCGGTACGCCGACGGCGGACTGCCGCCGCCCGAGAAGAGCCGGCCGGGCGGGATCGTGTTCGTGACGACCACGATCAGCGCCTCGAAGACCACCATGCCGATCAGCAGGCCGATCAGCATGCGCCGCCTGCGGTGCAGGGCGAGCCACAGCAGCGGCCACCGGCGGCTCACGGCGGTTCCTCGGGGGTACGGTGACCGCCGCTGTCGCGGTAGAGGTCGAGGAACGCCTCGTCGAGACCGGCCTCCTCCACCGTGATGTCGACGACCGGGAGGGCGAGCAGCGCACGCAGCGTGGCCACGACCTCGCTCGGCGGGACCAGCAACTCGGCCCGGTCGCCCTGCCATCGTGGATTCCAGCGGTCCGCCTCCCCGAGACGGGGCGGGCCGAACCGGTCGGTCCGGTCGGTCCGATCGGTCCGATCGCCCTGACCGCCCTGACCGCCCTGACCGCCCTGACCGCCCTGACCGCCCTGACCGCCCTGACCGCCCTGACCGCCCCCGAGCGTGACACGGATCCTCCGCGCCCTGGCCTCTCGCAGCGCGGCGACCCGCTCGACGGTGACGAGCCGCCCCTCGCGGACGATCGCCACCCGACCGCAGGCACGCTGGACCTCCGGCAGGACATGGCTGGACAGCAGCACCGTGCGGCCTGCCCCGGCCGCCTCCGCCATCAGCTCGTAGAAGGTCTCCTGCACGAGGGGGTCGAGTCCCTCGGTCGGTTCGTCGAGCACGACGAGCCGGGGGTCGTGCTGAAGGGCCTGGACGAGACCGAGCTTCTGTTTCATGCCTCGGGAGTAGGCCAGGACCGGGCGTCGCAGATCCCGCTCGGACAGGTCGAGGCGCGCGCACAGCTCCGTGCGACGGGACGACGGCACCCGTTGCAGTGCCGTGAGCAGGTCGAGGGTCTCGGCACCGGTGAGTTCGGGGTGGAAGCGCAGCTCCCCGGGCAGATAGCCGAGCTCGGGCGCGAGCCGGGGGTGCTCGGCGACCGGGTCGAGGCCCAGCACCCGCATGCGGCCGGCTGTTGGCTTGAGAAGCCCGACGAGGCAGCGAAGCGTCGTCGTCTTCCCGGCCCCGTTGGGCCCCAGGAAGCCGAAGACCTCACCCGCTCCGACGGTCAGGGACAGTTCCTCGACACCGACGACGGACCCGTAGCGTTTGGTCAGCCGGTCCAGCGCGATGGCGTGCTCCACGCCCATACGTCCAGTCTGTGCCCGCCGTTCTGCCCTCGCCCGCTTCTCGCGGATCCGGGGCGCGCGGTGCGTGGTGCGCGGTGCGCGGTGCGCGGCTGCCAGGGCTGTTCGGCACCGGCTCGACCCCGATCGGCCCATGCCCGGCCCCCGTGTGTCGGCGCAGGCTCGATGTGGTGGGGCGGCCGAGTGGCCGACGAGGGGCTGCCGAGGCACCGGAGGTGGCGTGATGAAGCACCCGCGCACGGTCGACGACGTGATGACGCACGCGGTGGTCTCCGTGGGACTGGACGCCCCGGTCAAGGAGGTCGTCTCCGCCATCAGTCGCTGGCGAATCAGCGCTCTGCCGGTGCTGTCTCCCGAGGGGCGCGTCGTGGGAGTGGTGTCGGAGGCCGATGTCATGGGCAAGGTGCCGGGCGAAGGCCGGCCGGGGACCACCGCGCGGCACCTGATGTCGGTGCCCGCCGTCACGGTCCCGCGCGGCGCCACGATCCCGGGCGCCGCCCGGCTGATGGGGCGCGGGCATCTGAAGCGTCTTCCCGTGGTGGACGACGACGGACGTCTCGTCGGCGTCGTCAGCCGGGGAGATCTGCTCAAGGTCTATCTGCGGTCCGACGCCGAGCTCGCCGAAGACGTGCGGCACGAACTCCTCACGCACCTGATCCCCGAAGGAGAGGCCGCGGAAGGAGAGACCATGCTCACGGTGAGAGCGGCGGACGGCGTCGTCACCCTCGGCGGGCACGTGCCCGACTCGGTCTCGGTGAACCTGCTGCTCCAGCTGACCCGGGCGGTTCCGGGTGTGGTGGACGCCGTGGCGGAGTTCGACACCCGCGTCCCGTAGGCGTCCGGGGGTCCCGTGGGCGTCCGGGGCCATCGGCGTGCCGTCACTGTGCCGTCACTCGCGGCGTCCCGTCACTCGCGGCGTCCCGTGACTCGATGCGCCGGGTCCGTGACTCAACGCTCCGTGACTCGATGCGCCGGGAAATGCTGGACCCGCGCGTCGGGCCCCGGGAAGACCAGGGTGATCTTCCCCGTGTCCGACCACAGCACATCGAAGGGCGGGCTGCCGTCCGCGTGGTGCAGACCGACGATCTCGCCGTCGCGACCGTCGTCACCCACGACCGCGCCGCCGACGATCAGGCGGTCCCCCACCCGGGCCCAGAGGCCGACGCCGGCGTGGGAGTCCTCGGGTCGGCGCTGCGTTCCTGTTCCGGCCATGGCCCTCTCCTCCCGGGAGTACCCCACCCCTCCACTCTCCGCCTCGTTCGGGGGGCCGTCATGGGGCCGACCGTCCCAGATGGGGACCATTCGGCACTCCACGGGTGACGCCGAGGGGGTCAGGGTGGGGAATGCCGGCATGCAGGGCTCCGGGAAGGAGGAGGGCCATGCAGCACCGCACCGTATTCGAGGTGATGACGCACGAGGTCGTCACCATCGACCGGGCGACGCCCTTCAAGGAGATCGTCCGGCTCTTCAACGACAACGACATCACCGCCGCCCCGGTCGTCGACGACGAGCGACGCCCCATCGGCGTCGTCTCGGAGGCCGACCTCCTGCGGACCACGGCCGAGCTGCCCGACCTCGAGGGACGCTGGGCAGGCGTGCGTCTCCTGTCGCGGGAACACGGATCCCCCCGCGATGCCGAGACCGCCGAAGAGCTGATGACCTCCCCCGCCGCCACCGCGCGGCCGGAGTGGGACCTCGTCGAGACCGCCCGGACGATGCACCGCAAGGGCGTGAAGCGGCTGCCCGTGATCGACGAGACCGGACGGCTCGTCGGCATCGTCAGCCGCGGCGACCTGCTGCGCCCCTTCCTCCGCAGCGATTCCGCGATCCACGAGGAGATCGCGCGGGACGTTCTCGGCGCCACGCTGCGGCTCGCCCCCGGCACGATCGACGCGAGCGTGAAGGACGGGGTGGTGACGCTCACCGGACGCGTCGAGGCGCGCGGCGACATCCCCGTGATCGAGCGGCTGTGCCGCTCCGTCGACGGGGTGGTCGCGCTCCACCAGTCGATCGACTACGCGTACGACAACCTCGCCCTCGACGTGGAGCCCCCGCGATGAAGTCCCTGTGGGTGGAGCCGGTCATGCCCGACTACGAGAGCGCACGCGCCGCTTTCGGCTGGCAGCGGGCACGTGCACGACTCGCGGGCCTGCCCGGCGGCGGCCTCAACATCGGCTACGAGGCGGTCGACCGGCAGCTGCGCGACGGGCACGGGGCGCGTGCGGCTCTGCGGTGTGTCGCGGTCGACGGATCGGTCACGACGCTGACGTACGCACGGCTCGCCGAGCTCAGCTCCCGCTTCGCCCATACGCTCGACGCGCTCGGAGTCGCCCCGGGAGAGCGGGTGTTCACCCTTCTCGGCCGCCGTGCCGAGCTGTACGCCGCCGTCCTTGGCACACTGCGCGCGGGCCGCGTCCTGTGCCCCCTGTTCACCGCCTTCGGCCCCGAACCCGTGGCGCTGCGCATGGAGTTGGGTGACGCGCGGGCGCTCGTGACGACGCGCCGACTGTACGAGCGCAAGGTCGCACCCGTCCGCGACAGGCTCCCCGGCCTGCGTCACGTCCTGCTGCTCGACCCCGGTGACGACCCTCCCCCGGACACGTCGTCCTTCCCCGCCCTCATGGCCCAGTCCTCCGCGGAGTTCACGGTCCCACCGACGAACCCCGGGGACCTGGCGCTGCTGCACTTCACCAGCGGCACCACCGGGACGCCGAAGGGAGCGATGCACGTCCACGAAGCCGTGGTCGCCCATCACGCCACCGCCGCCTACGCGCTGGACCTTCACGAGGGTGACGTCTTCTGGTGCACGGCCGACCCGGGGTGGGTGACCGGGATGTCGTACGGGATCATCGCCCCGCTCACCCACGGGGTGACGACCGTCGTCGACGAAGGGGACTTCGATCCCCGGCGGTGGTACGGCGTCCTCGCCGACCAGCACGTCACGGTCTGGTACACCGCGCCGACGGCCCTCCGCATGCTCATGCGGGCCACGCCCCGCCCGGGCGAGGGCCGGACCCCTCCCGAGCAGTACGACCTGTCGGCGCTCCGCTTCGTCGCGAGCGTCGGCGAACCCCTCAACCCGGAGGCGGTGCGCTGGGGTCGGGACGTACTCGGACTGCCCGTCCACGACACCTGGTGGCAGACCGAGACCGGTGCGATCATGATCGCCAACTTCGCCGCCGACCCGGTGCGCCCCGGATCCATGGGACGACCGCTCCCCGGCGTCGATGCCGCCGTGCTGGAGTGCGGGGACGACGGCCGCACCCGGGTCACCGACGGCCGTGTCCAGGTCCTGGAACGGCCTGATGCCCAAGGAGAGCTCGCCCTCAGGGCCGGCGGCTGGCCGTCGATGTTCCGGGGCTATCTGCACGAGCCGCGCCGGTACGAGGCGTGCTTCGCCGACGGCTGGTACCTGACCGGCGACCTGGTCACCCGCGACGCCGACGGCTGGTACTGGTTCGTGGGACGCGCCGACGACGTCATCAAGTCCGCGGGGCATCTGGTGGGGCCCTTCGAGGTCGAAAGCGCGCTGATGGAGCACCCGGCGGTCGCCGAGGCGGGTGTCATCGGCCGGCCCGACGCCGTGGCGGGCGCGATCGTGAAGGCCTTCGTCTCCCTGCGCCCGGAGTACGCGCCGGGTCCCGGACTGCGCCGTGAGCTCCTCGCGTTCGCCCGGCGGCGCCTCGGCCCCGCCGTCGCACCCCGCGAGATCGACTTCGCGCAGGACCTGCCGAAGACCCGCAGCGGGAAGGTCATGCGCCGACTGCTGCGGGCGCGTGAACTCGGCCTGCCCGAGGGCGACGTGTCGACCCTGGAGTCCCCGGAGGAGCCGGGGAGCGCCGCGCCGTCGTCCGGAGAGGAGCGGTGATGGGCGCCAAGCGAGGGGCTTCTGCGGGGCGTTCGGCCACCGAGCGCCCGCACCGGGCCCGTGAGGAGACCGGCTCGGTCACTCCCGAGAACGCGCACGACCTGGATCTGCTCCGGGAGATGCTGCTCATCCGTCGCTTCGAGGAGCGGTGTGTGGAGCTGTACAGCGCGGCGGCCATCCGCGGGTTCGTGCACCTGTACATCGGCGAGGAGGCGGTCGCCGTCGGGGTCCAGCAGGCCCTCGCCGAGCGGGACGCGGTGGTGTCGACGTACCGCGAGCACGGACACGCGCTGGCCCGCGGGGTACCGGCCGACGCCGTGATGGCGGAGATGTACGGGCGCGTCACCGGTTGCAGCCACGGCCGCGGCGGGTCGATGCATCTCTTCGACGCCGGACGGCGCTTCTACGGCGGCAACGCGATCGTCGGCGGCGGGCTGCCCGTCGCCGTGGGTCTGGCACTGGCGGATCGTATGCGCGGCCGGTCCGGCGTGACCTGCTGCTTCTTCGGGGACGGCGCCTTCGCCGAGGGCGAGTTCCACGAGAGCGCGAACCTGGCCGCGTTGTGGGAGCTTCCCGTGCTCTTCGTCTGCGAGAACAACCTGTACGCGATGGGCACGGCGCTCGCCCGAGAGCACGCGCAGACGGACCTGGCCATGCGGGCCGCTTCGTACGGGATGGCGGCGTGGGCCGTCGACGGCATGGACGTGCACGCGGTCGAGAAGGCCGCGCGCGGAGCAGTGGCCTCCATCCGTGCCGGGAACGGTCCGCACTTCCTGGAGGCTCGGACGTACCGTTTCCGCGCGCACTCGATGTACGACCCGGACCGCTACCGCTCGAAGGACGAGATCGAGGAGTGGAAGCGCCGCGACCCCGTCACCCTCCTGACCGAGCGGATGCGGGCGGCCGGTCCGCTCGACGAGAGCGCCCTGGAGAAGCTGGAACGCGAGGTCGCCGAGGAGATCGACCAGGCCGTCCACGCCGCCGAACAGGCCCCCGAGGAACCGGCGGAGAGCCTGCTGCGCCACGTCACCGGGCGGAACGAGGAGGTGCCGTCATGAACACCCGGGGCAAGGCCGGCAGCGCACCGGCCGACGAAGGGACCCTCACCTATCGCGAGGCTCTGCGCGAGGCGTTGCGGGAGGCCCTCGCGACGGACGACCGGGTCTTCCTCATGGGCGAGGACGTGGGGCGCTACGGAGGCTGCTTCGGCGTGAGTCTCGGACTCCTGGAGGAGTTCGGGCCGGACCGGGTCCGGGACACTCCCCTCTCCGAGTCCGCCTTCGTGGGGGCGGGGATAGGCGCCGCGCTGGCGGGCATGCGGCCGATCGTCGAGATCATGACCGTCAACTTCAGTCTGCTCGCGCTCGACCAGATCCTCAACAACGCCGCCACACTGCGCCACATGTCGGGCGGTCAACTCGGCGTGCCGCTGGTGATCCGGATGACCACGGGCGCCGGGCGCCAGCTCGCCGCCCAGCACTCGCACAGCCTCGAAGGCTGGTACGCCCACATCCCCGGCATCCGGGTCCTCACTCCGGCCACCCTCGACGACGCCCGTCATCTGCTGGCGCCCGCCCTCGCCGACCCCGACCCCGTGCTGATCTTCGAACACGGCAGTCTGTACAACGCGACCGGGGTGCTCGACGAGACGGTACGGGACGTCGATCTGGACCGCGCGGTGGTACGCCGCAAGGGCACGGACGTCTCGATCGTGGCCTACGGCGGCAGCCTCGCCAAGGCCCTGGCCGCGGCGGAGGAGCTGGCCGGCGAGGGCGTGGAAGCCGAGGTCGTGGACCTGCGCACGCTGCGGCCGCTGGACGACGCCACGATCCTCGACTCCGTCCGGCGGACCCATCGCGCCGTTCTGGTCGATGAGGGATGGCGCAGCGGCAGCCTCTCCGCCGAGATCTCGGCGAGGATCACCGAGCAGGCGTTCTTCGACCTGGACGCGCCCGTCGAACGGGTCTGCGCGGCGGAGGTCCCGATTCCGTACGCCCGGCACCTGGAGGAGGCCGCGCTCCCTCAGCAGGCCGGAATCGTGGCGGCGGCACGGCGGGCGGTGGGCTGACATGGCCGAGTTCACCATGCCGTCCCTGGGCGCCGACATGGACGAGGGGACCCTGTCCCAGTGGCTGGTTCACCCGGGTGACCGGGTCACCCGGGGCGATGTGATCGCGGTGGTCGAGACCGCCAAGTCCGCGATCGAGGTGGAGTGCTTCGACAGCGGCACGGTCGACGAACTCCTGGTCGACGAAGGCACGACCGTGCCGGTGGGCACTCCGCTGGCCCGGATCGGCACGTCCGTCGAGGGGGCTCCCCTCGCCACTCCCCTGGTCCGCCGTCTCGCGGAGGACCGGCACGTCGACCTGGCGGCGGTCCACGGTTCGGGCCCGGGCGGGAGGATCACCCGGGCGGACGTGGCGGGCGCGGAGCCGGCGCGTCCGCCGGCACCGGACGGGCAGCCGTCGGCCGCGCCCGGCCCGGGTGACGACACGGGCGCCGCTGGCGACGTCGGCGCGACGCCCGACCGGCGGCCGCGGGCCGCCGAGCGCCGAACCCCGCGAACCGGCGCGCCGGAGCAGCGGCCGGGGCCCGCGCCGAGTGCGGGCGGGCCGGCGCGTGTGCCGGCCTCTCCCCTCGCGAGGAGGCTGGCCGGCGAACTCGGGGTCGATCTCGCGGAGGTGTCCGGCACGGGCAGCAACGGCAGCGTCCGCGCGGACGACGTCCGCGCCGCCGCCAGGGCGGCGCCCCCCTTGCACCGCGACGCGGCGCGGACGGCGACCGCCCGACTGATGTCCCGTTCGAAGAGGGAGATCCCCCACTTCTACCTCTCCACGACCGTGGACCTGGCGGCCGCGCTGGACTGGATGCACGCGCGCAACCGTGACCTTCCGCTGTCCGCGCGTCTGGTGCCCGCCGCACTCATGCTCAAGGCGGTCGCCCTCGCGGCACGCGAGGTGCCCGAGCTCAACGGGCACTGGCTCGACGACGCTTTCACCCCCGCGGACGAGGTCCGCCTCGGGGTCGCGGTCTCCCTGCGGGGCGGCGGCCTCGTCGCCCCCGCCCTCGCCCACGCCGACACGCTCTCCGTGGCCGAGGTGATGGCCGCGCTCAGGGACCTGGTGGCGCGGGCACGTCATGGCCACCTCCGCTCCTCCGAGACCGCCGACCCCAGCATCACCGTCACCAATCTCGGCGACCAGGGCGTCGAGGCCGTGTTCGGGGTCGTCTACTCGCCGCAGGTCGCCCTCGTCGGCCTCGGCCGGATCGTCGACCGCCCGGTCGCCGTCGACGGGCTCCTGGGCGTGCGGCCCACCGTCACGGCGACGCTGTCCGCCGATCACCGCGCGGCCGACGGCGCCACCGGCGCTCATTTCCTCACCACCCTGGACACACTCCTGCAGCAACCGGAGGACCTGTGAACCGCGACGAGGCAAGGACGTTCGTCCGACAAGCCGTGCAGCGCATCGTCCCCGACGCGGACTTCACCGGGCTCGACCCCGAGGCGTCCCTGCGGGACGCGTACGAGCTGGATTCGCTGGACTTCCTCGAGTTCGTCGAGGCACTCGCCGAACTCAGCGGCGTGGAACTCACGGAGGACGACTACCCGGCTCTCGTCACCTGGGACGGATGCGCCGATCGCCTGATGCACGGGAGCGGGGCGCCGGCGGCGAGGCCCCGCACCGAATGACCGTGCTGGTCAGTGAGGTCAGCGGGTGGCGTATGACGCCAACCCCTGACGACTGGACTCGAACCGACGGCACAGCGAACCGGGTTCGCTGGGTGGCGTGCGCGTGCCCGCTCCGTTCCAGCTGCTCGACCAGCGAAGCCTCTGTGGTCCGTCCTGACTCTGTTGACGACAGTGGCCGCCGCGATCGCCATGGAACCGGTGCCCATGTGCAGCGACGCGGCCCCGTGCGGTCCGGACTGGATCGGCATGGTGCAGGTCGGCCTGGCGATCGGGTTGTTGTACTGGTTCGCCCGGCTTCCGGAGCTCGCCCTTGTCGGCGCACCGGTTCTGGCGGCCATCGTGGCATGGGAGGAGCTTCCCTCCGCCTCCGCGGCGTCCCGGGCGGCGAATCTGGCGGTCATCGCGGCCCTCGGCTTCGGCTGGGCGGCGGCGTGGAACCGACTGGCCGCGCGACGGCAGCAGCGCCGGCTCGTCAGGCTGACCGCCGCAGGCGCGGAGCACCGGTGGCCGGAGCTGCTCGGTCCGCTGAGGCGGGGAACGATCCCAATCGCCGCCGGGTTGGTGCTGTGCGCCGTCGCCGCGGGCGCGATCGTCCTGGGCCTGCGCGCCGTGGCCGCGGACGAGCGACAGGACGCCCGGGCGACGCGCATCGAGGCCGAAGTCACCGGCCGTACGGACATGTCGCTGCGTGTTCGCACCCCTGACGGGCGTCGCAGCACCGTCGACGCCCTCTTCCCCGAGGACTACAGCCTCGGGACCACCGTGGTGGTACTGGAGGACGGACCGTGGCGGCGCTTGGCCGCCGAGCCGTATGACGCGTTCGGCCGGCAGTTGCTGGCCCTGGCCGGTGGGCTGCCCGGGCTCTCCCTGCTGACGACAGGACTTCTGGCACGCCGCCGAGGCGCGGTGCTGCGTCGCGGGCCGGTGCCGGCCCTGCGAGTGCTGGAACGGCTGGATCACGAGGGCCGGACCTGGATCCACGCCGCCGATGACGCCACGGGGAGCGCCCCTCTGTTCTCCTGCACCTGCGTACCGGTGTTCCTGGACGCGGACGAGCCCGAGGAATCCGGCGCGGAGACTGGCGTCCTCCACGACGCCGACGGCATCGAGGACCTCCCGATCGCCGGCACGAGACTTCGCGAAACCGTGATGCTCGGCGTGCCGTACGAAGGTGGCGAGCTGGCCTTCCTCGCCACGGGCGTCGATGGGATCCCCGTGGCGACCCACACGATCGGACCCGTCAGGATGTCCCGGCCCTAGGTCGTGTCCGGCCCTGATCCGACGGACGCCCCCTGGCCTCGGACGGCGGACCGGCGCCGGCGCACGGCGCGCCGCAGTTCGTCTGTTCCCCATACCAGGACCGGGAAGGTCGCGATGATCAGGACGACGTCCCACGGCAGATCGGCCGTGCCGAAGAGGTGCTGGAGCGGGGGCGCGTAGACGAGGGCGGCGGTGAAGGCGAGTTCGAAGGCGATGCCGGCGAGGAGGAGCCGGTTCGAGAGCACGCCGATATCGCGCAGGGCGGCGTGGTCGGTGCGGGCGGCGAAGGCGGTGCCGACCTGGCAGGTGACGATGCCGGCGAAGGTGGCGGTGGTGGCCGTGACGTACGCGTGGTGCAGAGGGCTTCCGTCCCCGGTGGGGTCGCCGGGCTGCCAGCCCGCACGCCAGAGGACGTAGAAGAAGCCGCCCATGACGAGCGCGGCGGAGGTCAGGCCCAGGTAGCCCCAGCTGCGGACGAGCATGTCACGGGAGATCACGCCCTGGTGGCGCGGCCGGGGCGGGCGTTCCATGATGCCGGGCTCGGAGCGCTCGCGGCCGAGGGCGAGGGCGGGGAGGGTCTCGGTGCCGAGGTCGATGGCGAGGATCTGGAGCACGGTGAGCGGCAGCGGCACGGCTCCGGCGGAGAGCGCGAAGACGAGGAAGGGCACGATCTCCGGGGTGGCGTGGGCGAAGATGTAGACGATGAACTTGCGTACGTTGTCGTAGACACGGCGCCCTGACTCGATCGCGGCGACGATGGTCGCGAAGTCGTCGTCCGTGAGCACCATGGTGGCCGCCTCGCGGGCCACGTCGGTGCCCGAGCGGCCCATGGCGACGCCGATGTGGGCGCGGTGCAGAGCGGGGGCGTCGTTGACGCCGTCTCCGGTCATGGCGACGATCCGGCCGTGGGCGCGCAGGGCGTCGGCCACCTTGAGCTTGGTCTCGGGCGAGGAGCGGGCGAAGACGATCTCGCTGTCGGACGCGAGAAGCAGCCGGTCCAGTTCGGCGTCCGCGATCGACTCGGAGGCCGCGACGACGTCGAGGCGCGGTGTTCCGATGCCGACCTCGCGGGCGACGGCCGCGGCGGTGGCGCCGTTGTCGCCGGTGACGACATGCACCTTCACGCCGGCCTGGTGACAGCGCTCGACCGCCGCCGCGACCTCGGGGCGCGGCGGGTCGTACAGGCCGACGAGACCGAGCAGGGTGAGCTCCGACTCGGCGTCCTGGCGCCGGGCCGGCGGGACGGCGCCCGGCGCCAGTGCGCGTACGGCGACGGCGAGGACCCGCATGCCGTCCCGGGCGAGCGCCTCCGCGGCCGTACGGGCGCGGTCCACGTCCGTCTCCGAGTCGGCCTCCGCGCCGGGCCGTACGCGGGACAGCACCGCCTCGGGCGCGCCCTTGACGATGATCCGCGCCCCGCCGGTGCTCTCCTCCCCGACTCCGCCGTGCTGCACCACCGACATCAGCCGCAGCCGCGGGTCGAAGCGGAACAGGGCTCGGCGGTCCGCGTCGCGCACGGCCAGATCGACAGGGACGCCCTGCTCGGCGGCTCCGGCGACGAGCGCCGCCTCCGTGGGGTCTCCGTGGGTCTCGCCGTCGGCGTCGCGGGTGACGGTGGTGCACAGGGCCGCTTCCCGTGCCAACTCCCGGGTCCAGGTGCCGGGTTCCGGTCCGTGTGCGGGGGTCCAGAGCGCGTGCAGACGCATGCGGTTGCGGGTGAGGGTGCCGGTCTTGTCGGTGCAGATGACGTTCGTGGAGCCGAGCGTCTCGACCGCGCTGAGCCGTTTGACGAGGGCGCCGCGGCGGGCCAGGGCACGGACGCCGACGGCGAGGGCGAGGGTGATGGTCGGGAGCAGCCCCTCGGGGACGTTGGCGACGAGGAGTCCGATGGCGAACATCAGGGAGTCGGTCACGGGCAGGCCCACCGCGACGCCGACGACGAGGAACACGGCACCCATGCCGGTGGCGACGCCGGCGATCAGCCAGGCGACCTTCTTGACCTGCCGCTCCAGCGGGCTCGTCTCGCGCCGGGTGCGCTGGCTGAGCGCGGCGATCCGGCCGAGTTCGGTGCGGTCGCCGGTGGCGAACACCACGGCCCTGGCCTGCCCCTCGACACAGGTCGTACCGCTGAAGACCAGGTTCGGCTCCTCCAGGAGCGGGGCGCCGAGGAGTCCGGGCGCGGCCAGGCGTTCGGCCGGTGCGGTCTCCCCCGTGAGCATCGACAGGTCGACCTCGACCCCGCCCTCGGTGACCCGCGCGTCCGCCGGGACCTTGTCGCCCTCCTCCAGGACGATCACGTCGCCCGGCACGAGGTCGCGGGCCTCGACCGTGAGCGGCCTGCCGTCCCGTACGACGAGGGCGTGTTCGGGCAGATAGCGGGCGAGGGTCTCCACCGCGCGCTCGGCCTGACGTTCCTTGAGCAGGGCGAAGCCCGCGTTGACGGCGATGACCGCGAGGATCGCCCAGCCGAGCACGGCGAGGTCCGCGACGAACGCGAGGGCGGCGGCGGCCCACAGCAACAGCGCCAGGGGGTGGACCAGTTGGCCGACGACTTCGCGTACGAAGGAGGCGTGCGCCTTGCGGCGTACCTCGTTCGGCCCGTGGACCGCGAGGCGGCGGGCGGCCTCGCGGGCGGACAGTCCGTCGGGTCCGGTGGCCAGTTCGCGGCGCAGCCGGGGCAGCGGCTCGCTGGGGTCGAAGGGCAGTGGCGCCTCGGCGGCCGCGGGGGCCGGCCGGACGGTGGTACGGCCTTCGGCGCGGTCACCCATCGCCGGTCCCCGGGCCGTGGTACGGAAGCCGGGGCGGTGCCGGTCCGCCCCGTACCGGTCCGCCCCGTACCGGTCCGCCCTGTGCCGGTCCGCCCGTCCTGCCGAGGGGCGTGGTCACGGCGCTCCCCGCCCGTCACCGCCGCGCGCGCCGTCCGGTTCGCCCGCGGCGCCCGATTCCCCCGCGTCACCCTCCTCAGCGGCCTCCGCGCGGGCCACATGCTGCTTGACCGTCGCGAAGCTGTCCGGCGCGACCGAGATGGAGTCGAGCCGGGCGCGGACGAGGAGCGCGGTGAAGCCGGGGTCGTCGCTGGGCCGCTGGCCGCACAGGCCCACCGGGCGGTCGACGGCGTGGGCGCGCGCGGCGAGCAGGGCGATGCTGCGGACGACGGCGGGGTCCCGCTCGTCGAAGACATGGGCCAGGGCCTCGGAGTCGCGGTCGACGCCGAGGGTGAGCTGGGTGAGGTCGTTGCTACCGATGGAGAAGCCGTCGAAGCGTTCCGCGAACTCCTCGGCCAGGATGATGTTGGCCGGTATCTCGGCCATGACGTAGACACGAAGCCCGTTCTCGCCGCGGACGAGCCCCTCCTCGGCCATCACGCCGAGCACCCGGTCGGCCTCGCCGAGGGTGCGGCAGAACGGGATCATGACGACGACGTTGGTCAGGCCCATCTCGTCGCGGACCCGGCGCAGCGCCCGGCATTCGAGGGCGAATCCCTCGCGGTAGCCCGGGCTGTAGTACCGGCTCGCGCCGCGCCAGCCGATCATCGGGTTGGCCTCGTCGGGTTCGAAGGGGCGCCCGCCGAGGAGCTTGGCGTACTCGTTGGTCTTGAAGTCGCTGGTGCGCACGATGACGGGGGCGGGCCAGCGGGAGGCGGCGATCCTGGCGATGCCCTGGGCGAGCCGGTCGACGAAGTACCGCCCCGGGTCCGGGTAACCCTCGGTGAGCCGGTCGACGAGCCGCCGGTCGTGGGGGTCGAGCCGTTCCGGGTGCAGCAGCGCCATCGGGTGGACCTTCACCTGGTGGGCGACGATGAACTCGAGCCGGGCGAGCCCGACGCCGTCGGCGGGCAGCCGCCACCAGCGGAACGCGGCCGACGGATCGGCCAGGTTGAGCATGACGTGCGTCCGGGTGGCGGGCAGGTCCGCGAGGTCCGTCTCGGTCTCCTCGTACGGCAGCAGACCCTCGAAGACCCTGCCGTGCTCGCCCTCGGCGCACGAGACGGTGACGGGCGCGCCGTCGCGCAGGAGACGCGTGCCGTCGCCGGTGCCGACGACGGCGGGGACGCCGAGTTCACGGCTGACGATGGCGGCGTGCGACGTGCGGCCGCCGTGGTCGGTGACGATCGCGGACGCCCGCTTCATCACCGGTTCCCAGTCGGGGTCGGTGACGGTGGTGACGAGGACGCCGCCCTGCGGGAAGCGGTCGAGGTCGACCGGCGTGTCGAGGGCGACGACGGGTCCGCGGCCGATCGCCTCGCCCACGGCGATCCCCTCGACGAGGGGCGGGGGCACGGGGGTGGCGGTCAGGCGGCAGCGGCGCAGGGTCGTGGCGCGGCGGCGGGACTGCACGGTCTCGGGGCGGGCCTGGACGATCCACAGTTCGCCGGTGCGCCCGTCCTTGGCCCATTCGAGGTCCATGGGGCAGCCGTAGTGCTCCTCGACGGCCACGGCCCACCGGGCGAGGGTGCGGACCTCGTCGTCGTCGAGCACCCGCCGGCCGCGTTCGCCGTCGGGGGTGTCGACGGTGCGGGTGAGGCCGCTGTCGGCGTACACGGTCTTCAGGCGCTTGGCTCCGATCCGTACGTCGATCACGGGGTCGAGCGCCGGGTCCTTCAGGCTCGGTTTGAAGACCGTGTACTCGTCGGGGTCGACCTGCCCGCTGACGACGGTCTCCCCCAGGCCCCAGGCCGCGCTGACCACGACGACCTCCGGGAAGCCGCTCTCGGGGTCGAGGGTGAAGGCGACGCCGGCGCCGGCCAGGTCGGAGCGGACCATGAGCTGGACACCGACGGAGAGGGCGACGGCGAGGTGGTCGTAGCCCATGCGCTCGCGGTAGTCGATGGCCCGGTCGGTGAAGAGCGAGGCGTAGCAGCGCCGGCACGCGTCCAGGAGCTGTTCGCCGCCGCGGACGTTGAGGTACGTCTCCTGCTGGCCGGCGAAACTGGCCTCCGGCAGGTCCTCGGCGGTGGCACTGCTGCGCACGGCCACCTCGGGCTTCGGGATGCCGGTCCGCTCGGCGAGCTTCTCGTACGCGGTGAGCACGGCGTCCCGCAGCGGCGCGGGCAGCGGCCGGGTGAGGAACAGCGAGCGGATGGCGGCCCCGACCTCGTCGAGCCGGGCGCCCTCGTGCAGGCGGTCGATCTGGGCCGCGACGCGTTCACGCAGGTCACCGGCGCCGAGGAGTTCCTCGTACGCCTCCGCCGTGGTGGCGAATCCGGGCGGGACACGGAGGCCGGCGGCGGTGAGCCGGGTGGTCAGCTCGCCGAGCGAGGCGTTCTTGCCACCGACCCGGCCGACATCCTTACGGCCGAGCACGGTGAACGGCACGACCCTGGACTCCAGGTCCCTGATGGCGCTCACGATGTCCTCCACGGCTCGGGCCGAGGGCTCAGTACGGGAGCGGGCGGCCGGACGGCGTCCGCAGGTCGAGGGGGCCGGGCCGACGGCGCGGCTGGGGCCGGCGGCTGATCCGGATGTGCTGCATCGTCCTCACCTCTCCGGGGTCCGGACCTCGGTCCGAGGGTGTCGTCCTCCCACCCTCCCGCCGGCAAGGGCGCCGGCCCAGTGCCGAGGGGATCAATCGGAAGGGGCCGAGCGGTCCGTGCGCGGCCGGGCCCGGTCGGCCCCGTGCGGGGTGCCGACGGTCCCTGGCGCCCCACTGCTGCGCGGTGAGGTTCGAACCCGACGCCGCCGCCATGGAGGTCGCCGTCGTCCCGATCGCGGCCGGCTCGCTCACCGGACTGCTCGCCGACCACCCCGAGCCCGCCCCGGCCGCCCTCGGTGGCGACGAGGACACCGCCGTCATCCTCTCCACCTCCGGCACCACCGGCCTGCCCAAGGGCGCCGAGCTGACCCACACCATTCTCGCCCGCAATTCCGAGATCGCCGTACGGTCGCTGTTCCGCCTCACCGCCGAGGACGTGGTGCTCGGCTGCCTGCCGCTGTTCCACGCCTTCGGCCGGGCCCGGCCGCTGCCCGGCCCGGCCGGTCGCTCGATCCTCACACGAGCCGGACGGTCACCTTCTGCGTCGCGCCCCCGGCACCGCGCAGATCGCCGAAGACGAGCTTCAGCTCGCGCCCCGTCTCCGCGCTCGTCACCGTCGACGGCTTCGTGGTGACGGCCTTCACCGGCCGCCGCCACGTGACGGTGCATCCCTTCACCGTCCGGTTCGGATCACTGACGCACACGGTGGCGGTGCCGTCGCGTCGCTCGCGGATCTGCACGCTCAGCGGTGCGTCCACGGTGACCTTTCCCGCGGTGCCGGGTTCCCAGAACGTGCTTCCGGTGAAGCCGAGCGAGGGGACCCGAACGGCCTGCCGCGCAACGGAGTTGGCGATGATGTCGAGCCAGTCGGAGTCCGCGGCCCGTGCCGCGGTCCGCGCCTCGCTCGCCCCCGGCATCAGGACGTAGGCGTACGAGGCGTCGGCCGGGTCCGTTCCGTGTTCGGCGAGCAGCGTCACGTACCGGCGGGTGACCGGGTCCGTGGAGCCGCCTCCGTTGATCGCCTTCCATGTCCCCGTACGCTCCTCGCGTACCGCGGTGAGCGACGTGCCACCTGGGAAGACATAACCGCCGTGGCCTGCCAGGTGCGCCCAGCGGGCGTCCGGGAACACAGCGCTCGACGGGAGGCCGGCCGGCTGACCGCGGCCGTCGATCCGCAGCTCCGCCGCGCCGTCACGGCCGAGGCTGCGGTTGTCGAAGACCGTCTCCACGCCGAATCCGTCCGTGCTCGTGATGCCGGCACCCAGGCACACCACCGCGTCGTCGAGGAAGAACCACGACTTCTTCGCCCGCATCGTGGACGCCAGTCCGCGCAGGTCCTGGGCGACCGTCCCGTAGGTGCCGTCGGTCGCACCGCCGACCCAGGTGGTGTCGGGCCTGGCCGCGCCCCAGATGCCGCCCTCGCCGTCGGCGAGCGGCTTGCGCGACGCGGTCGTTCCGGGCAACCGGTACGGATCGACCGTCGGCCAGTAGCCGTCGCTGTACTGGCCGCCGCCCGCACCGTCCCCGTCGGCCCACCAGTACAGCATCCCTGAACCCGTGTGCCAGGCACGGACGTTCTCGCCGTTGCCGTTCTCGTAGTACGTGATCGCCTTCGACGCCAGCGAGACGGAGGCGGTGAACAGGCCGGTCCGGTGGGCGGATCGGGCCATTGCGGGGAACATCCGATGACCCGTCGGCTCGGCGGACGCCTTGACGCCGGCCTCGTCGAGAAGGGCCGTGACCCGGGAGAGCGCGGCCACGCCCAGCGTGCGCCCCGACGTGACGTCGCCGTAGTGGTCCCGCGTGAGCCATCCCTTGGCCAGGGCGCGCCAGCGGGTGTTCTCCTCCGCGCTCGCGCCGAGGCCGAGCAGCAGGATCGAGGCGATCACGCCGTGGCCGCGCGTGTGGTCGTCCTGCTGGATCCTCAGCGGGTCGCTCGCGGCGACGCCGCGGCTGATGGCCCGACCCGACACGTTGTCCATCATGAGGCCGTCGTGCAGGAACGGTGCGTACGCCTTCTCCACCGAGTCGAGGAACAGCTGCCGCTTCGGGTCGGTGATCGCCCAGGTGGATCCGCCGAGCAGGGCGAACAGCCGGCTCAGCCCGTCGATCAGGACCGCGCCGTAGGAGCCGGTGTACGCCACGTAGGTGTGCTGGATCAGCGAGCCGTCCTCGTAGAGGCCGTCGCCCGACGTCACGTACGGGAAGACCGGCGAGATCGCGTCCCGGGCGAGGGCGATCTTGGCGGGCGCACCGTCGAGGATGCCCCGCAACGCGAGCACGCGGCACAGGTCGACGCGGTTCGCGCCGGTGCTCGTGCCCGTGTAGCTCGCGACCACGGAGTCCGGCACGAAGTGGTCGACGGCCTGCACCGCCGCCGCGATCCGGTCCGCGGAGAGGTGCTCGTACATGAGGACACAGATGTCGAGCAGGCGCTGTGGTGCCCCGATCTGCCAGTTGTACCAATTGCCGTAGCGCGCCTGGGACGTGTTGTAGACCTGGCTGCTCATGTGGTCGATGGCGAGCAGGATCGCCGACTTGAGCGAATCGTCGCCGGTGAGTCCGGTGCCGGGCTGACAGAACGCCTCCGCGAGGACCCGGATACGGTCGTAGCTGGCCTGGATCTTCTCCGAGAAGCCGTACGACTCCGTGTCCGTGTCGGGCTCGGGATCGGCGAACACCGCGTCCGGCCACAGCGATCCGGCTGCCGGGGACATCGAGCGCTGCCAGGACGCGGCCTGGGCGCCGAGGGTGGCGAGCTTCGACCGGAAGGGCTCGGCCGTGGGGCTGAAGCCTCCACCGAGGTACAAGGTGCGCCACCTCGCCCGCAGTCGTGCGAACTCGTCCGCCGGTACGGGCTCCTCCGCCGCGGCGAGGGCCGGTACGGGCTCCTCCGCCGCGGCGATGGCAGGGCCGGCGGACAGCCCCGCGGCGAGAGCGGCGCTCGCCGCCGCGGTACCGGCCAGGAAGCCGCGACGGGAACAGGGCGAGAAGAGAGGCTGGGGGGACGATGACGTCATGAGGCGCTCCGTGGGCAGGAGGACGGAAGAAGGTCGCCAAACGATCCAGTAAGCGCTTTCTAGCACCCTGTCGATTGAACGCTCAAGACTTGCGACCGTTTGATCGCATCGATCATTTGACGATCCGTCACCGAGGGCCCCAGGGGGCGGGCGGCGCGAGCCCGCAGGCCTCTGCCGAGGACTGCGCCTCGGCCGCCGCCCGGGTGAGACCGATGCCCCCACGTCCGTGTCGGAAGATCCTGGGGCAGCCGCGGCACCGCCCATGGGACGTCGCAGGTCAGCGAACCGTCCGGGGCAGGCAGCCGTCTCCGATTCGCCAGAGCGCCGCGCCCTCGCCCCGCGGATATTCTGTGAGGTGTGATCGAGTCTGGACGGCTGCGGCTCCGCCGGCTCCCCGGCCCGGGAAGAATCGTGCGCTTGTCGCCGGTCATCCTGACCATCGCCATTGCCGGCCTGGCCTACGCCACTCCACCGGACATGGCCTTCAGCCGTCTGCTGCCCGCGGCACCGGCCCTGGCCGCCTCCATGTGGCCCGTCCTTCCCACCGTGCTGCTGGGCACGGTCTGCCTCCTTCTGATGATCGGTCTCAGTCTCGTCTTCCCCGATCTGGGAACGTGGTGGACGGCCGCAGGCATCATCGCGGTCACCGTGGCCGCCGCGTACGGAAGCCATGTCCGGCTCCAGCGGGAACGCACCCTCTTCCAGGTACGACTCGTCGCCGACGCGGCGCAGCAGGTGGTGCTGAGCCCCCTGCCGCGCCGCTTCCGGAACATCGAGATCGAGTCGCTGTACCTCGCGGCCGCGGCAGAGGCCCGCATCGGCGGGGACTTCTACGAGGTGGTCGACACGCCGTACGGACTGAGGCTGCTCATCGGTGACGTACGGGGCAAGGGCCTGCCGGCGGTGGGGGCGGCCGCGGCCATCGTCAACGCCTTCCGGGAGGCGGCCCACGTCGAGACCGACATGGTCGACGTCGCGCGCCGGCTGGACGCCGGCAGCACCCGCTACAACGCCGCCTTTCCCCCCGAGGGGCCGATGGAGCGCTTCGCCACCGCCCTGCTCGTCGAGATCCCGCACGAGGACAGCCGTATCGACATCCTCAACTGCGGACACCCCCCGCCGTTGCTCCTGAACCGGGGGAAGCTCCGCGTCCTCGAGCCCGCCGCCCCGTCGCCGCTGCTCAGCCTCGCCGAGCTGATCGGCGATCACTACAACGTCGACACCTATGACTTCGCCCCCGGCGACCTGCTGCTCCTCTACACCGACGGGATCGCCGAGACCCGCGCGCGGGACGGCGAGTTCTTCCCACTGGCGGCCTGGATGCGCGACCAGCCCCCGACCCCGCCCCGCGAACTGCTCACGGCCCTGCACCGCGACCTCCTCCGCTACAGCAGAGGGCGTCTCGACGACGACATCGCCGCCCTCGCCGTACGCCTGCGTGAGCGCTGAGGCACGGAACCGCGACCATACGGTCAACGCCCACCGGCAGCGTCATCGTTGTGCGGCATCCGGGCGCCGGCCCCTCCCCTGCTCCCTTCGCTTCTCCGCGTGCCCCCCCGCACGTGGGCGCGTATCTGTCAGATCTGCGTGAACTTCCCCACCGCAAGGTCGATACTGCCGAAGAGATCACCCGTCGACGCCCCTATCCGACCCCGACCACTACCTGACGCCCCGTCGTCGAAGTCGGCGTCGAGTCAGCACCGGCACCGGCACCGGCACCGGCAGACTCCGCCGCCGACCGCCGTGGAACGCCAAGGCCATCGATCACGCACACCCGCGATGACCTGCGAAAACCCAGCTCACGGGCCCATCTGCCAGCCTCCCGAGGAGACACCGTTGAGGATGTTGATCAATGTTCCGGAGACCGTGGTCGCCGACGCGCTGCGCGGCTTCGCCGCCGCACATCCCGAACTGACCGTGGACGTGGAGAACCGAGTCGTGCTGCGGCGCGACGCGCCGGTGGCCGGGCAGGTGGCGCTGGTGTCCGGCGGCGGCTCGGGGCACGAGCCGCTGCACGCCGGGTTCGTGGGGCCGGGGATGCTCGCGGCGGCCTGTCCGGGCGAGGTGTTCACCAGTCCGGTGCCCGACCAGATGGTGCGGGCGGCGGCCGCGGTGGACAGCGGCGCCGGGGTGCTGTTCGTCGTCAAGAACTACACCGGGGACGTGCTGAACTTCGAGATGGCGGCGGAGCTCGCCGAGGACGAGGGCATCCAGGTGGCCAAGGTGCTCGTCGACGACGACGTGGCGGTGACCGACTCCCTCTACACGGCCGGGCGGCGCGGCACCGGCGCCACCCTGTTCGTGGAGAAGATCGCGGGCGCGGCGGCGGAGGCGGGCGCGCCGCTGGAGCGGGTGGAGGCGATCGCCCGCCGGGTGAACGAGCGCTCGCGCAGCTTCGGGGTGGCGCTGAGCGCCTGTACGACGCCGGCGAAGGGCTCGCCGACCTTCGATCTGCCGGAGGGCGAGCTGGAGTTGGGCGTCGGCATCCACGGGGAGCCGGGTCGCGAGCGGCGGCCGATGATGACCTCGCGGGAGATCGCGGACTTCGCGGTGGACGCGGTCCTGGACGACCTGCGGCCGCAGGGGCCGGTTCTGGCGCTCGTGAACGGGATGGGGGCGACGCCGCTCCTGGAGCTGTACGGGTTCAACGCGGAGGTGCAGCGGGTGCTCGGCGAGCGCGGGGTGCCGACCGCCAGGACGCTGGTCGGCAACTATGTGACCTCGCTCGACATGGCGGGCTGCTCGGTGACGCTGTGCGAGGCGGACGAGGAGCTGCTGCGGCTGTGGGACGCGCCGGTCGGCACGCCGGCGCTGCGCTGGGGACGGTGAGGGGAGCATGACCGAGGTGACGGGCGGGGAGACGGGCGAGATGCCGGGCGGGGAGACGTCCGGGGAGACCTACGGCGCGGAGTTCTTCCGCGACTGGCTGACGGCCGCGGCGGGCGCCGTGGACCGGGAGGCGGACCGCCTGACCGAGCTGGACTCGGCGATCGGCGACGCCGATCACGGGGTCAACATGAAGCGGGGGTTCGCGGCGGTGAGGACGGCCCTGGAGAAGGAGCCGCCCGGGACGCCGGGGGCGGTCCTCGTCGCCGCCGGGCGGCAGCTGATCTCCACGGTGGGCGGGGCGTCCGGGCCGTTGTACGGGACGCTGCTGCGCCGCGCCGGCAAGGCCCTGGGAGACGCCGAGCGGATCTCCCGGCCGACGCTCGCCGAGGCGCTGACGGCCGCCGTGGCGGCGGTGGCGCAGCTGGGCGGGGCGCGGCCGGGCGACAAGACGATGCTGGACGCCCTGGTGCCGGCGGCCGAGGCGCTGGGGACCTCGTTCGCGGCGGCCCGGGAGGCGGCGGAGGCCGGCGCGCTGGCCACCGTACCGCTGCGGGCGCGCAAGGGCCGGGCGAGCTATCTGGGTGAGCGGTCGATCGGGCACCAGGACCCGGGGGCGACCTCGTCCGCGCTGTTGTTCGCGGCGCTCGCGGAAACGGCGGAGAGCGCGGAGGTGGCGGGATGACGGCGGGCCGGGTGGGGATCGTCCTCGTCTCGCACAGCGCGGCCGTGGCGGCGTCGGTGGCGGAGCTGGCGCGGGGGCTCGCGGGCGGTGGGGACACGGCGCCGGTCCGCCCGGCCGGCGGCCTCCCGGACGGCACCCTCGGCACCAGCTCCGAGCTGATCACGGACGCGGCGAAGGCCGTGGACGGCGGCGCGGGGGTGGCGCTTCTGGTGGACCTGGGCAGCGCGGTCCTGACCGTGAAGGCGCTGCTCGCGGAGGGCGACGAGCTCCCGGAGGGCGCGCGGCTGGTGGACGCGCCGTTCGTGGAGGGCGCGGTGGCCGCGGTGGTGACGGCGAGCGCCGGGGGCGACCTGGACGCGGTCGTGGCGGCGGCGTCGGAGGCGTACGCGTACCGCAAGGAGTGAGGTCCCCCGGGAGCCGCAGGACAGGGGAGGGGCGGGGCCCGCCGCTGTGGCGTCCCGCACATCGCCGCCCCGCGCTTATGCAACTTGTTGCACAAGCGCGGGCGCGTCGTCTACAACAGTCGGGACGACCCCGCGCGAGGAGGCGCCCCGATGGCCCCGAACACCCCGTACCCGCATCTGCTGAGCCCGCTGGACCTCGGGTTCACCACCCTGCCCAACCGGGTGCTCATGGGATCCATGCACGTCGGTCTCGAGGAGGCCGAGCACGGCTTCGAGCGCATGGCCGCCTTCTACGCCGAGCGCGCCCGCGGCGGGGTCGGGCTGATCGTCACCGGCGGCATCGCGCCCAACGAGGCCGGACGGCCCTGGGACGGCGGCGCCAAGCTGACCACCGCCGAGGAGGTCGCCGAGCACCGGGTGATCACCGAGGCCGTGCATGCCGAGGGCGGCCGGATCGCGATGCAGATCCTGCACTTCGGGCGGTACGCCTACCACCAGGACCTGGTCGCGCCGAGCCCCCTCAAGGCGCCGATCAGCCCCTTCGTGCCGAACGAGCTGTCCGAGGCCGAGGTCGAGCAGACCGTCGAGGACTACGCCCGCTGCGCCGAGCTCGCCAAGGAGGCCGGCTACGACGGCGTCGAGGTGATGGGCTCCGAGGGCTATCTGATCAACGAGTTCATCGCCTCCGCCACCAACCAGCGCACCGACCGCTGGGGCGGCTCCTACGAGAACCGGGTCCGCTTCCCGCTGGAGATCGTGCGCCGCATCCGCGAGCGCGTCGGCAGCGACTTCATCGTCGTCTACCGCCTGTCCATGCTCGACCTGGTCCCCGGCGGCTCCACCCTCGACGAGGTGGTCGCCCTCGCCAAGGAGATCGAGGCGGCGGGCGCCACCATCATCAACACCGGCATCGGCTGGCACGAGGCCCGCATCCCGACCATCGCCACCTCCGTGCCGCGCGGCGCCTACACCTGGGTGACCAAGCGGCTGATGGGCGCGGTGTCGGTGCCGCTGGTGACCTCCAACCGCATCAACACCCCCGAGGTGGCCGAGGAGATCCTCGCCGACGGCCGCGCCGACATGGTCTCGCTGGCCCGCCCGTTCCTCGCCGACCCCGACTTCGTCGCCAAGGCCGCCGAGGACCGCGCCGAGACCATCAACACCTGCATCGGCTGCAACCAGGCCTGTCTGGACCACACCTTCAGCCTGAAGATCACCTCCTGCCTGGTGAACCCGCGGGCCTGCCACGAGACCGAGCTCGTCCTCTCCCCCACCCGCCTGGCGAAGCGGATCGCCGTCGTCGGCGCCGGCCCGGCGGGCCTGGCCTGCGCGGTCTCGGCCGCCGGACGCGGTCACACGGTCACCCTGTTCGACGCCGCCGCCGAGATCGGCGGGCAGCTGAACGTCGCCAAGCAGGTGCCGGGCAAGGAGGAGTTCGAGGAGACCCTGCGCTACTACCGCGTCCAGCTCGAAGAGCGCGGGGTCGAGGTGCGCCTGAACACCTTCGTCTCGGCGGCCGACCTGGACGGCTTCGACGAGGTGGTCGTCGCCACCGGCGTCTCCCCGCGCGTGCCCGGGATCGAGGGCGTCGACCACCCGAGTGTCGTCGGCTACCTGGACGTGCTGCGCGACCGCGCCCACGTCGGCGAGCGGGTCGCGATCCTCGGCGCCGGCGGCATCGGCTTCGACGTGGCCGAGTTCCTCACGGACGGCGGCGAGGGCGCGAGCCAGGACCCGGAGACGTACTTCAAGCAGTGGGGCGTCGACACCTCCTACGCCTCCCGGGGCGGCCTTCGCGCCCCCGAGCGCACCGCGCCGCCGCGCCAGGTGCACCTGCTGCAGCGCAAGACCAGCAAGGTCGGCGCGGGCCTCGGCAAGACCACCGGCTGGATCCACCGCACCGAGCTGAAGCACCGAGGCGTCACCATGGTCGCGGGCGTGGCCTACGACCGGATCGACGACGAGGGCCTGCACCTCACCATCGACGGCGAGCGGCAGCTGCTGCCGGTCGACACGGTGGTGCTGTGCACCGGGCAGGAGCCGCGCCGCGACCTGTACGAGGAGCTGGTCGCCGCCGGGCGCACCGCGCATCTGATCGGCGGCGCGGACGTGGCCGCCGAGCTGGACGCCAAGCGGGCCATCGACCAGGGCACGCGGCTCGCCGCGGCGCTGTAGGCGCCCGCCCCGCCGTCCGGCCGGTCGAACCTAGGATGCGTCCATGTCCCTCCCGCACGCGATCCTGACGGCGCTGCTCGAGAAGCCGTCCTCCGGCCTCGAACTGACCCGCCGCTTCGACCGGTCCATCGGCTACTTCTGGTCGGCCACGCACCAGCAGATCTATCGCGAGCTCGGCAAGCTGGAGCAGGCGGGGTACATCCGTGCCCTGCCCGCCCCGGTGCCCGCGCGCGGGCAGAAGAAGGAGTACGAGGTGCTGCCGGCGGGCCGCGCCGAGCTGGCGGCCTGGGTGGACACCGCCGAGGACCCCAAGCCGATGCGGTCCGGGCTGCTGCTGCGGATGCGGGCCGCGGCGGTGGTCGGCGGCACCGGGCTGCGGGCCGAACTGGAGCGCCATCTCGCCCTGCACCGGCGGCAGCTGGACGAGTACCTGGAGATCGAGACCCGCGACTTCCCGCCGGAGCGCCGCGCGAGCGAGCCCGACCGGCTGCGCCATCTGGTGCTGCGCGGCGGAATCGACCTGGAGCGCTTCTGGGTGGAGTGGCTGAGCCACGCGATCGGCGAGCTCGCCGCGGAGTGACGGGGGCGCGGCGGGGCCCGTGGGGCCTGTGAGGCCTGTGAGGCCTGCGCGTGGCCGGCCGGTACGCCCCCGTGCGCCCCGTGCCGCCCGCGACGCGCCCCCGGCCCGGGGTGGATACTGACTGGTCAACATCTCCATACGCGAAAGGGCGAGGATGACCGACGAGTTGGGACCTCGCAGGACACGTCATGCGGTGGTCGTCGGGGGAAGTCTCGCGGGTCTGCTGGCCGCGCGGGTGCTGAGCGAGCACGCCGAGCGGGTCACCGTCGTCGAGCGCGACCGTTTCCCGGAGCAGGCGGACGCACGGCCCGGGGTGCCGCAGGGCCGGCACCTCCATGTGCTGATCGAGGGCGGTCAGCAGGCGCTCGACGAGCTCCTTCCCGGGTTCATGGCCGAGCTGGCGGGCCTTGGCGCGCCGAAGGTCGGGATGCCCGCGGACATGGTGCAGTGGCAGAACGGGCAGTGGTACGCGCGGACCGAGGCCTCGGTGCACTTCTTCGCCGGTCCGCGCGACCAGCTCGAATGGCTGGTGCGCAAGCGGGTGTTCGCCGATCCCCGGATCGAGCGGATCGAGGGCACCGAGGCGGTGGGCCTGCTCGGCGACGCGGAGCGGGTGCGCGGTGTGCTGCTGCGCGAGCGCGGTGCGGGCGCGTCGAAGGAGCCGTATCCGCTGGAGGCGGACCTCGTGGTGGACGCTTCGGGCCGCTCGACCCGTGCGGCGGACTGGCTGGCGGGGATCGGCGCGGAGGCGCCGCACGAGGAGACCCTGGACACGGGGCTCGCGTACGGCACGCGCATCTTCCGTTCCCCGGAGCCGGATCCTTCGGTCGACGCGCTCGGCTACTACATCGTGCCGCACCCGGGTCAGGTGTACGGCGGTGTGATCCTGCCGCTGGGCGACGGGCGGCACGTGGTCACCCTGTCGGGCCTGCGCGGCGACGAACCGCCCACGGACGAGGCGCTGTTCGAGGACTACGCCCGTCGGCTGCCGCATCCCGTGATCGGCGACTGGATCGCCAAGGCGGAGCCGCTGACCCCGGTCTACGGCTTCCGCAAGACCGCCAACATCCGCCGCCGCTACGACCGTCCGGGCCGCCGCCCGGCCGGCTTCCTCGCGACCGGCGACGCGCTGTGCTCCTTCAATCCGATCTACGGGCAGGGCATGGCGGTCGCCGCGATGAGCGCGGTCGCCCTGCGCAAGGCCCTCGCGGACCCGCGGCGGACGCCGACGACGCGGCGGGTCCAGCGGGCCCTCCTCGACGCGTCCCGGCAGGCCTGGGACATCTCGGCGGGGGCCGACAAGAAGATGCCGGGCGCCACCGGTGACGCGGCCCGCAGCGGCGCGATGGACCGGGTGACCGGCTGGTACCTGAAGCGGGTCCAGCAGCGCGCCTCCGGCGACCCGGTGGTCGGCGCGGCCTTCCGCAGGGCCCTGACCCTGACGGACCCGCTGACGGTGCTCTTCGCACCGCCGGTCCTGCGCTCGGCGCTGTTCGGCCCGGTGCCGCCGACTCCGGCGGGGCCGCCGATGCGGCGCACGGAGGCCTGAGGTCGAGGAGGGGCGGCTCCGGGGGTTCGGACCGTTTCAGACCCCCGGGGCCGCCGTCACCACGCCGGAGGCGATGGCGGCGCTGAGGGCCGCGTAGTCGTCGGCGTTCTGGCCGGCGTAGCGCAGGGCGAAGTCGGCCAGGGCGCGGTCGAAGACGTCGGAGGTGCCGAGGTAGGCGGCGATGGCTATGCGGTCGCCGGAGCGGGCGTGAGCGCGGGCGAGGGCGCGGCCGCAGAGGCGGGCGTACTCGCGCAGGAGGGACGGGGACATGGTCTCGACCTCGGCGGAGCCCTTCATGTCGCGCAACTGGCGCCAGTAGAAGTGGCGTTGTTCCGGGCCGGTCATCCAGCCGAGGAAGATGTCGCTGGCGGCCTGGGTCAGACGCTGACCACAGACGACCCGGCGTCCGTGGTGGGTGAAGGCGCTGGGGGCGAGGTACTCCTCCAGTACGGAGGCGCCGGCCTCCTTGATCTGGAGGAAGAGCGGGTCGCTGTCGTCGCGGCCCTGCAGGAGGAGGATGAAGCAGCGGGTGCCGACGCTGCCGACGCCGACGACCTTGCGGGCGGCGTCGACGAAGTGGAAGCGGTCGAGCAGCAGCCGGCGTTCCTCGGACAGGGAGCTGCGGTAGTCGCTGAAGATCTTGCCGAGGGTGATCCGGTCGAGGTCGGTGACGCGTTCCAGGAGCGGCGGGTCCTCGACGATGTGCCGGCGGCCGGAGTCGTCCAGGGCGGTGAGCTTGCCGAGCGCCTGCATGCTGGTGCGGCCGCGGGCACGGGCGATCCGGCTCTCCATCCGGGTCCGGTCGGCGCCGCGGACCAGGGGGACGAGGTCGTCGACGGCGATCCGCTCGTACCAGACGTCGAGCTCGCCGAGTTTGGCGAGGCGGCGCATGGCCTGCCGGTAGGCCTCCGCTGCGACCTGGGCGGCCCGGTGCGCCTTGGCCTTGCTGGTGCCGTTCTGGAGGGCGGCGACGGCGACGGAGGCGGCGAGTCTCTTCACGTCCCACTCGAAGGGTCCGGGCAGGGTCTCGTCGAAGTCGTTGACGTCGAAGAGAAGGGTCCGTTCGGGTGACGCGTAGACGCCGAAGTTCAGCAGGTGGGCGTCGCCGCACAGCTGGACGGTCAGTCCGGTGTGCCGCTGGGCGGCGAGGTCGGCGGCCATCACAGCCGCGGCGCCGCGCAGGAAGGCGAAGGGCGAGACGGCCATGCGGCCGTAGCGGATCGGGACGAACTCGGGAATCCGGTCCACGGACTCGCGTTCCAGGACGGTGAGCGCGTCGGGGCGCTGGGACGAGGGGATCCAGCGGCCGTGCGAGGAGCGGGGCACCCGCTTGCGGGCGGCCTTGCCCATCTCAGCCCGCTCGGACGGTGTCGCCATCCGACCTCACCCGCCTTCCCGCCGCCGTGCCGCGCTGCCGCCGCATGCTCCGCTGCCGCCGGTGGGTTCCCCGACCGGTGCGATCCATTACACGGCCCGGTGCTCGTTTCGGCCACTCTCGCCGACCGCACTTCCCGAATGGTTTAGACCAATGATAGGAATGATCACCCACACGGCTCGGGCGATCACGCCGAGCGATGGCTGAACGATGCATGACAGAGAGGGTCGAGACATGGCCGAGCCCGTTCCCGAGCACCGGTCGAGCGCGACGCTTCCGCTCTACCTCCGGGTCGCCCGCGCACTGCGGGACGACCTCAGCAAGGGCCGCATCTCCCCCGGCAGCCGGCTGCCTTCCGAACGCCTCCTGGCCCACCGCTACCACGTGAACCGGCAGACGGTGCGCAGCGCGCTCCAACTCCTGCGCGACGAACGGCTGGTGGTGACCGACCGGCGCGGCACCTTCGCCGCCGACCCGGCGCACGAGACCGCGCACGAACCGCGCCTCCCGGCCCGGGACCCGCACCGGCGCACCTTCCCCGGCGGTCCGCGGGCCGCCGACGCCCTGGTGCGCGCCGCGCTCTCCTGGGAGGCGCCGCCCGCGGCGCTCGCCGTGCGCCTGTGTCTGGCGCCCGGCGAGCCGACGCTGGTCCACCGCCACCTCGTGCTCGCCCCGGCCGGCGAGCCGGTGCAGCAGTCGGTGACGTGGTTCTCCCGGCCCGCACTGGCGGAGATCCCCCAGCTCGCCCGGTACCGGGGGTGCCACGATCGGCGCGGGCAGCCCGACCTGCGGTTGCTCTACCACTGGATGCGGCAGGCGGGACTGCGCACCATCCACCGGGAGTCGGTCGGCGTCCCGGCCGCCCCGCCGGTCGCCCCGCCGGACGCGGCACCGGACCGGACGCACCAGACGGGCGCGGCCCGGCTGTCCGTCCACCGGGTGGTGAGCGATCAGCACGGGCACGCCCTGGAGGTCACGGACATCGAGTTCGCGGCCCGGACGGGTGCCTGGACCTACGAGTTCGGCGGCTGAGCCCGGGCTCCACCCCGCCGCCGCCTCCGTCCCGGACGCTTCGCCCGGCGCACGGACGTGTACCGGGCCGGTCCGGTGCGGGCCGCTCCGGTCCCGTGCGGGCCGCTCCGTCAGACGATGCCCTCGGCGACCTCCGCCTCCTCGCGGGCGCTGCCGTAGGACTGCGGCGTGCCGTACGAGCGACGGGCGGCGTACCACCAGACGGTGGCGAGGACGAGCACCACGGCAAGCGCGATCACCGAGTAGTTCATCGTCTTCCAGGTGACCGGCGAACTCTGCGGCAGGCAGAAGAGCACGGTCACGAGGGCCACCCACACCACCGCGGTCCAGCCGATCGGCCTGCTCCAGCGGCCCAGGTTCCACGGGCCGGGCACGAAGCGCCGGCCCGCGCGCAGCCGCAGCAGGATCGGGATGGCATAGGCCGGGGTGATGCCGATGACGTTGATGGCGGTGACGGCACCGTAGGCGGTGGGCGAGGAGAGCGAGGGCAGCGCGAGGACCGCTGCGGCCAGGACCGACAGCCAGACGGCCGGAACCGGCGTGTGGGTACGGCTGCTGACGCGGCGCCAGATCTCGGAGCCCGGCAGGGCGTTGTCGCGGCTGAACGCGAAGACCATCCGGCTGGCGGCGGCGACCTCGGCGTTGCCGCAGAAGAGCTGGGCCACGATCACCACGAGCAGCAGCGCCTTGGCGCCGCCCTCGCCGAGCGCGTCGAGCAGGATCTGCGCCGGCGGGACTCCGGTGGCCGTGCCCTGGGTGCCCGCGTAGTCCTGGATGGCGAAGGTGAGTCCGGCGAGCAGCGCGAAGCCGGCGATCCAGGACGCCCAGATGGAGCGGACGATGCCCTTGGCGGCGGCCACCGAGGCGTTGGAGGTCTCCTCCGAGAGGTGGGCGGAGGCGTCGTATCCGGAGAAGGTGTACTGGGCGAGCAGCAGGCCGATCGCGGCCACGTACAGCGGGTTGGCCCAGCCGGTGTCGTTGACGAACTCGGTGAAGACGAACTTCGCGGACTGGTGGTGGTCGGGGACGATCGCCAGCGCGCCGACGATCAGGGCGACCCCGGCGAGGTGCCACCACACGCTGATCGAGTTGAGCAGACTGACCACGCGGACGCCGTTGAGGTTGAGCACGGCGTGCACCAGCAGGATCACCAGGAAGATCAGGAAGGTCGACTCGGGCGTCGGCTCGAAGCCCCACTGGAGGTTGAGGAAGGCTCCGGTGAACAGTGCGGCGCCGTAGTCGATGCCGGCGATGGCGCCCAGCAGACCGAGCAGATTCAGCCAGCCGGTGTACCAGCCCCAGCGGCGCCCGCCGAGTCGGTCGGCCATGTAGTAGAGCGCGCCGGAGGTCGGGTAGGCGCTGGTGACCTCGGCGAGCGCGAGGCCGACGCAGAGCACGAACAGACCGACGCCGGCCCAGCCCCAGAGCATGACGGCGGGGCCGCCGGTGCTCAGGCCGAAGCCGTACAGGGTCATGCAGCCGGACAGGATGGAGATGACCGAGAAGCTGATGGCGAAGTTGCCGAAGCCGCCCATCCGGCGGGCGAGGACGGGCTGGTAGCCCAGCTCCCTGAGCCGGGCCTCCTCGTCCCGCGCGGCCGGTGGCGGCTTGCGTATCGCGTCGGTGGGAGCGGTGCGTGACATGCGTTCCTCCGGGGGAAGGGGGGACGGACCGTGCCGTACGGGGGCTGGGCGCGGCGGGCTCGAGGTGCGCGGCGCCTCGGGGCGCGCGGGAAGGGGCACGCGGACGGTCAGGGTCCGCCGCGGGCCCCCGGGCCGCCGAGGCAGCGCGCCCGGGCCCGCAGGAAGACCTCCTCGGCGAGGCCGCGCTCGTCGGGGCGGTCCGTGCGGTACGCCCAGGGCTGGGGGGTCCAGTACGGGCCGAGGGCCTCGAACACCCGGGCCGCGTCGGCGAACTTGAGCGCGCCGTACAGGCCGTGCGCCAGGTGGCAGAGGTCGAGCAGGCTGGCCTCGTCGGTGGCGCAGAACAGGAACCAGGCGTCCATCGCCCGGTCCGCGTCGCGCACCGCGTCCTCGGCGACCCAGTGCAGGTCGAGGGCGCGCTCATGGCCGCGCTCGCGGCGGTAGCGCTCGACCCTGACGTACAGCGGAAGGGCGTGCAGGGCGGAGCCGACGGGTGCCGTCGATGACGCCCACTGGGCGTAGTTGACGGCCTCGGAGAGCGGTCCGGGGCGGCGCGCGTAGACGAACTGGAGCATCCGGTGGTGCGCCTCGCGGTTGTACGGGTCGCGCTTCTCGGCCTCGGCGAGCAGGCCCCAGGGGCCGGAGGGCAGCATCGGCGCGGGCGGCGCGGCGCGGTGCTCCTCCATGCGCTGCTGTGCGTCGAGTACGGAGAGGGCGAGCCGGCACACCCAGGGCACCGGGTCGGCGGGGGCGCGGTCGGCGGCCTCCAGGCAGGCGGTCCAGGCCTCCTGCCAGAGTTCGCGGGTGCGGGGGTGGGCGGTGCGGTGGGCGCGGACGGCGCGTTCGACGGACACGCGCGCGTGCATGACGCCGGCGACGGCGGAGTCGGGCTGCTCGACCCGCCAGGCCTCGACGACGTCGGTGCCCGCGGCCACGGCGGCGAGGACCTGGGTGCGCCGGGTCCAGCCGGACCAGCCGGAGGTCTCGTCGAGTAATCGGGCCATCGCCACCCAGCGCCCGGTGCGCAGCTCCTGGACGGCGCCGCGCAGGGCATGGTCGTGGCCCGCCGGATGGTAGACGGGCCGGAAGCCTTGCGCGGCCATCAGAAGGCGGGGCGGGGGGTGGGCGACATGATTCCTCGGTGCGGTGGGCGGAGGGGGTGGTCAGTCCCCGGGGGCGTCCCGGCCGACCCGGCCGTTGATCGGCGATCACTATAGAGGTAGCCGGACGTGACCGATCCATTTTTCTCCGTGATCGCAAGTATCAAGCCAGCGACCGAATTTGACTTGCGGTCAGCAGTAGGTCCGGACCTGACGGCTTCCATCCGGAAGCCTTGACGCGGGGCTCCCGCACCGACAGGCTGACCGGTTCCACGCTCAGGAACGCGATCAAGGAACTCCAGGAACCCATGACCGGCAGGGAGTCGCACACATGACGGGCCCGGTACTCGCCGTCGACCAGGGCACGTCGGGCACCAAGGCCCTCGTCGTCCATCCCGGGCGCGGGGTGCTCGGCACCGGCTTCGCCCCCGTCCACCCGCGCGCCCTGCCCGGCGGACGGGTCGAGGTCGACCCCGGTGAGCTGTACGACTCCGTGGTCGCGGCCGGCCGGGCCGCCCTCGCCGAGGCCGGTGAACCGGTCGTCGCCGTGGGCCTGGCGAACCAGGGCGAGACCGTACTCGCCTGGGATCCCGCGACCGGCACGCCGCTCACCGACGCACTCGTCTGGCAGGACCGCAGAGCCGCCGACATCTGCTCCGACCTCCACGCGAACGCAAGCGAGTTGACACGGATCACCGGTCTGCCGGTCGATCCCTACTTCGCCGCCCCGAAGATGGCCTGGATCCGCCGCCACCTGACCGGCGCGGGGGTGGTCACGACGAGCGACGCGTGGCTGGTACACCGGCTCACGGGCGCCTTCGTCACCGACGCGGCCACCGCGGGCCGCACCGGACTGCTCGATCTGGACACCCTCGCCTGGTCGGACACGGCGCTCGACGCGTACGGCCTCGGCGGCGAGCGGCTGCCCCGGGTCGTGGACGCCGACACCCCGGTCGGCACCACCACCGCCTTCGGGCCGCCGCTCCCCCTCACCGGGCTGCTCGTCGACCAGCAGGCCGCGCTGCTCGCCCAGGACGTCACCGCCCCCGGCAGCGCCAAGTGCACCTACGGCACCGGGGCCTTCCTGCTCGCCCAGACCGGGCCCGCGCCGCGCCGCAGCGACACCGGCCTGGTCGCCTGCGTCGCCTGGCGGCTGGCCGGCCGCACCGCGTACTGCCTGGACGGGCAGGTCTACACCGCCGCGTCCGCCGTGCGCTGGCTCACCGACCTCGGCGTGATCGCCGGCCCCGAGGAGCTCGACCCGGTCGGCGGCGCCGTCCCCGACGCGGGCGGCGTCACCTTAGTCCCCGCCCTGGCCGGCCTCGCCGCGCCCTGGTGGCGCGGCGACGTCCGCGGCGCGGTCACCGGACTCGGCCTCGACACCGGACCCGGCCACCTGGTGCGCGCCCTGTGCGAGGGCATCGCCGCCCAGGTGACCGAGCTCGCAGGGGCCGCCGCGGCCGACCTCGGCGCACCGCTCACCGCGCTCCGGGTCGACGGCGGCCTGACCCGCTCGGCCCTCCTCATGCAGACCCAGGCCGATCTGCTCCAGCGCCCCGTCGAGGTCTCCGCGCTCCCCGACGCCACCGCCCTCGGGGTCGCGGCGGTCGCGCGGCTCGGCCACGACCCGGGCCTCGCCGTCCACGAGGCCGTGCCCGACTGGAAGCCGTCCGCCGTGTACGAGCCCCGGGCGTCGGCCGACGAGGCCGCCGAGCGCCTCGGCCGGTTCCGCACGGCCGTGGCGCGACTGCTCGCGGACGGGGACGGCGCCGGGAACCCGGCCGTATGACCGTCACCAGAAGGGGGGTGCTCCCGGACACCTCGGCGCCCAACGGCGCGTACGACGTCACCGTGGTCGGCGCGGGTGTCGTCGGCTGCGCCATCGCCCGTGAACTGGCCCACCACTCCCTGCGGGTGGCGCTCGTGGAGGCGAGCGGGGACATCGGCGAGGGCAGCTCGAAGGCCAACACCGCGATCCTGCACACCGGTTTCGACGCCGTGCCCGGCTCCCTCGAAGGCCGACTGGTGCGCGAGGGCGGGCAGTTGCTCGCCGCGTACGCCGACGAGACCGGCATCCCGGTCGAGCCCGTGGGCGCCCTGCTCGTCGCCTGGGACGAGCAGCAGCTGGCGACCCTGCCCGAGCTCGCCGCCAAGGCCGTACGGAACGGGCATCACCGCACCCGGCCGCTCACGGCCACCGAACTCTACGCCCGCGAACCGCACTTGGGCTCTGGTGCGCTCGGCGCGCTCGACGTGCCGGGCGAGTCGATCGTCTGCCCGTGGACCACTCCGCTCGCCTACGTCACCCAGGCCGTGCGCTCCGGGGTCGACCTGCACCTCAACTGCCCGGTGGAGAAGGTGCGCACCGGTGACGGCGGCGCCCCGCACCGGCTCGTCACCCGGCGCGGGGTGCTGCGCACCCGCTTCCTGGTCAACGCCTGCGGCCTGTACGCGGACGTCTTCGACGCGCTGCTCGGGCGCGAGGACTTCACGGTCACCCCGCGGCGCGGCCAGCTCCTCGTCTTCGACAAGTTCGCCCGCCCGCTGGTCCGGCACATCCTGCTGCCGGTGCCGGGCCCCCTCGGCAAGGGGGTGCTGATCGCGCCGACGGTGTACGGCAACGTGCTGCTCGGGCCGACCGCCGAGGACCTGCCCGACAAGACCGCGACCGGCTCGACCGCCGAGGGGCTCGCGGCCCTGCGGGCCCAGGGCGGGCGGATCCTGCCCGCGCTCCTGAACGAGGAGGTCACCGCCGTGTACGCGGGGCTGCGGGCGGCGACCGGCGCCGAGGACTACCGGATCGCCGCCCACCCCGAGCTGCGGTACGTGACCGTGGGCGGCATCCGCTCCACCGGACTCACCGCCTCGCTCGCCCTCGGCCGCCACACGGTCGGTCTGCTCGCCGACGCGGGCCTGGAGCTCGGCCCGGAGCGGCCGCTCGCCCCGGTGCGGATGCCGAACCTCGGCGAGGCCCTCCCCCGCCCGTACCGCGACGCCGGACTCATCGCCCGCGATCCGGCCTACGGCACGCTCGTCTGCCACTGCGAGCGGGTCACCCTGGGCGAGATCCGCGACGCGCTCGCCTCCACCGTGCCACCCGCCTCCCTGGACGGGCTGCGGCGCAGGACCCGGGCACGGGCCGGGCGCTGCCAGGGCTTCTCCTGCGGGGCGACGGTGCGGGCGCTCTTCGAGGAGGGTGTGCGGTGACCTCGGTGAACCGTTCGGTCGACGTGCTGATCGTGGGCGCGGGCCCGGCCGGCCTGGCCGCTGCGGCGCGGCTCGCGGCGGCCGGCGCGGGCCGGGTGGAGGTCCTGGAGCGGGAGCGGGCGGCGGGCGGGGTGCCGCGGCACTGCGCGCGCGGCGGCTTCGACGGGCTGACCGGGCCCGCGTTCTCCCGCCGGGCGGTGCGCGCGGCGGAGCGGGCCGGAGCCGTGCTCCGTACCGGCGTCGGCGCGACCGGCTGGGCCGGACCGCTCACCCTGGAGGTCACCGCGCCCACCGGCCCCGAGGAGGTCACCGCGCGGGCCGTGGTCCTCGCCACCGGCGCGCGTGAGCGGCCGCGCAGCGCCCGGCTCGTACCCGGCTCGCGCCCCGCCGGGGTGCTCAGCACCGGCGAACTCCAGCAGTCCGTCGAGCTGTTCGGGCTACGGCGGGAGCGGATCGGGCGTCGTGCGGTCGTCGTCGGCTCCGACCCGATCGCCCGGCACGCGGTGCGCACCCTGCGCCGGGCCAGGGTGCCGGTGGCCGCGGTCGTCGCCGACCGGCCGTACGGGCCGTGGCTGCCCGGCCCGGTGCTGCGCGGCGCGACCGTGCTCGAACTCGTCGGCCGGGGCCGCCTGTCGGGGGTCCTGGTGCGGGGCGCCGACGGACGCACCGCACTGCTGCGCTGCGACACCGTGGTGTTCACCGGAGACTGGCTGCCGGACCACGAACTCGCCCGAGCGGGCGGGGTGTCGCTCGACCCGGCGACCCGGGGTCCGTCGGTCGACGGCGCGCTGCGCACCGCCGTTCCCGGGGTGTTCGCGGCGGGCAATCTGCTGCGCGGTGTGGAGCCGGGCACGGTGGCGGCGGCGGAGGGCCGTGCGGTGGCCGACGCGGTCCTCGCCCACCTGGCGGGCGCGCCCTGGCCGCAGCCGGGCCTCGCGCTGCGGCCCGAGGGCGCGCTGCGCTGGCTGACCCCTAGCCGCCTCCGCCCCGCGGCCCCCGCCCCCACTCTGCTGCTGCGCCCGGAAGCGCGGCTTGCACAGCCTGTTCTGACGGTCCGCCAGGACGGGCGCCTGCTCCACGAGCGCCGGCTCCCGGCCCTCCTCGAACCGCACCGCTCGCTCCGGCACCCGGCGGTGTGGGCACCGGACGCGGACCGGGCGGGCGGTCCGGTGACGCTGACGCTGACGCTGACGCCGTAGCCTCTCGGAGTGGACAACGCCCTGAACCCCGAGCAGGACTGGCTCGCCGACACCCGCGCCTCGTACGACACGGTGGCCGCCGACTACGCCGACCTGGTGCGCGGCCTCCTCGACCGGACGCCCTACGAGCGGGCGATGCTCGCGCTCTTCGCGGACTCGGTGCGGGCCGCCGGGGGCGGGCCGGTCGGGGACCTGGGGTGCGGGCCGGGGCGGATCACCGCGCATCTGCACGGACTCGGCCTGGACGTCCTGGGCATCGACCTGTCCCCCGCGATGATCGACGTGGCCCGCGGGGAGCACCCCGGACTGGACTTCCGGGTAGGTTCGATGACCGAGCTCGACCTGCCCGACGCGTCGATGGCGGGCCTGGTCGCCTGGTACTCGCTGATCCATGTCCCGGAGGCGGAGCTCGACCGCACGCTCGCCCACTTCCACCGCGTCCTGCGCCCCGCCGGCCCGCTGCTCCTCGCGTTCCACGCGGGCGACGAGACCCGGCTGAAGACGGAGGGGTACGGCGGCCACCCCATGCGCCTGCACGTCCACCTCCGCGAGCCCGAGCGGCTGGCGGAGCGGCTCGCCGGCGCCGGCTTCGCGGTGGAGGCGCGGATGACGCTGACCTCGGCGGAGAGCGCTCTCGGCGCCATTGTCGTCGCCCGGCGCGAGGCGACACAGGCAGCCGAGGCCTAGCCTGGGTGCATGACTGTCGTACACGCCGGCGGCGTCGATGTCGCCTATACGCGGGCGGGGCGGGGGCCGCTCCTGGTGCTCGTGCACGGGGCCGGGCTCGACGCGCGGATGTGGGAGCCTCAGATGGAGGCGCTGGCGGACGAGTTCACGGTGGTCGCCTGGGACGAGCCGGGCTCCGGGCGGTCCGGCGCACTGCCGGCCGGGTTCGGGCTCGCGGACTTCGCGGGCGCTCTCGCCGCCGTGATCGAGGACGTGGGGCTCGGGCCCGCGCAGGTGGCGGGACTCTCCTGGGGCGGGACGGTGGTCCTGGAGCTGTACCGCTCGCGGCCGGACCTGGTGCGGTCGCTGCTGATGGTCGACACATACGCCGGGTGGAAGGGCTCGCTGCCGCCCGAGGAGGTCGCGGCGCGGGTCGAGGGGGCGCGGCGGATGCTCGCGGCGCCCCGGCAGGAGTTCGACCCGACGCTGCCGGGCCTGTACGCCGACGGCCCGCCCGAGCGGTTCGCGGCGGTGCTCGACGCCATGAACCGGGACGTGCGGCCGGAGAGCATGGCCGCGCAGCTCTCCCTGATGGCCGAGGCCGACGAGACCGACCTGCTGCCCCGGATCTCGGTGCCGACCCTGCTGCTCTGGGGCGAGCTGGACGCCCGCTCTCCGCTGGGCGTCGCCCACGCCTTCCAGGACGCCATCCCGCAGGCCGAGCTGGTGGTGATCCCGGCGGTGGGCCACATGAGCAACCTGGAGGCGCCGGAGGCCTTCACGGCGGCGGTGCGGGCCTTCTGCCGGGCGCACGCCGGGCCCGCGTCCGGCTGATCAGGCCGTTTCGTCGAGGAGGGCGGCGAGGCCGTCCAGGAGGTGGGGCCAGCCCTCGCCCATGCCCTCCAGGGCCTGGCGCCCCATGGGCGAGTCGAGGTCGAAGCCCGCGTGGGTGAGGAAGAGACGGGTGCCGCGGCCCTCGGGGGCGAGGCGCCAGGTGATCGTGGTGTCGAGGGTGCCCTCGGCGAAGCGGTAGGCGAGGAGGCGTTCGGGGGCGACCTCGGTGACCTCGCAGGGCTGCAGGCCCCAGTTGCCCATGTCGAGGGTGAAGCGGTGGCCGACGACCGGCTTGATGTCGGCGGCCGCCCACCAGCGGGCGTGCAGCACCGGGTCGGTGAGGGCGGCCCAGACCGCGGCGGGCGGGTGCGGCAGGAACTTCGCGAGGTCGATGGTGTCGGTGGCGGGCTGGTCGGTCATGTGTCGTTCTCCTCGTCCAGCAGGTCGGCCAGGGCGTCCAGGCGCTGTTTCCAGTAGTGCTCGAAGGGGTGCAGCCAGTCGCTGACCTCTTCGAGGCCCGCGGCCCTGAGGTGGTAGTAGCGGTGCCGGCCGCGCGGCTCCTCGCGGACCAGGCCGGCGGTCTTGAGGACCGCCAGGTGTTCGGAGACGGCGGGGCGGCCGAGCGCGAACATCCCGGCCAGTTCGCCGGTCGAGCGCGGCCCCGCGCGGAGGGTTTCCAGCAGTCTGCGGCGCACCGGACTGGCCAGCACGCCGAACACGTCGGTGGGCATGGCCCCACGATACGTCGGGATTCTCCGACGCGTCAAAGATTTCCGACGTATCGGATCCGCGTGCGGCGTGGCGGGACCCGAGGCGGGGGTGTGCGGGCGGGCCGGCTCCGCCACACTGGGCGGTATGCCCGACAAGCGCAGCGCCGGACTCCTGCTCTTCCGCCGCACCTCGGACGGCGGCGGCCCGCAGGTGCTCATCGGCCATATGGGCGGCCCCTTCTGGGCCGCGCGTTCCGAGGCCGCCTGGTCGATCCCCAAGGGCGAGTACGAGCCCGACGAGGCGCCGGAGGACGCGGCGCGCCGGGAGTTCGCCGAGGAGCTGGGACTGCCCGCGCCGGACGGCGCGTGGCTCGCGCTCGGCGAGAACCGGCAGCGCAACGGAAAGCTCGTCACCGTCTGGGCGGTGGAGGCGGATCTCGATCCGGGGCGGGTGGTGCCGGGCACCTTCACCATGGAGTGGCCGCGCGGTTCGGGCGTGCTGAAGGAGTTCCCGGAGATCGACCGGGTCGGCTGGTTCGGGCTGTCCGAGGCCGAACCACTGCTCGTGGCGGGGCAACGCGTGTTCCTCGAACGGCTCGCCGCGCACCTTGCCGGGGCCTGATCGGGCGGGCTCGGCGGCCGCCTCACCCCGATTGTCAGACCCGTGCGAGAGGGTGGGACGAGACAGGCTCAGACCGTCGAGAGGGAGCCCGACATGACGACCGTCACCGGCCGCGAGCGTGCCGCAGCGCAGGCCTATCTCCGGCTGCTCGAGTCCACCCAGGCCGTGTTGTCCGACCCGCGCCTCGAGCCGTACGCGGCGGCGATGCTGACGCATCCGATGGCGGAGGCGGACGCGGCGCTGCGGGAGGCGGGTCTCGCGGGGAACGAGGCGCATCTGCTGCGCCTGGTCGCGGCCTTGCGGGCCTCCCCCGCGGCGGAACGGGGAAGGACCGCGTGAGGGGCCCGCGCGGGGCCGCGGCCGGGTGCCGGGCGCCGGTCAGCCGAGCCGGACGGGCAGGGCACGCACGCTGTTGCCGACGAAGCTGGCGTGCCGGGTCAGTTCGGCCTCGGGGACCGCGAGGCCGAGGTCCGGGAAGCGGGTGAAGAGCGCCTCCAGGGCGAGGGTGGCCTCCATGCGGGCGAGCGGCGCGCCCAGGCAGTAGTGCGGCCCGTGCCCGAGCGAGAGGTGCTTGACGGCCTGTCCGCGGGTGACGTCGAAGCGGTCGGCGTCGGGGCCGTACGCCTGGGGGTCGCGGCCCGCCGCCGAGTAGCCGGCGAGCACAGGAGTGCCGCGCGGGATCAGGGTGCCGTCGACGACGAGGTCGCGGACGGGGTAGCGGAACGGGAAGTAGCTGACCGGGCTGTCCCAGCGCAGGGTCTCCTCGACCACGTCGGCCCAGTCCGCGCGGCCCTCGCGGACGTGCGCGAGCTGCTCGGGGTGCCCGCACAGGGCGCGTACGGCGTTGGTGACGAGGTTCAGGGTGGTCTCGTGGCCCGCGATGATCAGCAGCACCAGGGTGCCGATCAGTTCGGCCTGGTCGAGCCGGTCGCCGCCCTCGTCGCGGGCGGCGATGAGGGCGCTGATGAGGTCGTCGCCGGGGGCGCCGGCCTTGTCGGCGGCGATGGCGGCGAGGAGTCCGACCAGTTCGCGGTTGGCGGCGACGGCCTGCTCGGGGCCGATGTCGGTGGCGACCACCTGGCTGGAGAGGTGGTGCAGCCGGTCCTGGTGCTCGTCGGCCACGCCGAGGAGCTCGCAGATGACGCCGAGCGGCAGCGGCAGGGCGTAGTGGCGGCGCAGGTCGGCGACGCCGTCGCCGGCGCGGGCGGCCGCGTCGAGTCCGTCGAGCAGGGTGGCGGTCACGGCCTCGACGCGCGGGCGCAGTTCCTCGATCCGGCGCGGGGTGAAGGCCTTGCTGACCAGGGAGCGCAGCCGCCGGTGGTCGGCGTCGTCGGCGGTGGTCATGCCCTGCACGGTGGCGAAGGTGCGCAGCGGCCAGCCCTCGGGTATGCGGCCCTCGGCGAGCGCGGTGAAGTGCCGGGCGCCCTTGGCGACGTCGGGGTGGGAGACGAAGTCGCGCAGGGCTTCGTGACCGAGCACCGCCATGCCCTCGAGGTCGCCGGGGAGCAGCACGGGGGTCACCGCGCCCTGGGCGAGCAGCCGGGCGTTGTCCGCGTGCGGGCAGCCGCCGGCCGGGTCAAGGCGGTGCGGAGGCCTGCCGTCGGGGGCGGTGTGCGGGGTGTTCAAGGGTGGGCGCTCCTGACTGCGGGCGGGAGGGACGGGACCGGTTGCGGTCGGGTCCTGGCACGAACGGTCAGATCCTAGGTTCAACCCGGCTGCTTCCGTATGGAGTTGTACGGTCAGGTGTGCACCGCCTGTGCGGCGGCCACGCCCGCACCGACAACCCGGCCGGGCGGGCGCGGGGGCCGCATCGCACCCGTACCGGACCGCCCCGCTCCCGCTCCCGCTCCGGCGACGCGCCGCCGTCCGACACGCCGCGCTACGCCGGTCGGCGCACTCCGCCCTGCGGGCAGGGGGCGGTGTTCCTACGGTGGCTGAATGATCGTCACGCCAGCTGTCCGTCATACCGCCGCCGGTGCCGCGGCGCTGCTGCTCGCCCTGCCGGTCCCGTACGCCTCGGCGGCCCTCGCCGCGCCGGCCGCCGCGCCGCTCTCCGCCCAGGTCCGCGCGCCGCTCGGCGCCCTCGGCGGGCGCGCCGAGCCCACCCCGCCGGCCCGGCACTTCGTCGACCCCGCGCGGCTCGGACGCCCCGGCACACAGGTGCAGCCCCTGCGGGGCGCGCCGGCGGTGCCGTCCCCGACCGCGCTCTCCTGGGTGGTGGCGGACGTCTCCACGGGTGATGTTCTGGCGGCCCGCAACGCACACAAGCCGCTGCCGCCCGCCAGCACCCTGAAGACGCTGTTCGCGCTGACGGCGCTGCCGGACCACGGCCCGGACGAACGGCACACGGTCGCCGACGCCGAGCTGACCGGCATCGGAGAGGGCAGCAGCCTCGTGGGGGTGAAGGAGGGCTACACCTACAAGGTGTCGGACCTGTGGAACGGGGTGTTCCTCAGCTCCGGGAACGACGCCGTGCACGTGCTCGCCTCGATGAACGGCGGCTGGAAGGCGATGGCCCGGAAGATGCAGGAGAAGGCCCGCGCCCTGGGTGCCCGTGACACGCACGTGGTCTCCCCGGACGGCTACGACGCGCCGGGCCAGGTCTCCTCCGCGTACGACCTGGCGGTCTTCGGCCGGGCCGGAGTGCAGGACCCGCAGTTCACCCGCTACTGCTCGACCCGCTACGCGGACTTCCCGGCCGGCTCCTGGTCGTTCGGGATCGCCAACACCAACCGGCTGCTGACCGGCGAGAGCGGGGTGGACCGCTATCCGGGTCTCATCGGGGTGAAGAACGGCTACACGAGCAACGCCGGCAACACCCTGATCGCGGCGGCCGAGCGCGGCTCGCGGACGCTGGTGGTGTCGGTGATGAACCCGCAGGGCGGCGGCGGTCTCGCGGTGTACGAGGAGGCCAGGGAGCTGCTCGACTGGGGCTTCGCGGCGGCAGGGAAGGTGCGGCCGGTGGGCTCGCTGCAGCCCGCGGCCCGTGAGTCCGCCCGCTCGGCGCAGGCCGGGCAGCGGCCCGTCGTCCGCGCCCAGGCCGGCCCGCAGGCGGAGGACCCGCTGCGCCGGGCGGCCGCGAGTGGCGGTGCGCACGGCGCCGCCGCCCGTACGGCCGCCACGGACGCGGCGCCGTCCGGCACCGCGGCGGGTCTGCCGCTCGCCCTGGTCGGGGCGGCGCTCGGTGGGGCGCTCTCGCTCTGGCTGTGGCGCCGCTTCGGCGCCCGCGGCAACTGACCCGAGGCGCCCGGCCCCCGGCTCGTCGGGCACGGTTCGGCGGGCGCCGTACGGTCCGGCGCCTAGCGTGTCCGCAGGGCCGCCCGGGAGATCCCCGCGCGGCCCGCCGGGAGGAGTGCGAAGTGGGGATGCGGACGGACGACACGTACGCGGCGCAGGTGGCGGACCGGTTCCGGGCGGTGAACGGGGTCCATCCGATGACGGCCGAGGACGACGCCTATGTGGACGGGCAGTTCGTGCCCCTTGAGCGGCTGTGCGCCGCGCTCGGCCGGGACGCGGACGAGGTACGGCGGCAGATGCTCGACGGACTGCTGCCGTTGCCGGGCTATCTGCGCTCGGACGGTACGGAGATGGTGCCGGGCGATCTGTTCGAGCTCGCGGCACGGGCGGGCGGGCCGGAGCGGCTGCGGGCCTGGTTCACGGCGCACTGGGCGGACGCGGCCGAGGGCGAGGAGGAGTGGCAGGCGTACATCAGCGGCCAGTACGTGTGTCTGCACCACGTCACTCCGGCGGCGATCCGGCACAAGGCCGAGCTGACGGCGGCGATCGGCGCGGCGCTCGCGGCCCCCCGGCCGGACGTGCCGCGGTGGCGTGAGGAGCTGCATGTCCTGGTGGACGATCTGGACGCGCTCGAACCGGACTTCGCGCCCTACGACCGGCTCCGTTTCGGCGGCCCGGTCTCGCGCGACACCTGCGTGGACGCCGTACGGGCCCGCTTCCCACGCTCCGGCGGCGCCCCCGGGGGTGCCTGACCTCAGGCGTCCCGCTCGTCCGGGCGCGGCCGTTCGTCGCCGGTCAGATGGCGGCGCGACCAGCGCACGAGCAGCCGGAGCAGGCACAGCAGGGTGAGCACCCACGCGGCGGCGAAGGCCCAGACGAGGGCCGTGGCCCCGGTCGCGACGGCGACCACGAGGAGCACCACCGCCACCGGGCCGAGCAGGGCCGCCACGGGCCCGGCGAACCGCCCCGATCCGAGGCGGGCCCGCAGCCGGGTGCGGCCGGCCCCGAGGGACCGGGCGAACCCGGAGTCCGCGGCGAGATCCTCCTCGATCTCCGCCAGGATCCGCCGCTCGCGAGGCGAGAGCCGCGCGCCGTCCATCGTCGACACCTCCCGCCGCGCCGCCCTTGGTCCGTCCAGTCCGTCGGGCCGTCCGGTCCGTCCGATCCGTCCGATCCGTCCGGTCCACCCGTCGTCGGACCTGTTCGGGCCGTCGCCCGTGGTGCTAATCGGCGGTTACCCCGCCGCTCCGCGCCGAACCGCCCACCTTCATCAGCGGCACGCGTGGCGCCGTGTACCGCTCGGCGGCCCGCACGGCCGCGCCCGCGGTGCGCTCCCCCATGAGGACGCACAGCGTGTACGCCGTGTCCTCGAACCGCCGGCGCGCCGCCAGGTCGTGCGGCCGGGCCAGGACCAGCCGTTCCTGCGTGCGGTAACTGCGCAGCAGACGGTCGATCGTGTTGCGGTCGGGGAGCAGCATCCGGTCCTCCTGTACGGGCCTGGCCCCCCGTGATTCCCCCATGGTGGGGTCACTCGGTCACCCGCGCGAGCGATGCCGTCACCTTCCGTCACCGCAGGCGGCTCGCCCGGGTGCGCGGGCCCCGGGAATGGCGGAAGGTCGAGACATGAACCCGAGCGAGCGGCTGCGCGTGGTGGTCACCGGCGCCACCGGGAACGTGGGGACGAGTGTGGTGCGCGCCCTGGTGCGCGAGCCCCGGGTCGGTTCGGTGCTCGGCCTCTCCCGCCGCCGGCCGGGGCTCGCTCTGGAGCGCACCGACTGGGCGGAGGTCGACCTGTCCCTGGAGGGCGACGAGCCACGGCTCGCGCAGTACGTGGCGGACGCGGACGCGGTGGTGCACCTGGCCTGGCGGTTCGGGCCGACGCACGATCCGGTGACGACCTGGCGCACCAACGCGCTCGGCACGGTGCGGTTGCTCGACGCGGTGGCCGCGGCGCGGGTGCCGGTCCTGGTGTGCGCCTCGTCGGTCGGCGCCTACTCCCCCGGGCCGGGCAACGGCGCGCCGGTGTCGGAGTCCTGGCCGACGCACGGCTGGCCGGGTGCCGCGTACACCCGCGAGAAGGCGTACGTGGAGCGCCTTCTGGACACCTTCGAACGGGACCATCCGCAGACCCGGGTGGTGCGGATGCGGCCGGCCTTCCTCTTCAAGGAGGAGTCGGCGAGCGAGCAGCGGCGGATCTTCGCGGGCCGCTGGGTGCCGGGGCAGCTGTTCCGCCCGGATCTGCTGCCCTTGCTGCCGGAGCTGCCCGGGCTGCGCTTCCAGACGCTGCACACGGACGACGCGGCGGACGCGTACGTACGGGCGCTGGTGCGCGATGTGCGGGGCGCGTTCAATCTGGCCGCCGATCCGGTGGTGGACGCCGAGGTGCTCGGCGCCCTGTTCGGGGCGCGGCCGGTGCGGGTGCCGGTCCCGGCGGTGCGCGGTGCCCTGTCGGCGGCCTGGCGGATGCGGGTGGCGCCGGCCGAGCCGGGGCTGCTCGACGCGGTGCTCCGGCTGCCGCTGCTCGCGACCGACCGGGCCCGCCGCGAGCTGGGCTGGGCGCCGGCCAGGACGTCGGTGGAGGCCCTGGAGGCGTTCCTGCGCGGGGTACGGGCCGGGGGCGGCGACGCGACCGAGCCGCTGGCCGGCCGCCGCTTCGGCTGAGCCCCTTCAGCGGGCGCGGGCGGCCGCCCGGTGGACGATCCGCAGGGCGGCCCCGGCGGTGCGCGTACCTGTTCGCTCGGGCTTCCCGCTCCCGAGCCCGGGAGCGGCGGCGGCCGTGCGTGGAAGGGCCGGGAAGGCGGCGCCCGGAGCACGGTGAGGCGAGGGGGCGCGCATAGGCATAATGCGCGTATGCGCATTTCAGCCAGGGCCGACTACGCGGTGCGGGCCGCCCTCCAGCTCGCCGCGGCCCGGGACGCCGGGCCGGTGAAGGCCGAGGCGATCGCCGAGTGCCAGGGGATCTCGCACAAGTTCCTGGAGGGCATCCTCGGCGACATGCGCAAGGGTGGCCTGGTGCAGAGCCAGCGCGGCGGCAACGGCGGCTACTGGCTGGCGAAGCCGGCCGAGGACATCTCCGTTGCGGACGTGATCCGCTGCGTGGAGGGGCCGTTGGTGTCGGTGCGCGGGGTCCGGCCGCCGGAGCTCTCGTACTCCGGCCCGGCCGAGTCCCTGCTCACTCTGTGGATCGCGCTGCGGGCGAACGTGCGCCAAGTGCTCGACGGCGTCTCGCTGGCCGAGCTCGCCTCCGCGCAGCTGCCGCCCGAGGTGGTGGCGCTCGCGGAGGACCCGGAGGCCTGGACCAACCCCTGACGAGGCGGTCCGGCACCCGCGCGCCGCCCTCCGTGATCTCGCTCTCCGTGATCTCGCTCTCCGAGACTCCATCGTCCGTGATGCGGACGCCTGTTGGGGCCCGGGCGGGACCCTCTGGAACGAAGTCCGCACCGCGCACCGCCTCCGCGCCGGCCGGGGGCCCGCCCGCCGACCGCCGCGCCGACGACGCGATCGGGCCCCGCGTCACCCATGAGGTCGCCGACGACCTGGCCGCGGACGCCGTCGCCAGGGACCGGGCCGGTCCGGCCCCGTACGACGAGCTCGCCCGGCTCCAGGAGGCCGGACTGCCCGCTCTGCTCACCGCGCCCGGGCCGCGCTCGCTCGACTTCCGTACCGCCAAGGATCGCTGGCTGCTCGCGGGCGCCGTCGAGCCGCCTCGTCCGGAGCCCGGCCGCCCCGGGCTCGCCCTCACCCCGGCGGGCTGCGGCGGGTACCTGCTCGACGGGCGGGGCGCCTTCGCCTCGGGTGTCACGGTCGCCGACCGGCTCGTCGTCGGGGCGCGCTGTACGGAGACGGGCGACCTGCTCCTGGTCCTCGTGGACCCGGCGCACCCGGCTGTGACCACCGAGCCGTGCGCCGAACGCGTGGGCCAGCGGCTCGCCGGCGCGGGCACCGTCGCCTTCGCACGGCTGCCGGTCGGCTCCGGGCACGTGCTCGGCGCCCTCCCCCGGGACGAGCACGCCGTCACCCCCTACGCGACCCTCGCCCCGCTCGCCCTCCGGCTGCTCCTCGTGCACGTGGCGCTCGGCCTCGCCGAGGCCGCCCTCGCCGAGGCCCGCGACGTGAGCCGGGCCGGCAAGGCCACGGCGCGGCCGGACACGGACCCGACGGCCGGTGACGACCCGTATCTGCTGCGCGCCTACGGGGAGCCGGCGACGTCCGCGCACACCGCGGCCGCGGTGGTCGGGCGCGCGACCGACGCCCGCGCGCGCTGGCTGCTCGCCGAGCGCGTCCTCGGCGTCGAGGAGCGCTCCGACATCGCCGTGCTCGTCGCCGCGGCCGAGACGGTCGCGCACCGGGCGGCCCTGGAGATCACCGCCCAGGTGCTCCAACTCGTCGCCCCGGCCACCACCCCCGGCCTCGACCGCTTCTGGCGCAACGCCCGCGCCCTCACCGCCCCGGTCCCGCCCGACCACGGCCTGCGCGACATCGGCGACCACTACCTGAACGGGACGCACGCGAGGCTCACTCTTCCGGCGTAGGCGGTGGTTCCCGGACCCGACCATGATCCGCCGGACACGCCCTGAGGGCGCCGGCCGGGCGTCGTGGGTCGGACGGCACGGCGGGTCGGGACGTCCGGCCCTGCCAGGAGGCGGGCCATGGGCCCAAGCTGGAGTCAGCGGGTCCGCCGGGCGGCGGCGGGCCGCACGTCGAGACGATGACGGAGGCAGCCTGATGAGTCGTGAGATCGTCGCGGGAGTGGACGGGTCCCCGGAGAGCCTGGCCGCGGCGGAGTGGGCCGCGCGGGAGGCCCTGCACCGGGATCTTCCGCTGCGGCTCGTGCACGCCTGGCGCTGGGAGCCGCTCGACATCCCGCTGGTCCAGGACCCGACCGATCAGCTGAAGGCCGCGCGCGAGGTGCTGAGCACGGCGGGTGCGCAGGTCGCGGAGCGTTTCCCGGATGTCGCGCTGACCACCGAGCTGATCGGCGACACCCCGGTCGCCGCGCTGCTCGGCACCCTCGAACGGGCCGAGCTGCTCGCCCTCGGCTCGCGCGGCCACGGTGCCCTCGCGGGCTTCCTGCTCGGCTCGTACGGGCAGCAGGTCATCGCCGCCTCCACGGTCCCGGTGGTCTCGGTGCGCAGCCGCGACGGCGAGCCGGTCGAGCCGTCGGCCGGGGAGGTCCTGGTCGGCCAGCACGGCGCGCCGGAGGACAGCGCGGCGACGCTGCGCTTCGCCTTCGAGGCGGCGGCCGCGCGCGGGGCCTCGGTGCGGGCGGTGCGGGCCTGGAGCCTGCCGCCGCTGTTCGCGTTCAGCCCGGGTTCGCTCGCGCTCGCCGACGAGGCCGGCGGGCTCGAGCCGTACGAGGAGAAGGCGCTGCGCGAGGCCCTGGCCCCGTGGCGGGAGCGATTCCCCGAGGTGCCGGTGACCGAGCACGTGGAGCTGGGCAGCGCCGGTCAGGTGCTGCTGTCCGGGGCCGGCACGGCCCAGCTGCTCGTCGTCGGCCGGCGCGCCCGGCGCGGCGCGATCGGCCCGCGCATCGGCTCGGTGGCCCACGCGGCGCTGCACCTCGCGCCGTGCCCGGTCGCGGTGGTGCCGCAGGAGGTTGACGCACAGGATTGACGAGTGGTGTCGCGCTCTCTCCGGCCGGACAGTATGACCGCCGTGACGACCGCCGTCGGCATCGACGGACGAGAGAGCGGAGCTCCATGCAGCACGACGCGTACGACAGGTCCAGGCCCTCCTTCCGTACGGCGGTGACGGCCGCCGGCACGCTGGCCGCCGCGCTCACGGTGCTCACCGGGGTGTACGCGGCCGGCCAGGCCCGGCCGGCCGGTGCCCGCCCGGTCGTGAGCGCGGCCCCGGCGGCGGCCGTCCGGGCCGCCCCGGAGGCCGCGGGCGCCGCGGGGGCCGGGCAGGACGTCACGCAGGTGGTACAGCTCGTCAACGCCGAACGGAGGAAGGCGGGTTGCGGTCCGCTGCGGTCCGATCCCAAGCTGCGGACCGCGGCCCAGCGCCACGCGGACGACATGGCCGCACGCAACTACTACGCCCACGCGGGCCGGGACGGGCGGAACGCGGGCGACCGGATCAGGGCGGCCGGCTACGCCTGGTCGGCCTGGGGCGAGAACATCCACCGGGGACCGCACTCGGCCGCGCAGGCCGTGGACGAGTGGATGAACAGCGCGGCGCACCGCGAGAACATCCTCAACTGCTCCTTCGAGGACATCGGGGTGGGGGTCAACCTCACGGGCAACGGGCCGTGGTGGGTGCAGGACTTCGCCTCCGGCCGCTGATCCTCTGACCCGCTGACCCGGTGACCCGCTGATCTGGCAGGACAGGGCCACGGCCCGGGTCAGGGCCGTAGCGGCGTGCCGAGCTCCTGCACCCAGACGGTGCCGTCGCGGCCCGGCACGGCGGCGACGCCGGTGTGCCGGTAGCGGCAGTCCAGGAGGTTCGCGCGGTGCGGCGGGTCGGCCATCCAGTCGGCGACGACGGCGGCCGGCCCGTCCTGGCCCCGGGCCAGGTTCTCCGCCCAGGCACTCCAGTCGTAGCCCTCGGCGGTCAGCCGGGTGCCCGAGTCGGTGCCCTCGGGGTCGGTATGGGCGAGGTAGCGGCGCTCGGCCATGTCCGCGCCGAAGGTGCGGGCGACGGCCGAGAGCCGCGGGTCGATCCGGAGCGGCCCGCAGCCCGCCTCGGCCCGGTGCCGGTTGACGAGTGTGGTGACCTGCTCCTCGGTGGTCGCCCGCGGCACCCGGGTGCGGGTCGGTGTGGGCGACGGTGTCGGGGTGGACGTGGCCCGGGGCGGCGGCACCATGCTGCGCGTCGCCGCGGGGGTGGAAGGCGCCGGGGCCGGCGGGCGGGCGAGCGCGCGGTCGCTCGGGCCGCCGGGCACCAGCAGGACCAGGGCGGCGCCGAGGGCGACGACCGCGCCGCCGCCGACGAGCAGCCCGGGACGGGCCCCGGTCCCGGGACCGGCCCCGGACCCGGTCCCACCCTCGACTCCCGTCCCGGACCCACTCCCGGCTCCGGCCCCCGGCTCGGTACCGGGTCCCGCGCCGCCCCCCGGCGCGGACGTCGCCGCGGCCACCGTCCCCAGCGCCGGACCCGCGCTCCCCCGGCCCGCCCAGACAAGCAGCGGCGGCACCAGGGCCAGGCCCACGAGCAGGCCCTCGGCCGGGGCGAGGCCGGCGCGGGTGGGGGCGCAGTGGGGGCAGCCGTCGAGGTGCCGGGCCAGGCGTTTGCGCCACAGCGGGGAGGGCGCGCCGTCCCAGCGGGCGGTGGTGTCGGCGAGGCCGGGACAGGGCGGCACGGCGGCGAGCGCCCGGACGATCGCGCGCCCGCTCTCCAGGCGTTCCTTCATGCGCTGCACGCGGACGGCGGCGTGCCGGGGCGGCACGTCGAGGGCGGCGGCGAGCTCGGCGCGGGTCAGCTCTCCGGCGGCTTCCAGCCACCACAGGGAGAGCACCTCGCGGTCGGCCTCGTCGAGCCAGCGGGTGGCCTCGGCGACCTCGCGGCGCTGGCCGGTGAGGCCGAGCCGCAGGATGGCGAGCTCGGTGAAGTCGCCGGCCGGGTCGGCGAGCGTCGCGGCCCGGTCCAGGCCGGGCAGCGGCGCCTGCTGACGCTCGCGCCAGCGGTGCCGTATCCGGTTCATCGCGATGGCGACCAGCCAGGACCGGAAGCGGGCCGGGTCGCGGAGCGCGGGCAGCCCGTCGAGGGCGCGCACCATCGTCTCCTGGACCAGGTCGTCCACGTCGGCGTGCCCGTCGAGGGCGCGGCCCACGATGTTGTAGACGAGCGGCAGGAAGGCCCGTACGAGTTCGTCGCCGGCGCGCGCGTCACCCGTCCGCGCCGCCTCGACGAGTGCGGCGGTGCGGTGCTCGTCGCTGTGCATGTGTGCTGTGCTCCCTCGTCGCCCGCTGCGTCCCCCGCAGCGCCGGCCGCCGGATGCGGTCCGCGGTCAGGAGACCGCCGGGAGCGGTCCGGATAACACATTTCTCGCACGCGCCACGAGGCCGGGCCCCGCGCCGGGGCCCGGCTCCCTAGGGCGACAGGTACGGCAGGGAGGGCACGGTGGCCCCGCCCCCTTCCCGTACGGCTGCCACGACCGCGTCGTGCAGGTCGCGGCTCTCCTCCTCCGATCCGCAGGGAACCGGACTGCCCGACATGGTGAACCAGTCGGAAGCGCCGCTGTACTGCACGGCCACACGTGCCTCGCCGTCGGCATAGGTGGTGTGCACGGTCAGATCGCCCGTGACGACACCGCCCTCGTCGGTCAGCACCCCGCCACGCCCGGTGTAGACACCGGCGGTCGTCCATGATGCCCAGCTCATCTGTCCAGACTCACACCGGGGCCGCGGATGCGCCACCGACAGGACCGCCCCGGCCGGAAAGCTTCCGGCCGGGGCGAAACCTGTCACCGCGGGGTTCAGGCGAGGGAGGCGATGGCCTCGTTGAACGTGGCGGACGGGCGCATCACGGCTGCGGCCTTGGCCGGGTCGGGCTGGTAGTAGCCGCCGAGGTCGGCCGGGGAGCCCTGGACGGCGATCAGCTCGTCGACGATCTTCTGCTCGTTCGCGGTGAGCGTCTCGGCGACCGGGGCGAAGGCCTTGGCGAGCTCCGCGTCCTCGGTCTGCTTGGCGAGCTCCTGGGCCCAGTACATGGCCAGGTAGAAGTGGCTGCCGCGGTTGTCGATGCCGCCGAGGCGACGGGTCGGCGACTTGTCCTCGTTGAGGAAGGTGCCGGTGGCGCGGTCCAGCGTGTCGGCGAGGACCTGGGCGCGGGTGTTGCCCGTGCTGGTGGCCAGGAACTCGAAGGAGGCGGCCAGGGCGAAGAACTCGCCGAGCGAGTCCCAGCGCAGGTAGTTCTCCTTGACCAGCTGCTGGACGTGCTTCGGGGCGGAGCCGCCGGCGCCGGTCTCGAAGAGGCCGCCGCCCGCCATCAGCGGGACGACCGAGAGCATCTTGGCGCTGGTGCCCAGCTCCAGGATCGGGAAGAGGTCGGTCAGGTAGTCGCGCAGGACGTTGCCGGTGACCGAGATGGTGTCCTCGCCGCGGCGGATGCGCTCCAGGGAGAACTTCGTGGCCTCGACCGGGGACATGATCTGGATGTCCAGGCCCTCGGTGTCGTGCTCCGGCAGGTACTGCTTGACCTTGGCGATGATCTGGGCGTCGTGGCCGCGGTTCTCGTCCAGCCAGAAGACGGCCGGGGCGCCGGTGGCGCGGGCGCGGGTGACGGCGAGCTTGACCCAGTCCTGGATGGGCAGGTCCTTGGCCTGGCAGGAGCGGAAGATGTCGCCCTCGGCGACCTCCTGCTCCAGGACCGTGGTGCCGGCGGCGTCGACGAGGCGGACGGTGCCGGCCGCGGCGATCTCGAAGGTCTTGTCGTGGGAGCCGTACTCCTCGGCCTTCTGCGCCATGAGGCCGACGTTCGGGACGGAGCCCATGGTCGACGGGTCGAAGGCGCCGTGGGCGCGGCAGTCCTCGATGACGGCCTGGTAGACGCCGGAGTAGGAGCTGTCCGGGAGGACGGCGAGGGTGTCGGCCTCCTGGCCGTCCGGGCCCCACATGTGGCCGGAGGTGCGGATCATGGCGGGCATCGAGGCGTCGACGATGACGTCGGACGGCACGTGCAGGTTGGTGATGCCCTTGTCGGAGTCGACCATGGCGAGGGCCGGACCCGCGGCGATCTCGGCGTCGAAGGAGGCCTTGATCTCCTCGCCGAGGCCGTGCGGGAGGGACTCCAGGCCCTTGAAGACGGTGCCGAGGCCGTCGTTCGCGGACAGGCCGGCGCCGGCGAGCACCTCGCCGTACTTGGCGAAGGTCTGCGGGAAGAAGGCGCGCACGACGTGGCCGAAGATGATCGGGTCGGAGACCTTCATCATGGTGGCCTTGAGGTGCACGGAGAAGAGCACGCCCTCGGCCTTGGCGCGGGCGACCTGCTCGGCGAGGAAGGTGTCCAGCGCGGCGGCGCGCAGCACGGCGGCGTCGACGACCTCACCGGCGATGACCTTCAGCGGCTCGCGCAGCTCGGTCACGGTGCCGTCGGTGGCGACGTGCTCGAAGCGGAGGGTGGTGTCCTCGGCGATGACGGCGGACTTCTCGGTGGTGGCGAAGTCGTCCGCGCCCATGGTGGCGACGTTGGTCTTGGACTCGGGGGTCCAGACGCCCATGCGGTGCGGGTGGGTCTTGGCGTAGTTCTTCACGGCGCCGGGGGCGCGGCGGTCGGAGTTGCCCTCGCGCAGGACCGGGTTGACGGCCGAGCCCTTGATCTTGTCGTAGCGGGCGCGGACGTCCTTGTCCTCGTCGCTCCGCGGGTCGTCCGGGTAGTCCGGGAGGGCGTAGCCCTGGGCCTGGAGCTCGGCGATCGCGGCCTTCAGCTGCGGGATGGAGGCCGAGACGTTCGGCAGCTTGATGATGTTGGCCTCGGGCGTCTTGGCCAGATCGCCGAGCTCGGCGAGGGCGTCGGCGATCCGCTGGCCTTCCTGGAGACGCTCCGGGAAGGAGGCGATGATGCGCCCGGCCAGGGAGATGTCACGCGTCTCGACGTTCACGCCGGCGGTCGAGGCGTAGGCCTGGATCACGGGCAGGAACGAGTAGGTCGCCAGGGCGGGCGCCTCGTCAGTGTGCGTGTAGATGATGGTCGAGTCAGTCACCGGGTGTGCTCCGCTCCACGTCTGCGTCTGCGTCTGCAAGATTGCTCGACATCAAGATATCTCGTGATCGGGCTCCTCGGAAAAGGGGTCCTCGTCCACGGGGTGCGTGATCCGGTACGACGCGGTGCCGGGGTCCAGATCGACGTGGCGGAGCAGCCCGAGCAGGACGAGGGCGACGGCGGCGCCGGTGCCGGCGGCGAGCGCCTGGCCGCAGCGGTGGGCGGTCCGGGGCAGCTCGGCGGGGAGCGGGCCGGTGGCGGCGGGCAGGCAGTCGCCGAGCAGATACGCGCCGGCGGCGAGCCCGCCGAGGGCGAGCAGCACGAGGGGCACGGTGACGAGGAGCCGCTGGGGCGGCAGGCCGCGCCGGGGCGCGGGCCGGACCTTGCCCTTGCGGGCGAGCAGGGCGACGAGTGCGGCGAAGGCGGCGAGCACGAGCAGGTCGGCGGCGATGACGTCGCCGGGGCGGTGGCGTCCGGAGGCGATGGAGTACGCGCCGAGGGCGACGGCCCACAGGGTGCCGAGTCCGACGGCGACGGCGCGCAGCCGGTGGGGCACGACGAGCGTGAGGCCGAGGGCGAGGCCCGCGGCGAGGACGGCGGGGCTGCTGGGGAAGCCGCCGGGGACGGCGACGCCGGCGGCGTCGAGGTAGCGAGGGCCCGGCGCGTAGCGCTGGAGGAGTTCGGCGGCGAGCAGGGCGACGGCGACGGTGCCGAGGGCGGCGCCGAGGTGCGCGTACCGCTTGCGGAGCACGCCGACGGCGACGAGCAGCAGCACGGCGAGGAGGAGCGAGAGGGTGCCGAGGCCCTGGAGCGTGGGGTGCTCGCGCAGGAGGCGGGCGACGGCCGGGTCGGCGCGCCGGCCGGCGAGGGCCGCGTCTGCCCAGCGCCGGCCGGTCGTGGTGAGCACGAGCCCGGCGTAGGCGACGGTGAGCAGGAGGACGGCGGCGAGGCAGGCGCGCCGCATGCGTATGCGGATACGGGCGCTGAACGATCCGGCGGCCTCACCGGCGACGGCGGCGTACCACCAGGTGTCGCCTGCGGCGATGCCGGCTGGGGAACCGCCGGTACGGGGCCTGTCGAAGGGTGCCATGCCTCGATTCGACCCCGGCGGCGCCGGGTCCGCCCGCTGGAGGCACCCGAACGACACGCCGGGGGTCGGATGAGGTCACACCGTGGCGGCGGGGCGTGCGGTGGTCCGGGCGGCGGCGCGTGCGGTGGTACGTGCGGTGGTCCTGGCCGTCGTCCTGGCCGTGGTCCGCTCGCGGCGGCGGGTGCCGTCGAGGGTGAAGGCGGTGTTGACGAGGGCGACGTGGCTGAGGGCCTGGGGCATGTTGCCGAGCTGGCGGCCGGTGGCGGGGTCCCATTCCTCGGCGAGCAGGCCGACGTCGTTGCGCACGTCGAGGACGCGCTCGAAGGCGGTTCTGGCCTCGGCGGGGCGGCCGGTGAGGGCGAGCGCGTCGGCGTACCAGAAGGTGCAGGCGAGGAAGGCACCTTCGGCGCCGTCGAGGCCGTCGATCTCGTGCACCTCGCCGTTGCCGACCTCGTCGTAGCGGCGCAGGAAGCCCCGGTCGCCGAGGCCGGCCATGGCGCTGACGGTGCCGAGGACGCGGGGGTCGTCGGCGGGCAGGAAGCCGAGGCGCGGGATGAGCAGGGCGGTCGCGTCGACCCGTCGGCTGCCGTAGTACTGGGTGAAGGAGCCGCGCGCCTCGCTCCAGCCGAACCGGCAGACCTCGTTGCGCAGTTCGGCCCTCAGAGCCTGCCAGCGGCGGACGGAGCCGCGCAGTCCGGCGACCCGGGCGAGGCGCAGCGCGCGGTCGGCGGCGACCCAGGACATCACCTTGGAGTGGACGAACTGACGCCGGGGGCCGCGGACTTCCCAGATGCCTTCGTCGGGTTCGCGCCAGTGCCTGCCGACGTATTCGAGGAGCGCCGCCATCAGGGCCCACAGATGCGCGTCGAAGGGCACGCCGGCCCGGACCGCCGAGTAGACGGTGTTGAGGACCTCGCCGTAGATGTCGAGCTGGAACTGGTCGACGGCCGCGTTGCCGAATCTGACGGGTCGTGAACTCTCGTAACCGGGCAGCCAGTCGGCGTCCGTCTCGGGCAGCCGGCGCTGCCCGGCGACCCCGTACAGCGGCTGGAGGTCGGCGGGGTCGCCGGCGGCGGCGCGCACCAGCCAGTCCGTCCAGGCCAGGGCCTCGCGGCGGTAGCCGCTGCGCAGCAGGCAGGACAGCGTGAAGGTGGAGTCGCGCAGCCAGCAGAAGCGGTAGTCCCAGTTGCGGCGTCCGCCGATGCACTCGGGCAGGGAGGCGGTGGCGGCGGCGATGACACCGCCCGTGGGTTCGTAGGTGAGGGCCTTGAGGGTGATCAGGGAGCGGATGACGGCCTCGCGGGCGGGACCCTCGTAACGCAGCCCGGCGGCCCAGTCGTTCCAGAAGGCGAGGGTCTGGTCGAGGGCGGCGGGCACGTCGGGCGCGGGCGGCGCGGGGGCGTGGGAGGGATGCCAGCCGAGCACGAAGGCGACCCGCTGTCCGGCGGCGACGGGGAAGGCGAGGCTCGTACGGTCGGGGGCGACGTCCGGTTCGCCGGCGCCGGGACCGCAGGTCAGCCGGGTCGCGTCGGGACCGGCGACGCAGGCGACGGTGCGCCGGTCGAGGGCGTACGTCCAGGGGCGGACGCTGCCGTGGTCGAAGCGGACCGCCAACTCGCCCCGGATGTCGACCCGTCCGGCGATGCCCTCGACGATCCGGACGATCCTCGGGCCCTGCTGACGGGGCGGCATGAAGTCGGTGACGCGGACGGTGCCGTCGACGGACTCCCAGACGGAGTCGAGGACGAGGGTGTCGCCGCGGTAACTCCGGCGGTTGCAGACCCGGTTGCCGGCCGGGGCGAGGACGAAACGGCCGTGGCAGGGGTCGCCCAGGAGTGCGGCCAGACAGGCGGGTGAGTCGAAGCGCGGGGCGCACCACCAGTCGATCGAGCCGTCCCGCCCGACGAGGGCCGCGGTCTCCAGATCGCCGATGAGGGCGTAGTCCTCTATTCGCCCTGCCATGTCGGGATTGTATTCCCGCGGCGCCGAGAACGCAGGGGGGGGCCGGATGACGGAGGAACGCGCCGCGCCGGACCGCGCAGATGATTTCGCCGCCGCCCGCATACCCTTGCCGGCCGTCCTTGACCCGGCTGCCGCCCGCGCTCGATCCTGGGAGGGTCCCCGCGGAGATCCGGAGGGCGCCCCATGTGTGCCACAAGCAGGGAACCGCATCCGATGCGCCGGGCCACGGACCGCGCCCCGGCCGCCCCGGGCCCCACGGCGAGCCTGGTGGTCGCGATGCGGCCCGGCGACCGCGACCCGGAGTGGATGTTCGACCGTCTCCCGCCCGCCGTACGGGAGGTCGTGCTGGTCGGCGGGGGTCCGGCGGTGTCCGGGCGGACGGCGCCGGCGGGGGTGGCGGTGCGCCGGCTCGGCCCCTGGGACTGTGCCGCGGGCGACGTCCCGCACGCCGGGCTCCTCGCGGCCACCGGCGACCACCTGGTCCTGATGGGGGCGGACGGCAGCATGTCGCCCCGGGAGATCCCGCACTACCTGCACTATCTGGACAGCGGATTCGACTTCGTGAAGGGTTCGCGGTTCATCGCGGGCGGCGACAGCGCCGCCTATCCGCTGCCGCGGCGGCTCGGCCACCGCGCGCTGCTGCGGCTCGCCCGGCAGCTGTACGGGCAGCGGCTCACCGATCTCTGGTTCGGGTTCTGCGCCTTCCGGCGGGAGTTCCTCGGGCTGCTCGACCTGCGCGCGGACCGCGTGGAACTCGGCGCCGAACTCGTCACCCACGCCCTGCACTACGGGCTGCGGGTGGCCGAGGTGCCGAGCCTCGAACTCCCGTCCCACCACGGCCCTTCGCACCCCCACACGGTCCGCGACGGCAGCCGTATTCTGCGCACCCTGCTCGACGAGCGCCCGCACAACGCGCTGTCGCGGTTCCGGCCCGCCCTGCGCATCCGCGCCGGATGAACGTATCGAACGGACATTTCACAGTACTTGGGCCGACTTGGGCTGATGTGGGTTGACTATCGGGATCTCGGGTGCTAAGCCAGGAAGTCAGTGCATTGCACGTGGCAACGCACCGCAGACCCTCGGCAGGGTCGGTTGTCGGAAGAGGCGCGTCATGACCTCCCTCCCCATCAGCCGAGTGCCGGTGGCACCCGCCCCGCATCCGTTGCGCCGGGTGACCGACTGGCCCGCCGAGACCTGCCGCCGCTCCCCCGGCGAGCACCCCACCCCGCACGGCCCGGCCGCCGACACGACGCGTCCCGGGCACCCGGCCCACCCCGCCCGGCGTGCCTCCGACCGCGTGCGCGACGCGGCCCGGCCCGGCCGCCGGCGCTCCGGGATCCACCGGCCCCGCACGGCCGCACGCCGCCGACGCGGCCGCGCGGTCCGCACCCGTACCGGGGGCGGCCGCCGGCGGTCGGCGAGCCCGGCCGGCCCAGCGGCCCACCGGACCGGCCGCGGCGGCACCCGTACCGACCCGCACGACGGCGCCCCGCCCCGCAGCACCCGTAGCACCCGTGTGTCCGGGCGTCCCGGGGTGCCGGTGCGGGCCGGTTCGCGGACCTCTGCGCCCCTGCCCGTTCCCGCGCAGATGAGCGCCCCGGCACCGCTCCGCCGCATCCCCGCGCGACCCGCGCGACCCGCGCGCCGCGCCTTCCCCCGAGGAGGCGAGGCGCGATGACGACCGCCCCCGCCCATGCCCCGCTGCCCCGCTCGCTGACCCGGCCGCCGGTCGAACTCGAGCTGATCATCCCGGCCTTCAACGAGCGCGAGCGGCTGCCCGCCACCGTCGCCGCGGCGCTGCGCTTCCTCGCCCGCCGCCCGTGGACCTCGGCCGTGGTCGTCGTCGACAACAACAGCGTGGACGGCACCCCGGACTGCCTGGACCGGTTCGCGGCCTCGGCCATGGGGCGGGCCGTGGGCCTGCACATCATCGGCTGCGGCGACCGGGGCAAGGGCGCGGCCGTGCGGCGCGGCATCGAGACCTCCGCCGCCACGTACCTCGGCTTCGCCGACGCCGACAACGCCACGCCCGTCGAGACCCTGGACCGGGTGATGGAGCTGCTGCGGCGCGGCCACGGCGCCGTGATCGCCTCGCGGCACGCCCCCGGCGCCCGTCTGGCCGTCGAACAGGGCGCCCTGCGGCGCGGCGGCGGGGCCCTGTTCCGTACGCTCGCGCATCTGACGCTGCCGGAGATCGCCGACACCCAGTGCGGGTTCAAGTTCTTCCCCGGCCCGCTCGCCCGGGAGATCGTGCGCGACTGCCGCATCGACGGCTTCGCCTTCGACGTCGAACTCCTCGCGCACGTCGTCAAGGCCGGCCGGGACGTGGTCGAGGTGCCGGTCGACTGGACCGACCAGGCGGGCTCCACCTTCTCGGCGCGCCGCGACGGGCTGCGGTCCATGGCCGACCTGCTGCGCATCTCGCTGGCCAGGTGAGGACCGTGACCAGCGCCGCCCCGACCCCGTCGCCCACCGCCGTACGCCACGGTGCGGACGGCGCGCTCGCCCGGATCGCCCTCCTCGACATCGCCTTCCTCAACTGGCGCGACCCGTGGCACCCGGAGGCCGGCGGCGCCGAGGCGTACGCGCACGAGATCGCCCGCCGCTTCTCGGCGGCCGGCGCGCACCTCACCTTCGTCTCCGCCCGCTACCCCGGCGCGCCCGCCCGCGAGTACCGCGACGGCCTGCGGATCGTGCGCGCCGGCGGCACCTTCGGTGTGTACGCGGCGACCGCGGCGCACCTGCTGCGCAACCGGCACGCGTACGACGCCGTCGTCGACTTCCAGAACGGCATCCCGTTCTTCTCCCCGCTCTTCACCCCGCGCTGGACCGCCGACGTGTGCGTCATCCACCACGTGCACCAGGACCAGTTCGACCTGCGCTTCCACTGGCCGCTGAACACACTCGGCCGGCTCCTGGAGAAGCAGGTCAGCCGGCGCGTCTACCGGGGCCGGCCGATCGTCGTGGTCTCCCCCTCCACCCGGGAGGGCGCGCGCCGCGCCCTCGGCTTCGGCAACCCGCTGCACATCGTGCCCAACGGACGGCCCGCCGGAGCTCCCGCGGAGCCGGCCGGGGCGCGCAGCACCACGCCCGCGCTCACCGTCGTGAGCCGTCTCATGCCGCAGAAGCGGGTGGACCTGCTGCTGCGGGCGCTGCCCGCGCTGCTGCGCCGGTTCCCGGCGCTGCGGCTCGACCTGTGCGGCGACGGTCCCGAACTGCCCGCGCTGCGCGAGCTCGCGACCGCACTCGGCGTGGCGTCCGCCGTGGTCTTCCACGGGCATGTGAGCGACGCGCGGCGCGCGGAGCTGTTCCACCGGGCGTGGCTGACCGTGGTGCCCTCGGTCGCGGAGGGCTGGGGCCTGACCGTGATCGAGGCGAACGCGGTCGGCACCCCCGCCCTCGCCTACGACGTGCCCGGCCTGCGCGACGCGATCCAGCCCGGTGTCAACGGGCGGCTGCTCGACCCGTCGGCCGACCTCGCGGACGGCGTGGCCGCCGCGCTCGCCGAACTCGCCGACCCGGCCGCCCGCGAGCTCACGGCGGCCCGCTGCCGCGCCTGGGCCGAGGCGTTCTCCTGGGACGCCAGCGCGGAACGGCTCGCCGAGGTGGTCCTGGAGGAGCTCCGCCGGGTGCACCGGCACCGCCGCTCCCGCCGGGGCGCCAACGACCTCGCCGTCCTGGGCCGGTTCACCGCCCCCGACGCCGAGGCCACGGAACGGGTGGCCGCCGAGGCCCTGCGCCAGACCGACACGTGGACCCGCGAGGGCGACGCCTTCCAGGTGCTGCTCCACGGCTGCGACGAGGTCCAGGCCCTCGCCGCCCTCGCCCGCCTCGGGGTCCACGACGCGGCCGTCTCCCTGGCCGGCGCCCGGGACGTCCTGGTGGGCGGGCCGTCCCGGCGCCTCACGGAGCGGGGCGGGCGGGGGACCCCGCAAGCGGGGAGGGACCCGGGACCGCCGGGGCCGTACCGGGCCGCGGCACCGCAGACGGGCCGCCGGCCGACGGCGGCACCCGCCACGGACCGGGGTGCGACAACCGAACCCGCCACCGGCCGGGGCCCGGAGGCGGAGTCCGCCACGGACCGGAGCCCGGCCCCGAAGCCCGGCATCCTCCCGAACGCCGCGCCCGGCGGGAGCCGGAGCCCGGCCGGGCCGCCCGCCGATGGGGCCCGCCCGGCCCCCGCATCCGGGTCCCGGCCGCTCTCCCCGGAGGGCCGGTCATGACCGCCGAGCCGCTCGCCCGTCGCGCCGCCGTCCTGCCGGACGAGGTCACGGCGGTGCACGGGGCGCGGTGGATCGCTACGGGTGCGGTGCTGGTCGGCGTTCTCAACTACGGGTACGCGCTGGCACTCACCCGCCTCCTCGACGTCGGCGCGTACGCGGTGTTCGCGGCCGGGCAGGGGCTGGTGGTGTGCGCGGCGGCGGTCGCCGTGGTGACCGTGCCGTGGATGCTGGCGCAGGCGCTGGCGCGGGCGCGGTCGGAGGCCGAGCGGGGCGAGGCGGTGCGGTTCGCGATCGTCACCGGTGTCGCGGGCGGGCTGGTCGCCGCGCTCGCGGTCGGCGGCGTCGCCGCCCGGTTCGCCGGTGCGAGCACCACACTCGTCATCGCCGCCTCGACCTTCCTCATCTATGTGACCCGGGTCAGCGCAGGCTGGCTGCAGGGCACCGAACGGCTGCGCACGCTCGGTCTGGTGACCACGGCCGAGGCGGTCCTGAAGCTGGTGGTGGGGCTCCTCCTCGTCGCCGTGCTCGACCTCGGACCGACCGGCGCGCTGGCGGCCTTCGGCATCGCCGTGCTGCCGTACGTCTTCTTCCGGCCGCGCCGCTTCCACGGCGGACGCACGGGCAGTCCCTGGCTGTCCGCCACGGCCGACCGCGCGCTGTGGCGGCGGGCCGTCGGGGTCGCCTCGCTGCAGGGCGTGGTGGCGATGATGGCGGCCGTCGACGTGATCCTCGTGGCCGTGCTGCCCACCGACCGGGCGGCGGCCGCGAGTTACCAGGCCGCCGTGATGATCGGCCGGGTCCCGCTCTTCCTCGCGGGCGCCGTCTCCATCGCCTTCCTGCCCGCGCTGTCCCGGCGCCGCGCCGGCACCCCGCTCGCCGGCGACGCGCTGCGCATGTACCTGACGGTGGCCGTGCCGCTGACCGCCGTGGCCGCCACCGTGCCGCAGGCCGTCCTGGACCGGGTCTTCCCCGCCGGGTACGCCCAGGTCGGCACGCTCCTCGCGCTGACGGCCGTCGCGGGTCTCGCGCTCGGCGCGCTCGCCCTGCTCGTGACGTTCTGCCAGGCGGTCAACGACTACGCCTGCCTGGGACCGCTGCTGGCCGGACTGGTGCTCTACGTGACGGGGCTCGCGGCCGGCTGGGCGGCGGCGGGCGTCCTCGGGACGGCGGTCGGCGGCCTGTGCGGCACCCTGGCGGCCCTGCTGCTGCTCGCCGCGCGCCACGCCCGGCGCCACGGCTTCGGCGCCCCACGCGCGCGGCCGGGGCTGGGCGTCCGGCCCCTGTGGTTCCTGGCCGTGGCGGGCGGCCTGGTGGCGCTGCGGCCGCTGCCGGTGGCGTGGCTGTGCGCCGCCGTCGTGGTCGCCGGGGCGGCGCTGTGGAGGTTCTTCGGCCGCCGCAGCGAACCGACGGGCGACGCCCCGCTGCCGGAGCCGGACCCCGCGCCCGTCCCCGTACGCCCCCTCCCCCCACCACCGGACGAGCGGCGCTGTGTACGTCTTCTCGTGGACGCGGTGTGGCGCGGGCGGCCCGGGCCCGCCACGGACGCCGAGCTGCTCGGCGCGCTCGCCGTGGCCCGGCGCAACCAGGTCGAGGGCGTCCTCGCCCGCGCGTACCCGGAGCGGCTGGCCGCGACCCGGGCCGAGGTGGCGGCGGCGACCGGGCTGTTCCGGCGCAATCTGACCGAGTCGACCGCCCGGCTGCGGGCCGCCGGCATCCCCGCCGTGCTCATCAAGGCGGATCTGTCGGGCGACTACGTGTACGGCAACTTCGACCTGGTGGTGCCCACCGGGCGCTGGCGGCAGGCGCAGCGGGCCCTCACGGGCTGGTACGTGCGCCGCGAGTCGTACTGGCTGGAGCGCTCCACCAAGGTGCTGCTCGATCCGGTGAGCGGGCCGGCGGCCCATCTGCACACCGCCGTCTCGTGGTTCGGGGTCCCGGTGGTGCCGACCGACCGGCTGTTCGCCCGCGCCCGCCCGGCCCCCTCGGCCGGTCCCCCGGACGGCGACGGGCCGGCCGCCTGGCTGGTGCCGTGTCCTGCCGACCGGCTGCGGATCTGGCTGGCCCACGCCCTCTTCCAGAATCTGACGCTCGATCTGTCCGAACTGCTCGCACTGCGCGAGCTGCTGAGCCCCGCCGTGGTCGCCGAGGCCCGCCGTGAGGCGGCCCGGGAGGGCTGGGCGGCCGGCGGCGACCGGGCGCTCGCGACCGCGCTGGCCGCGATGGAGCGGCTCGACCGCGGCGAGCCGGTGCCCCTTCCGCTGCCGCTGCCGGTGGGCACCTCGCTGCGGGTCGGCGCGGAGCACTCGGGGCATCTGCTCGGCCGGGGGCGGGTGCGGACCGCGGCCCGTGAGGCCTCGCTGCGGGTGCCGCTCGTGGTCGCCAAGCGCGTACGGAGGCGGGAGCCATGACCAGGTTGCTGAACGGCGCTCCCCCGGACTCCGGCCGGGAGGCCGGGCCGCGGCCCCCGCTGCTCGTCGCGGTGTCCGGCCCCGACCACACGGGGAAGTCGTCCCTGGTGCGGGCGCTGGCCGGGCTGCTGCGGCAGCGGGGCTTCGCGGTGGCGACCGTCCACTGCTACGGGTGTGTGCTCTGCCGCTGGTTCCCGGTTCCCCCGGGGGTGAGGGAGGAGGAGCCGGGCGGGACGGGGGCGGGCGGGTGGGCCCGGCGGACCGCGTGTCCCGAGCGCCGGGGATCGTGGTTCCGCCGTGCCCACGCGTACCTCGACGCGGGCGAGCTCGACCTGCGGATCGCACTGGCCCGCCGGGCGGTCTCGGCGGTGGCGCGGGGCCGCCCGGTGGTCGTGCTGACCGACCGCGGCCCGCTGGACGGGCTGGTGAAGTTCGGTCTGCCGCCGGACCGGGGCGCCACCCGGCGCTTCGCCAGGACCGCCGAGGGCTACGACCTGACGCTGCTGCCGGACACCTTGCCGGACACCCTCGCCGAGCGCGGCTGGGAGCATCGCACCGGCTCCCCCGCCGCCTGGTGGGCGCGGCACCGCGGCTGGGCGGCGCGGCTGCCCCGGGTGGTCCGGATCGACGGAGAGAGCCCCCCGGCGGAGGTCGCGGGCGAGGCGCTGGAGCAGGTGCTCGGCGCGGTGCGGCCGACGCCGCGGCCGACCGGTCCGCGGCGGCGCGAGCGGGTCGTGGTGTCCGTCTACGACGACGCGGAGAACTCCGACTACCGGGGCGGCGGCGCGCTGGTGGTGGAGAAGCTGGCCCGGCGGCTCGCCGAGCACTACGAGGTCACCGTGGTGACGGCCGGCCGGTCCGGCGGCAGCGTGTGGCGGCACGGCATCCGTCATGTGCGCCTCCCGGTGTGCCGGGCCGGGCCGCGCGCCGGTCAGCTGCTGTTCCTCGGGCTGCTGCCGTTCGTGGCGCGTCGGCTCCCGCACGACGTGTGGCTGGAGTCCTTCACCCCGCCGTTCTCGACGAGCTTCCTGCCGCTGGTGTCCCGGGCGCCGGTGGTCGGGATCGACCAGGGGCGCAGTGCGGAGGCCCTGTGGCGCCGCTACCACCTGCCGTTCTTCGTGGTGGAGCGGATCGGGATGCGCTGCTACCGGCACATCGTGGTGCTCAACGAGGCGGACGCCTCGGCGGTGCGGCGGCTCAGCCCGCGCGCCGACGTGCAGGTGATCGCCAACGGGGTGGAGCAGCGTCAGCTCGACGACGCCCGGCTCGGCAGCGGCGACTCGATCCTCTTCCTGGGGCGGATCGACATCTGGACCAAGGGGATCGACCTGCTGCTCGACGCGTACGAGACGGCCCGGCCGCCGATGGAGCTGGTGCTCGCGGGCGCCGGCACCCCGGCCGAGGAGCGCAGGCTCCGGCAGCTGCTCTCGGGGCGGGGCCTCGGGGTGCGGGTGGTGGGGTACGCCGACGAGGAGCTGAAGCGGCGGCTGCTGCGGGACAGCGCGTTCCTGGTGCTGCCCTCGCGGCACGAGACCTTCGGTCTGGTCGCCCTGGAGGGGATGTCGTACGGGAAGCCGGTGCTGCACTTCGACCTGCCGGCGCTGCGCTGGATGCGCGGCGGCGGGGACGTGGCGGTGGCGCCGTTCGACACGGCGGCGTTCGGGGAGCGGATGCGGGCGCTGGCGACGGATCCGGCGCTGCGCTGCCGGCTGGGGCGACAGGCCGGGCTCGCCGCGCAGCACTACACCTGGGACGAGATGACGGGCCGCTATCTGGCGCTGACCCGGCGGCTCGTGGAAGGCCCCGCCGGGGCGCGGCGGCCGCGGAAGGATCGGAGAGTGCCATGGCAGACCGGCCCCTGACCCCGCCGACCGCGGCGCCCGCATCGCCTGTGGAGACGGCTCCCTCCGCGGCGCCGTCCGCGCTGGCCGCCCTGACCGCGCTGGCCGGGACCGGTGAGGTCCTCGTGCTCTCGCCGCACCCCGACGACGCCGTGCTGTCCTGCGGGGCGCTGCTGCGCCGGCTCGCCGACCGGACGGCGGTGACGGTGATGACCGTGTTCACGGAGGCCGCGCCCCCGCCGTACACGCTGTCGGCCCGCCGGTTCCTGCGGCAGACCGACGCGGTGGACGCCGAGGAGCTGTACGCGGCGCGGCGCGCCGAGGACGCGGCGGTGCTGGGGCGGCTCGGCGTGACACGTTTCCACGCGGGCTTCGTGGACGGGCTGTTCCGCCGGGACGCGGAGCCGGCGACGTGGCGCCGGCGGGCGGCCCGGCTGGTGCCCGAGATCGGGCATGTGTACCCGACCTACCGGCTGCACCTGGCGCGCGGCCGGGTCGCACCGCGGGACGCGGAGACGCTGCGCCGGGTCACGGACACGGTGCGGGAGCTGCTCGCGCCGGGGCAGGGCGTGCTGCTCGCGCCGCTGGGCGTGGGCGGTCACGCGGACCATGTCCTGGTGCGCACGGCCGCCGTGCTGAGCGGCCTTCCGGCCGTGTTCTACAGCGATTTCCCGTACAACCTGCGGGCGGCTCCCGATCCGGCGTTCACCGGTCCGCTCGCCGCCACGGAGTTGCCCTTCACGCGCGGGCTCGACGCCAAGGCGGAGCTGGTGCGGGGCTATCGGACGCAGGTCGGGGCGCTGTTCCCGGACGGGACGGTGCCGCGCGTCCCCGAGGTCTATCTGGTTCCCGCCGGGGTGGTGGGGGACGCCCCGGACCGTCCGTCGGGAGGTGCGTCATGACCCTCTCCGGTGCCTCCGCCGCCCGCGCGGCCGACCGTGCGCAGGAACCGCCCGAGCCGCCCGGGCCGCCCGTCGGTGCACCGCGCCGCCGGCTGCGCCCGGTGCCGACCGCCGTGTACGCCCTGGGGGTGGCGGTCCTGACGGTGGTGCTGCGCCTGGTGAACGTGAGCCGGGCCGGCGACGTCTTCGTGGACGAGGTGATCTACCAGGAGCTGGGGCGCGGCGCCGCACGGGGCGGCTTCCCCGGCACCTCCGAGGGCCTGTTCTTCCTGCATCCGCCCGGCTTCTTCTATCTGGAGGCCGGCTGGATGAAGCTGGTCGGCACCCATCAGGACGTGCTCGCCGAGGTGCACTCGCTACGGGTGCTGAACGCGCTGCTCGCCGGGGTGACGGCGGCGCTCCTGGTGGCGCTGGTGGCGCGGGTCCGCTCGCGCCCGGCGGGCCTGGTCGCCGGACTCCTCTTCGCCCTGGACCAGTTCTGCATCCGGCAGAACGACCGGGTGCTCCTGGAGACGGAGACGATGGTGTGGGTGCTCGCGGGTGTCCTGGTGCTCGTACCGCTGTGCCGGGCCGATCCGCCGCCGCGGGCCCGCGCCCGTGTCCGTGCCCGGGCGCTGCTCGGCGGGCTGCTGCTCGGCCTCGCGGTCCTGACGAAGGACCACTCGGCGCTGATCACGGTGCTTCCGCTGCTCGCGGCGCTCGCCCTGGGCTGGGGCATGCCGCGCCGGCTGACCGCGACGGCACTCGCCGCCTCGGTCGTCCCGTACGGCGTCTATGTGGCGCTCGTGGCGGGTTTCGGGCACGGCGCGGAGTTCTGGGACGAGAAGACGCACGGCCTGCGCCGGCTGCTCGGGATCGTGCAGGAGACCGGGTTCAACGCGCCGGGCACGCCCTCGCTCCCGGGCCGGCTGGCCGCCGAGCTCCCCGGCTACGCCACCACGTATCTGCTGCTGCTCCTGACCCCGGTGGCGCTGGTCCTGCTGCTGCGCCGACGCGAGCCGGTGTACCGCCTCCTGGTGCTGTTCCACGCCTCGGCGATCCTCACCCTGGCGTACGCGCTCGGCATCGGCACCCTGGAGGAGCAGGCGCTGTACCTGCTGTTCGTGCCGAACCTGGTGGCGCTCTCGGTGACCGTGCCGGTGCCGCGCGGCCGGCCCGCGCTGCGGGCCACGGTGGTCGCGGGCCTGGTCGCGGTGCTCGCGGTGCCGGCCACGGTGTACGCGCGGGAGCGCGGCACGCCCGACGACGGCTTCGTGAGGCTGGACGCCTATCTGCGCACGCACGTGCCGCCCGGCAGCGGCATCGTCACGGTCGACGGCGCCCGTACCCGGGGCGTCAGCTACTGGACCTTCGAGGACACCTACCGGCTCGGGAACTGGGTCTCGCCCGGTGAACGGGCCGTGCACCAGGCCCGGTACGCGATCGTCCCGTGGAAGGTGATCGACCAGGGCTACGGCCGGTCCACACCCGCCGAGGTGCGACAGCTGACGCGGGACGCCCGGCTGCTGTTCGCCGTCGACGGCCACACCTACGGCACGCTCGCGCTGTACGAGCTGCCGCCGCCGGGGCCGGTGCCGGGCGGCCCGCGATGAGCACGACCCCGCGCCGCCCGCGCGTCCTGCTCCTGACCAGCAGCCCGCTGGACGGGGCGGACGGGGCCGACGTGCGGCTCGCCTCGGACGTGCTCGGGGCGCTGCCCGACGTGGAGTTCACCTGGTTCGCCCAGTGGCCGCACCGGCGCGGCCGGCCCCCGCCGGCCGCGCACGGCGGGCACCCGGTGCGGATCCTGTCCCGGGACGGTGTGCCGCATGTGCCCGAGCGGGCGCAGTCGGCGCTCGCCGGGGCGGTGCACGCGCGGCGCTGCGACCTGGTGCACGCCTTCCTGACGATCGGCCGGACCTTCCCGGCGTTCTCGTGGCTGCGGCCGCTGCTGCTCGGGGCCCGGCCGGTGGTGCACACGGTGCCGGGTGTGATGGACCCGCGGCTGCTTCCCCGTACCCGGCCGCTCGGCACCACGGTCGCCCTGTCGGAGTCGATGGCGCGGCGGCTGCGGGCCGCGGACTTCGGGGACGTACGGGTGATCCCGCCGATGATCCCGCTGGAGCACTGGCCGTCCCGGCCCCGGCCGGCCGGGCTGCCGCTGGTGCTGTTCGCGGGGCATCACGACCCGGACGGCGGCGCGGAGGTCGCCGTGGACGCGGCGGCGGAGGCGGCCCGGGCGGGCGCCGTGTTCCGGCTGGTGCTCGCGATGCGCGGGCGGCCCGGGCAGGACCGGCACGCCCTGGAGGAGGCGCTGCGCGAGCGGGCCGGGGCGGCGGGGCTGCGGGACGTCGAGGTGCGGGGCTATGTGGACGACATGGCGGGCCTGATCGCGGCGGCGCACGTGCTGCTGTTCCCGCCGGAGTCGATCGGCGGGAAGGCGGACATCCCGCTGACGGTGCTGCAGGCGCTGGCCACCGGGCGGCCGGCGATCCTCAGCGACCTGCCGCAGTTCGCCGACTTCGGCAACGCGGTGCTGCGCGCGCCGGCGGGCGACGCCCGGCGGACCGGTCAGCAGCTGGTGTGGCTGCTCGACCAGCCGCGGTCCTGGGACGTGCTCGCCGAGCGGGGCCGGGCGGCGGTGGAGGAGCACTTCGGTCCCGAGCGGTTCGCCGCGCACTACGCGGCGCTGTACCGGGAGCTGCTGTCGTGACCCGGGCGCACGGGTCCCGGGTACGGCGGCCCGTGCTGCTCGGCCTGGCCTCGGCGGTGGTGTTGTTCTCGTTGGTGGCGGCTGCGTTCGGCACCCTGCGCCGCGACGGGCCGCCGCCCGGACCGCACCTGTTCGGGACACTCCAGACGGCACCGGAGCGGGCGGCCGAGGAGTACGCGCAGGGGCTGCGGGTCGCGCATCTGCAGGTGGACTGGAGCCGGTTCGAGCCGGAGCGCGGGGTGTACGACGACGCGTACGCGCGGGAGGTACGAGGCCGGTTGCGGGCCTTCCTGGACGCGGGTCTCAAGGTGGAGGCGGGGCTCGGGCTCAACCACCCGCCGCGGTGGCTGGCGAGCGCCCATCCGGAGTCGGTGTGGGTGAACCAGTTCGGCGAGCGCAGCACGGCCGTCCCCAATGTGGTGTTCAGCGACCCGGTGCGCGGCGAGGTCGCCGCGTACGTGGCGCGGGTGCGGGAGCGGATCGGGCTCGACCGGGTGTGGACGGTCCGGCTCGGGATCGACGAGAACGGCGAGTTCGCGTATCCGCGGGCGCTGTCGGGCGGGCGGGACACCGGCGAGTTCTGGGCCTACGACCGGCACGCCCAGGCGGCGAGCCCGTATCCCGGCTGGCGGCCCGGGGAGCGCACGTACCGGGGAGCGCCCTTCACCGAGGACCAGGTGGCCCGCTGGTACGACTGGTATCTGAACTCCCTCGCCGACGCGGTGAACTGGGAGATCGAGTTGCTCGCCGGGCTTGGGCACCACGGGCGGGTGAAGGTCCTCGTGCCGGGGGCGGGTTTCTATCCGTCCGACTACGCGGCGGCGGTCGCCGCGCGTCTGGACGGCACCCGGGCGATCGGACTGGTCGGCCGGGGCGTCGGCTTCTTCCGTACCCTCGGGCTGCTCGACCACGGCGAGCAGGTCCGCGTCGTGACCACGGCCCTGGTCGACGGCACCGGCCGGCCCTCGGACAACGGCTGCCGGCCGGACGATCCGAGCCGGGTGGGGACGGCCTCCGACGCGACGCTGCGGGCCTGGTCGTCGACCCGCTATGTGGTGGCGGTGGCGCGCGCCGAGGGCTTCGGGCGGATCGACGGGGAGAGCGCCGGCCAGCAGGTGGCGGCGTACGGGCCGGAGGTGATGGCGGCGGCGTTCCACCAGTTCGACTCGTGCCGGCTCGGCGATCTGATGTGGGCCTTCGACCGCAGTCTGTACGACGGCACGCCGGGTTCGTCGCTCGCGGACTACGCGGCGATGGTCAGGCAGCGGGCCGCTCGGCGGTGAGGAGCAGGATGCCGGTGTCGCCGTACTCGGGCAGGGTGCGGTCCTTGGCGAGCCGGGAGATCCGCAGGGCGGTGGTGCGCGGGGTGAACACGGCGCGCAGCGCGGTCTCGTCGACCGGGCAGGCGGGCCACACGGGACCGCCGCCGATGCGGTAGCTGGGCATGCGTTCCATGAACGCGGCGACCAGGCGGCCGCCGGGGCGGACGGCGCGGACGAAGGTGTCGCACAGGACGGTGAACTCGGCGCGGTCCTCCGTGACGCTCTCGGCGACGAAGTTCATGGAGGCGGCGTCGTACCGCCCTTCGGGGAGACCGGCGGCGTCGCCGGGCAGCACGTGGACGCGGGTCAGGGCCTCGGCGAGGGTGGCGGGCAGGGCGGGGTCGAGGGCGCGCGCGAGGGCGTAGAAGGACTGCCAGCTGTCCTCCGGGCCGTGGGTCAGCTGGCGCCGGAGGTAGTCGAGGCTCGCGGCGCCGGGTTCGAGGGCGTCGATGCGGCGGCTGGCGCCGGCGGCGAGCATCAGCGGGTAGAGGTTCGGTCCGGCGCCGAGTTCGAGGGTGCGGGCGAGGGCGCCGGGCTCGAACTGCCGGTAGAAGACGGAGTGGTGGTGGATGACGCCCCGGTCGCAGGGGTGCACCTGTCGGTAGTTCTCGGCCAGGTAGGCGGCGACGGGCCAGGCGTCCCAGTCCGCGTCCCGGTTCCGGCGTACGGCGGCGGTGCCGCGGCCGGTCACCGGGGCTCCGGGGGCCGGCCGGCCGGGACGGCGCCGGGGCCGGTGGGGACCTGCCGCTGGAGCGCGAAGCGCCGCGACACCGCGGTGAGGGTGTCGTTGAGCTGCTCGATCTCCTCGTCGGTGTTGGCGGCGGTGATCTGGAGCCGGAAGCCGACCCGGTCGCGCGGTACGAGCGGATAGCTGGCGAGGGTGACGTAGATGCCGCGTTCCCAGAGAAAGCCGGCGACGGCCTCCAGGTCGGCGGCGTCGCCGAGCGGGATCTCCACGATGGGCAGCCCGTCGGTGTTGGGGGTGGCGATGCCGAGGCCGCGGACGTGGTCGAGGACCCGGGCGGTCTTGCGGTGCAGATCGGCCCGGATCGCGTCGCCGCGCCGCTCGTTGACGTCCAGGCCCGCCAGGGCGGTGGCGAGCGAGGCGGTCGGGGACGGCCCGGAGTAGAGGTAGGGGGCGGCGGCCACCTTGAGGTGGTCCTTGAGGCGGGGCGGCACGGCGAGGAAGGCGAGCAGCGAGGAGTACGCCTTGGAGAAGCCGCCGACGAGGACGAGGCCGTCGTAGCTCTCGCCGAGGTGCCGGACCAGGCTGTTGCCGCGCGAGCCGTAGGGGCTGGTCTCGCCGGGGCCGCGTTCGCCGATGACGCCGAAGCCGTGCGCGTCGTCCACGTACAGCAGGGCGCCGTGGCGGCGGCAGATCCGGGCGACTCCGCTCAGGTCGGGGAAGTTGCCGGTCATGCTGTTGACGCCGTCCATGCAGACGAGCCGGGTGGCTCCGGCGGGTGTCTCGCGCAGCAGGGTGTCGAGCTCCCACGGCCGGTCGGAGCGGAAGCGGTGCAGCCGGGCGCCCTGGGCGCGGGCGACGACGCAGCCGTCGTAGATGGTGCGGTGGGCGGTGGCCTCGACGAAGACCTCGCCGCCGGCGGCGAGCAGCGGGATGACCGACTGGTGGATGAGGGTGATGGTCGGCAGGAGCAGGGTGTCGGGGGCGCCGAGGAGGGCGGTGAGGCGTTCCTCGATGCGCGGGTAGAGGCGGGGGCTGCCGATCAGCCGCGACCAGCTGGGGTGGGTGCCCCAGGTGCGGACCTGTGGGTCGATGGCGTCCATGATCTCGGGGTCGAGGTCGAAGCCGAGGTAGTTGCAGGAGGCGAAGTCGACCAGCCAGTGGTCGCCGACCCGCAGCCGGCGTCCGTCGACGGCGTCGATGACGGCGTCGCACATGGGGCTGGTGCGCTTGAGCCGTTCCAGGTCGCGCCAGCGCAGGTCGAGCCGGGCGGCCCGGGAGGCGGCGTCCTGCCCGGCCGCGGCGGTGCTCGTGCCCTCTCCGGTACGGGACTCCCGGGCCGCCCGCGCGGCCCGCACCGTGCGGGCGATGCGGGTGGGCCGGGCGGGGGCGCGGTGCAGGAAGGTCTCGGCCTGGTGGGCGGTCATGGGCCGGGCGAAGAGGAAGCCCTGGCCGTAACGGCAGCCCATGTCGGCGAGCAGGGCGCGCTGGTCCTCGTTCTCGATGCCCTCGGCGACGACCTGGAGGCCGAGGACCTCGGCGATGCGGACGATGCCCTCGACGAGGGCGACCTGCTGCCGGTCCGTGGTGATGTCGTCGATGAAGGACTTGTCGACCTTGAGCAGGTCGATGGGGAACTCGCGCAGATAGCTGAGCGAGGAGAAGCCGGTGCCGAAGTCGTCGATGGCGATGGACACTCCGAGGTCCTTCAGGGCCCGCATGGTGGTGCCGATCTGCTCGTCGCCGCGCATCAGCACCGACTCGGTGAGCTCCAGGACCAGCGAGCCGGGAGCGAGACCGGAGGAGCGCAGGGTGCGCCGTACGACGTCGAGCAGGCCGGGGTCGCGGAACTGGCGGGCGGAGACGTTGACGCTGGCGCGCAGCGGCGGGGTGCGGGGGTGGTCGCGCTGCCAGCGGGAGATCTCGCGGGCGGCGTGGTCGAGCACCCAGGCGCCGAGCGGCATGATGTGGCCGCTCTCCTCGGCGAGGGTGATGAACTGGTCGGGCGGGACCATGCCGCGGCGGGCGTGCGGCCAGCGGATCAGTGCCTCGAAGCCGGCCAGGGTGGCGTCGTCGACCTGCACGATGGGCTGGTAGCGCAGCGCGAAGGCGTGGTCGGCGATGGCGGTGTCCATGCCGGCCTGGAGTTCGTGACGGGCGACCAGCCGCGAGTGCAGCTCGGGCCGGAAGCGCCGCCACCGCTTCTTGCCGGCGGCCTTCGCCGCGTACAGCGCGAGGTCGGCGTGGCCGAGGAGTTCCTCGGCGTGCGCGCTGTCGAGGACGGTCGCGACGCCGACGCTGGTGGAGACGGACACGGCGCCGTCGGTGAGGTGGAAGGGCTGGCTGAGGGTGTGCACGATCTCGGCGGCGAGCGCCTCGGCGTCGCCGGGGTCGTGGGCGCCCTCGATGAGCACGGCGAACTCGTCTCCGCCGAGCCGGGCGGCGGTGTCGGTGAGGCGCAGCACGGCGGTGAGCCGGCGGGCGACGGCGACCAGGAGTTCGTCGCCGACGGAGTGGCCCATGGTGTCGTTGACGACCTTGAAGTCGTCGAGGTCGACGAAGAGCATGCAGGTGAGGGTGGATTCGCGGCGGCCGCGCAGCAGGGCGCGCTCGATGCGTTCGAGCAGCAGCACCCGGTTGGGCAGTCCGGTGAGCGAGTCGTGGAAGGCGCGGTGGGTGAGCTCGCGCTCCAGTTTGCGCTGTTCGGTGACGTCCCGGAGGGTCAGCACCAGGCCGTGGACGGTCTGCTCGGCGCGCAGGTTGCTGCACCGGACCTCGACCTCCAGGTCGGCGGCGCCGCCGTGCAGCAGCTTCCAGTCGTCGCGGGCGTCCAGATGGCCGCGGGAGCGCACGCCGGCGAGGATCCGCAGGGCGCCGGCGGCGTCGCCGGGGGCGAGGAGTTCGACGAGCGGGGTGCCGGGCAGCAGGGAACGGCCGAACATGTTCTCCGCGGACGGGCTGGCGTAGCGGACGGTGTCGTCGTCGTCGACGATCAGGATGACGTCCGAGGTGTTGTGCACCAGGGTGCGGAAGTAGGCCTCGCTGGTCCGCCGGCTGACCTCCTCGCTCAGTCCGAAGCGTTCCAGGGCGAGTGCGGCCTGCGAGGCGAGGGACTGGGCGGGTCCGGCGATCTCGATCAGCTTCTTCTCGGTGCCGGCCAGCAGCAGCGCGCCGAGCAGCGGTTCGCCGGCGGCCGGGGCCTGGAGGGCGAGCGGGCACAGCAGGGCGTGGGTCTCGGGGGCGACGGCGCCGGCGAGGGCGGGGGCGAGGCGTTCGGCCGGCAGCAGCCGGCTGCCCTCGGCGAGGAGATCCGGCCAGGGCGGGCCGTCGGGTGCGGCGAGTTCCGCGGTCTGGACGTTCCAGGGGCACCGGCCGGTGGGCACGGCGGCGAGCCGGCCGCGCCGGTCGCGGGCGAGCAGCATGGTGTGGTGCGGGGTGGCGGGCCCGAAGAGGGTGGTGGTGGCGGTCTCGACGGCGGCGGCGACCTCGCGCGGGCTGAGCGCCGCGACCAGGGAGGCCGAGGCGATCCGGAGGCTGCGCTCGCGGGCCTCGGCCCTGCGGTGGTCGGCCATCATGCCCCACAGCCGGACGAGGACGAGCAGGAACATCAGCGCGGAGAAGATCGCGATGACGCCGGTGTCCCGGTCCGGGTCGCTGCGCAGTGACTGGAAGAGCAGCAGTCCGGGGGCGATGAGGGAGGCGAGGGCGAGCAGCGCCAGGCGCCGTTGCGCGATCCCGGCGGTGGGTTCGGGCGCGAGGTCGGTCAGGCCGGTCATCGAGGGGTGCAGGGCGGCCAGGCCCCAGGCGGTGAAGAAGACCACCCAGCCGAGGTCCCAGGGGGTGCCGACCTGCCAGGTGCCGTTCATCTGCTGCACGCCGTAGACGACGTCGGAGAAGAGGATGCCGCAGGTGCCGAGGGTGAGCAGCTGCACACTGCGGGACCGCAGGCCGCCGGGGACCAGCAGCCGGGCGAGCATGGCGAGCATCAGGACGTCGCCGAGCGGATAGGCGATGGAGATCGCGCGCTCGATCCACGACATGTCGGGGGAGGTGGCGAGCGGGGTGATCAGGTTGACCCAGGACAGCAGGGCGAGGCCGGAGGTCAGGATCAGCGCGTCGAGGGCGACGGCGAGGTCGCGGCCGGCGGCGCGGCGCCGGATGAAGCCGTAGAGCCCGAGCGCGAAGAGCGGGTAGGTGGCGAGGTAGAAGGCGTCGGCCACGGAGGGGAAGGGCCGGTCCTGGTGGAAGAAGTCCTCCAGGACGTTGTAGGCGGTGTCGCCGCAGACGAAGGTGAGGTTGGCGGCGGCGAGCACCAGCCAGGGCCAGCGGCGGGCGGGCCGGTGCAGATGGACGCCGGTGAGGATGGCGGCGACGCCGCTGAGTCCGATGAGGGCCCACAGCGCGGTGTGCCAGGACGGGATCTGCAGATAGGCGACGGTCACGCCGGCGACGAAGAGGACGTACAGCACGGTCCAGCGGCGCAGTGGCGCGGACGGCTGTCGCAGCGGCATGGCGGACGCCCCGATCCGACGGGAGGTCGTGTCCGTCCAGTCTTGCGGGTGCGGCAGGGCGCCGCACCCGCAGGACGGGCTCCGCCGTCAGCGCGCGAGCTCGGCCATCGCGCCCCAGCCCTGCTGCGGCACCTCGACGTTGATGATCTCCGGGGTGGCGGCGACGGCCTCGCCCATGGTGGCGAGTCCGGCCTTGAAGTGCGCGGAGGCGACGTGCGCGGCGCCGGCCTCGGTGTCGGCGAAGGCCTCCAGGAGCACGAAGCGGTTCGGGTCGTCGACGCTGCGCGACCAGTCGAAGAAGAGGTTGCCGGGCTCCTCGCGGGTGGCGCGGGTGAAGTCGGCGACGCGGTCGAGCCAGCCGTCGGCGTGCTCGGGGCGGACGGTGAAGCGTACGGCGATGAAGATCATGCGCTCATCGTGCGGCGCGGCCGGGCCCGCGGCCACTCGTGTGGTTCAGGATTCCGGCAGGGTCGGAAAGCTCGCCGTGAAGAGAGGGACGGCGCGGGCGAGGGCGGCGCGCAGCTCGCCGTGCCGGTGCCGGAAGTCGGCGGTGGGCAGCGACACGGACAGCGCCCGCACCGTCCCGTCGCCGCCGGGCAGCGGCGGCAGGGCGGTGGCCAGACAGGTGTACGCGGGGTCCGCCTCGCCCACCGAGACGGCGAAGCCCCGGTCGCGGACCCGGGCGAGCTCGGCCTCGAAGCGCTCCGGGCTGGTGATCGTCCGGTCGGTGAAGCGGGCCATGCCGTGGGCGTCGAGGTAGCGGCGGCGGGCGGCCCGGGGCAGTTCGGCGAGCAGGGCCTTGCCGTGCGCGGTGGCGTGGGCGCGGGCCTCGGGTCCGGGGGCGAAGGGGTGGGCGGTGTCGGTGACCGGCGCGGTGGTGTCGACGACGGTGATCCGGCCGTCGCGGTAGGCGGTGAAGTAGGCGACGGCGTCGGCGCTGCGGCGCAGCTGTCCGAGCAGTTCGGCGACCGGGGCGCCGAGGCCGTGGTGGCGCTGGTAGGCGCGGTGCAGGGCGGGGACGCGGGGGCCGGGGACGTAGCCCTCGGGGGTGCGGGCCAGGTGGCCGCGGGCGATCAGCGGCCCGGTGAGGTGGTAGACGGTCGACAGGGCGCAGCCGAGGGTCCGGGCCAGCGTCTTGGCGGCGACGGGCCGGTCGGCGTCCGCGACGGCGTCGAGGAGGGCGAGCGCGCGGTCGACGGACTGGGGACCGATCGGAGACGTGGGCACCGATCCACCTTAGTTCCCGAGGAGTGAGAGGAGCGTCACCCGGAGAACAAAAGGGACTATCTGGATCTATCCCCCGGATGGGCGTACCGTCGAGGGATACCCCCGAGCGCGGGACGCCCGGCCACGGTTCCGGCACGCTCCGGTACAGGCACCGGCCGGCGGCGTCCCACCGGGGGTTCCCCCTGACTTCCTGACCGCACCGGGAGGGTGTGTGCGCCGCTCCACGACCGACCACACCGCCGCGGGCCCGAACGGGCGCCGCGGCCGCATACGCAAGGCGGCGATCGCGACCGGCGTGGTCGCGGCCGCCGCCGGAGGACTGTACGTGGCGGGACTCGCCGTCGCCGGGGACGACATCTCCGAGGGCACGCGGGTCGACGGGATCGACATCGGCGGGCTGAGCCGCGCCGAGGCCGCCGCCCGGCTCACCGACGCCGCCCCCGCCGCCTGGAAGGACCCGGTACGGGTCGCCGTCGGCGACACCACGACCACCGTCGATCCGGCCGCGGCCGGCCTGACCGTCGACGTGGCCGCCACCGCGGACCGCGCCGCCGACCCGTCCCGCGACCCGCTCACCGTGATCGGCCGGCTCTTCTCCTCCGGCAGCCGGGACGTCGCACCGGTCGTCTCCTTCGACGGTACGAAGGCCAGGGCCGCGCTCGCCGCCACCGCGAAGCAGCAGGACCGCACCGTCCGCGAGGGCGCCGTCTCCTTCAAGGACGGCCGGCCGGTCGTCACCCAGGCGCAGGACGGGCGCGCCCTGGACACCGACAAGGCCGTCGACGCGCTGCGCGCCGCCTACCCCGGGGCCGGCGGCGGCGCCGCGGCGCCCGTGGTGCTCCCGGTCTCCGTGACCCACCCGAAGGTGGGGGCCGCCGAGGTCTCCCGCTTCGTGAAGGAGTTCGCGGACCCCGCCATGTCGGGCCCCGTCACCCTCACCTCGGACGACAAGCGCCTGTCGATCGCCGCCACCACCCTCGGCGACCACCTGGACGTGAAGGCCGAGAACGGCCGGCTCACCCCGGCCCTGGACGCGAAGTCCCTGCTGCGGGACCCGGACGTGGCACGCCCGCTGCACGACTTCACCGGCGGCCCGGTCGAGGGGCGCCTCGGCGTGCGGGGCGGCAAGGTCGTGGTGGAGCAGGACGGCCGCCCCGGCCGCCAGGTCTCCTCGGACGCCCTGGGCCGCGCCGTACGGCCGCTGCTCACCAGGCAGGGCGCCGCGGCCCGTACGGCGGCGGTCGCCACCACCGTGACGCAGCCCAAGGTGTCGGCGGAGTCGCTGGCGCGGCTCGGCATCACCGAGCAGATGTCGACCTTCACGGTGAACTTCCCGACCGCGCCGTACCGCACGACCAACATCGGCCGGGCGGTCGAGCTGATCAACGGCTCCGTCGTGCGGCCGGGCGAGGTGTGGAGCTTCAACCGCACCGTCGGCGAGCGCACCGAGGCGAACGGCTTCGTCGACGGCACCATGATCATGGACGGTCAGTACCAGAAGGCCCCCGGGGGCGGTGTCTCGGCGGTCGCGACCACGGTCTACAACGCGCTGTTCTTCGCCGGCGTCCACCCGATCGAGCACGGCGCCCACTCCTTCTACATCGAGCGCTACCCGGCCGGCCGGGAGGCCACGGTGGCGTGGGGCACGCTGGACCTGAGGTTCCGCAACGACACGGGCAAGCCGATCTACATCAAGGCGAGTTCGACGGACTCGTCGGTGACGGTGAGCTTCCTCGGCACGAAGAGGTACGACTCGGTCGAGGCGGTCGCGGGCCCGCGCACGAACATCACGCCGCCCGGTGAGCGCAAGGGCAAGCTCGCGGACAAGTGCGAGGTGCAGGAGCCGCTGGAGGGCTTCGACATCAATGTCGACCGGGTGTTCAAGAACGGCGGCACGGAGGTCAAGCGGGAGACCTTCCACACGCACTACACGCCGCGGGACAAGGTGACCTGCGACTAGGCCGTCTCTTCCGGAACTTGGCCGGGAGCGAGAAACCCGTTGGCCGAGCGCGGCCGTCGCTGCTAGCTTTCAGGCGGCCGTGCGAGAGAACGAGGAGGTGGTACCCGTGAACGCAGTATCGACATGGGTGCTCTCCTCCGGGGTCACGGTCGGGCGATAGGTCGTCGTCCGGGAGCGCCGCCCAGCGCATTCCCGAAAGGCACGACCATGCACTTCACCTCCGAACGGCGACTCGACGACGGCGTCGTGGAGCGCGAGTTCACCCTCGGCGACATCCCCGGCATCCTGTGGACGCCCGCATCGGCGTCCACGTCCGCACCGGTGCCGCTGATCCTGCTCGGCCACCCCCCGCTCGGACTGGGCAGGATGTACCCCCGGCTGGTGGCGCGGGCCCGGCAGGCCGCGGCGGACGGCTTCTCCGCGGCCACCATCGAGCTCCCCGGCAGCGGCGACCGGCCGCGCCTGCCCGCCACCGACCGGGCCCGCGCCGACCTGCGCCGGGCCATGGAGGCCGGCGAATCGGTCGGCGACGAGATCATCGACGCCCTGGTCCTGCCCCTCGTCGACCAGGCGGTCCCGGAATGGCGGTCCGCCCTCGACGCCCTCCTCGCGCTGCCCGGGATCGGCGGCCCGGTCGGGTACTCGGGGGGAATCATCTCCATCGGCGTCCGCCTCGCGGTGGTCGAGCCGCGCGTCGCGGCCGCCGTCCTCTTCGCCGGCAGCCTCGTGCCCCGCGTCATGTTCGAGGAGGCCCGCCGGGTCACCATCCCGCTGCACGTCCTGCTGCAGTGGGACGACGAGGGGAACGACCGGCAGGCGTCCCTGGACCTCTTCGACGCCTTCGGCTCCGACGAGAAGTCCCTGCACGCCAACATGGGCGGGCACACCGGCGTCCCGCGGTACGCGGGTGACGCCGCGGCGGAGTTCTTCACCCGGCACCTGAGGTGACGTCGAGAGGGCCCCGCTCGGCAGAGCGGGGCCCTCTCGCATGTCCGCCCATCACGAACGAGACACCCCCTAGGCCTCGACGCGGACCGAGTCGGCGGTGGCGGCACGGGGCGCCGAGTCGGTGACGTCGGCGAGGTCGCGGTGCCGGGTCTCTCGGGCGCAGGCGACGGCGACGACCGTGAGGAGCGCGGCGGCGATCACGTAGAGGGCGATCGGGGTCGAGCTGTCGTACTCGTCGAGCAGTGCGACGGCGATCAGCGGCGCGGGGGCGCCGGCGGCGACCGAGGAGAACTGGGCGCCGATGGAGGCGCCGGAGTAGCGCATCCGGGTCGCGAACATCTCGGAGAAGAAGGCCGCCTGCGGGGCGTACATGGCGCCGTGCAGGATCAGGCCGACCGTGACGGCGAGCAGCAGGCTGCCGAAGGAGTCCTGGTCGATGAGGGCGAAGAAGGGGAACATCCACAGGCCGACGCCGACGGCGCCGACGAGGTAGACGGGCCGGCGCCCGATGCGGTCGGACAGCGCGCCCCAGAGCGGGATGACCGCGAAGTGGATCGCGGAGCCGATGAGGACGGCGTTGAGGGCGGTCTGCTTGGAGAGGCCGACCTGGGTGGTGGCGTAGACGAGGATGAAGGCGGTGATGACGTAGTAGCTGATGTTCTCGGCCATGCGGGCGCCCATGGCGATCAGCACGTCGCGCCAGTGGTGCCTGAGGACGGCGACCAGCGGCGTCTTCTCGGCCGGCGCGGCGGCAGCGTTGCGCTCCTCGGCGGCGGCGAGCGCGGCCTTGAAGACGGGCGACTCGTCGACGGAGAGCCGGATCCACAGGCCGACCATCACGAGCACGCCGGACAGCAGGAACGGCACCCGCCAGCCCCACGAGGTGAAGGCGGCGTCCGAGAGCAGCGCGGTCAGCGCGGACAGCACCCCGGTCGCGAGCAACTGCCCGGCCGGCGCGCCGGTCTGCGGCCAGGAGGCCCAGAACCCGCGCCGCTTCGCGTCCCCGTGCTCGGACACGAGCAGTACGGCCCCGCCCCACTCCCCGCCGAGCGCGAAGCCCTGGACGAGCCGCAGCACGGTGAGCAGCACGGGCGCGGCGGAGCCCACGGTCGCGTGCGTGGGCAGCAGTCCGATCGCGAACGTCGCCCCGCCCATCATCAGCAGGCTGAGCACGAGCAGCTTCTTGCGCCCGAGCCGGTCCCCGTAGTGCCCGAACACGAGCGCCCCGAGCGGCCGGGCGGCGAACCCGACGGCGTACGTCAGGAACGAAAGCAGCGTCCCGACCAGCGGGTCGGACTCGGGGAAGAAGAGCTTGTTGAACACCAGGGCGGCGGCCGACCCGTAGAGGAAGAAGTCGTACCACTCGATGGTCGTGCCGATGAGGCTGGCGGCGACGATGCGCTTGAGGGAGCCGGGGGGCGTGGGAGCGTGTGTTGCGGCGGCCATGTGCACCACTTCCGAGCGGGATGACGGGGACGTGTACGTGTCGCCACACCGTAGAAACACGCAGGTCACCCGCGTATGTGGTGGGACACCATAGTTCGCCGTCCGGGCATCCACCGGGGCACCATTCCGAGTCCTGGGTCGGCACCGACTGCGAGGCGCGTAGTGTCCGGGGGCATGACCGTGCTGCAGGGTGCCCTCGTCGTCCTCCGCCCCACCGCCACCGGGGACATCCGCGCCTTGGCCGCCATCCGCGACACTCCCGAGGTCCGGGCACGGTGGCAGGGCGGGGAGGACCTGGAGGCCGAGATCGCCGCCGACCTCCAGGACCCCGACAGCCACGCCTTCACCGTTCTCCACCAGGAGCGGATCATCGGCATGATCCAGTGGTACTCCGAGGAGGATCCGGACTACCGGCACGCCGGTATCGACGTCTTCCTCGATCCCGCCGTGCACGACGGCGGCCTGGGCACCGACGCCGTACGCACACTGGCCCGCCACCTCGTCGACGACCGCGGCTACCACCGTCTGGTCATCGACCCCGCGGCCGACAACGCCGCCGCGATCCGCTGCTACACGAAGGTCGGCTTCCGGCCCGTCGGAGTCATGCGGCGGTACGAGCGCGGCCCCGACGGCACCTGGCACGACGGCCTGCTGATGGACCTCCTGGCCGAGGAGCTGACCCGCTGACCGACCGCCTGACCGTACGCGGCCACGGGGAGGAGCCCCGGGCCCCGGAGACAGCCCCGGGTCACAGGCGGAACCAGCGCTCCTCCCCGGGTGTGACGGTGAACCGCCGATCTCCCGGAAGCATGACGGTGAGCGGCGCCGAGGGCCCGGCCGGGACGCGCACGGCCAGTCGCCCGGGCAGCACCCGTACCCGCACCCCGCGATGACCGCCGGCGCAGAGGGTGAACGCGAAGCGCGGAAGCTCCCGCAGGGTCACCGGCGCGACCCGGAGGCCCTCCGAGCCCGCTTCGAGGCCGGTGATCCCGCGCTGCACCAGGTCGATCGTCCCCGCCATCGCCCCGAGGTGGATGCCCTCGCCGGTGGTGCCGCCCTGGACGTCGGCCACATCGCCGAGGAGCGCCTCCTCGCAGTACCGCCAGGCGTCGGCGCCCTGCTGCCGGGCGAGCACCCAGCCGTGGACGAGGCTGCTGAGCGTGGATCCGTGGCTGGTGCGGCGCAGGTAGTACGCGACGGTCGCGCGCCAGATCTCGTCGTCCAGGCGGTAGTCGAGCCGGGCGAACAGGCCGCGCAGCTCCTCGGGCCGGAAGAGGTAGCCGAGCATGAGGGTGTCCGCCTGTTTCGACGCCTGGTAGCGGTTGACCGTGTCGCCCTCCGCCTCCAGGATCCGGTCGAGGCGGCGGATGTCGCCGTACCGGGCGCGGTACGCGTCCCAGTCGAGCTCCGTCAGCTCCCCGTATCCCTCGAACTGGCTCACCACGCCCCGGTGGAAGGGCAGGTACAGACGGCGGGACACGTCCTGCCAGCGGTCGAGCTCGGTGTCGTCGAGGGCCAGTCGTTCGCGCAGCTCCGAGCGGCGGGCGGCGGGCAGTCCGTCGAGGAGGTCGAGTCCCCGGGCGAGCACCCAGGCGGCGGTCGCGTTGGTGTAGGCGTTGTCGTCGATGCCCGGGGCCGATGTGCCGGGGTAGGCGTCGTGGTACTCGTCCGGGCCGACCACCCCGCGGATCCGGTAGCGGCCGAGCGCCGGGTCGAGCGCGGCCGAGCCCGCCCAGAACCGGGCGACCTCAAGGAGCATCTCGGCCCCGGCGGAGTGCAGGAAGCCGAGGTCGCCGGTGGCCTGGGCGTACCGCCAGACGTTGTACGCGACGGCCGACCCCACATGCCGCTGGAGCCGGGTGACGTCGGGCAGCCAGCGGCCCGAGCGTGGGTTGAGGTGCAGTTCCTGGGTCTCCTCCCGGCCCGAACTCGCGCTCTGCCACGGGTACATGGCCCCGACGCCGCCGGCCAGGCGGGCCGCCTCGCGTGCGGCCGGGAGCCGGCGGTGCCGGTACCGGAGGAGGGACCGGGCGACCTCGGGGAAGTGCAGGTCGAGGTAGGGCAGCACGAACAGCTCGTCCCAGAAGACGTGGCCCCGGTAGGCCTCGCCGTGCAGACCGCGCGCCGGGACGCCCACGTCGAGCTCCGCGGTGTGCGGGGAGAGCGTCTGCAGCAGATGGAAGAGGTGCAGCCGGAGGATGCGGCCCGCCTCCCCGGGGACGTGCAACTCCCCCTGCTGCCAGAGCCCTTCCCAGGAGGCCCGGTGGGTGGCGACCAGCCGCGGGAACGACGGGGCGCGGGCCGCCTCGCCGCAGGCGGCCGCACAGGGCTCGGCGGCGGGCCGGTCCGTCGACGTGCGCAGGGACAGGGTCTTCACGAGGCTCGCCGAGCGGTGGTGGCCGACGGGCAGGAGCACCGTCTGGACGGTCCCGGTCGGCGTGGACGCCTCCCGGACGGTGCGGTCGGGGTGGACGACGGTGCGGACCGCGAGGGCGACGAGGAGGCCCGGGTCGGTCGTACGGCAGGTGAGCCAGGCGACCCCGCCGGGTTCGAAGCCGGTCCGGTGGCCGGTGAGGTGCCGTCCCTCCAGGTGCCGGTAGCGCTCCACGCCGGCGTTCGTGACGGCGCCGTCGAGGACGGACTCGACCTCGACGGCACCGCTCCACCCGTACGCGCGGAACAGCGTGCGCTGTGCCGCGAGCCAGGGGTCTCCCATGTGGACGATCCGGGTGTGGCCCACGCGCAGCCCGCGCCCTTCGGCGTCCTGGAAGAACAGGCTCCGTGTGAGCACTCCGCCGCGCAGGTCGAGCCGTACCTCGTAGTGGCGCAGGTCCCCGGAGGCGGGGGTCAGCCACTCGCCGGGCGGCCCGTCGTCCGGCAGGCAGCGGTAGCGCAGCAGCGTCCAGTTCGGCAGGTTGACCAGGTCCTCGTTCTCCACCCGCTCACCCGCGACGACCGAGGCGCTGCGGTCGTAGCAGCCGGCCAGGTAGGTGCCCGGGTAGTGGGTGGCGCCGGCCGGACACTCGGGCGCGGAGCCCCGGGTGGCGAAGCGGCCGTTGCCCAGCGCGCAGAGCGCCTCGACGAGCCGCTCGCGCTCCGGCTCGTACCGGTCGTAGCGCAGGCTCCAGCCCGCGGTCACGCCCGCCCGCCCCAGACGCCGCGGACCAGCAGCGTCAGATCGGCGACCGTGAGGTCGGCGCCCTGTTCGCGGAGCGGGCCGGTCATGCTCGCGTCCGGGGTGCGGTCGAGACCGACGACGAGGCCGAACCTCCCCCGGCGGGCCGCCCTGACCCCGGCGAGCGCGTCCTCGACCACCGCGGCGTCGGCCGGACGGCTCCCGAGGAGGGCGGCGGCGTGCAGGAACAGGGCGGGGTCCGGCTTTCCGGCCAGACCGAGTCCGGCGGCGGTCTCGCCGTCCACGATGACGGGCAGCAGCCCGGCGAGGCCGGAGGCCCTGAGCAGCTCCCGGGCGTGCCGGGAGGCCGACACGGCGGCGCAGGGGACGCGCGCGGCGCGCAGCGCGTCGAGGGCGGGCGCCGCGTCCGGGAAGACCGGCACGCCCTGCGCCCCCACCAGGTCCCGGAAGGCCCTCTCCTTGCGTGCGGCGATCGCCCAGACGGTGTCGCAGCCGGGCGGATCGGCGGGCGTCCCCTCGGGGAGGCCGAGGCCCCGGGCGGACAGGAGTGCCGCCGCCCCGTCGTGGCGGGACCTCCCGTCGACGAACCGGCGGTACTCGGTCTCGGCGTCGAAGGGCGGCTGCGCGTCGCCGCCGCGTGTGCGGGCGGCCAGACAGGGGTCGAAGGCGGCCTTCCAGGCGGCCGCGTGGACCCTGGCCGAGTCGAGCAGCACCCCGTCGGTGTCGAAGACGACGGCGCGCGGCGGCGGGGCGGAGGGCGCGGGTCCGCTCACGGTGTCACCCCGGATCCTTGTCGACTGCCTTCTCTTCCAGGGTTTCGCGAACCGGCGGCGCCGCAACCGGGAGCACCCGGGCGAGCGCACCGAGACCGGCCCGCTCAGCCGTCGCCGGTCCCGGGGCCGCCGCGCCGCAGCCGGCCGGACCACAGCGGTTCGACCTGTTCCCATTCGCGCTCCCACGCGGCGTACCGGCGGTCCCGGGCCCGGCGGCGTACGAGCAGCAGCGCGCCGGCCCCGCAGGCCGCGACCGCGCCGGCCGCCACGGTGCCGCCGGAGACCGAGGTCAGCGCGCGTTCCGCGGCGCCGCCCGGCGGTCGGGCGGGGGTGCCGGTGTCGTCGACCCAGAGGGGGACCCGCTGTCCTCGGGGCGTCCGGGGCGGGACGTCGACGGTCCCGGAGCGGTCGACGTCCTTCGGGTAGGACCAGACGGCGTGGGCGACGGCCCGGGGGGCCGCGCCGTAGCGGGCGGCGCCGGGCGGGTCCTGGGCCGGCTCGGTGGTGGTGGCCGTGACCCGGTGGCGGTGGAGGGCGAGCTCGCGGTCGGCGCTCACGCCGGCGTTCCAGAGGACGCCGGCGGCCACCGCCCCGCAGATCAGGGCGAGCGACAGCACCAGGACGACGACGGCCTTCGCGACGGGCGTCGCGCCGGGCAGCGGCGCGGCGGGGTGGTCCGGGTCCGGGGTCTCGTGACGGTTCATGGCGGGCGTCCCTCGGGCGGAGTGGTGCGCCGGACGGGGCAGGGCCGGGCTCAGTCGGCCCCGGTGCCGGGGGCGGTGTCGGTGCCAGGGGCGGTGTCGGTGAGTTCGTCCCCGATGCGGTGGGCCCGGGCCCCTCGCTCCGTACGCTTCACGGGGATGGTCCGCACGGTTCCGTTCTCCTCGGGCGTGGGGACACGGACGGTGAGGATCCCGTTCGCGTACGAGGCGTCGACCCGGTCGGCGGGGATCGCGGCGGGGAGGAGGCTGCGCCTGCGTTCCACCCTGTGTCCGGTCATCGTTCTCTCCTGTCGTGCTGCCCCCGTCGCGCTTCTCCTGTCCGGTTCCTCCTGTCCCCACTCTCCCTCCGACCGGTCGCGCTGGTCAGTGCCCAAGCGGTCGCACAGAGGGGCCGAACGGCCCAAGACGGGACGGGCCGTCCCGGGCCTCCAGGTCTTCGGCCGCCTCCGGTCAGGGGGAGGAATCGGTGCCCGCGGCCCCGGGCGGCGTGTTGATACGGGCCACGAGGAGCGCGATGTCGTCGTCCGCGGAGGCCGGGACGAGGTGGGTGAGCAGGCGGTCGCAGAGACCGGTCAGGGACGGTGCGGGCTCGGCGAGGAGGCCGGTCAGCTCGGTGAGGCGGGCGTCGATGTCGCTGTTGCGGGCCTCGACGAGGCCGTCGGTGTACAGGACGAGGAGACTGCCGAGGGGCAGCGTGACCTCGGTGGTCGTGAAGCGGATGCCGCCGACGCCCAGCGGAAGGCCCGGCGGCACGTCGAGCAGGCGAACGGTGCCGTCGGGCGTGACGGCGGCGGGGGGCGGGTGACCGGCGCGGGTGATGCGGCACAGGCCGGTGGCCGGGTCGACCACGACGCACAGGAAGGTCGCGAGCATCGGCTCGGCGAGGTCGTTGAGGGCGGCCTCCAGCTGGTACAGCAGTTCCTCGGGCGAGAGGTCGAGACGGGCGAGGGCCCTGACGCTCGCGGCGAGCCGTCCCATCACCGCCGCGGCGACCGTGCCGTGGCCCATCACGTCGCCGATGACCAGGGCGGCTCTGCCGCCGTCCAGGGTGATGACGTCGTACCAGTCGCCGCCGACCTCGTTGACGTCGCTGGCGGGCAGATAGCGGTGGGCGACCTCGATCCCCGGCGGCGGGCTGATGTGCTGGGGCAGCATGCTGCGCTGCAGGACGGCGGCGGTGTCGTGTTCACGGCTGTAGAGGCGCGCGTTGTCGAGGCAGACGGCGGCGCGGGCCGCCAGTTCGCCGGCCAGGTCGACCTCGTCCTCGGTGAACGGGCCGACGGGCCGGGTCCGGTAGAAGGTGGCCAGGCCGAGCACCACGCCGCGGGCGAGCAGCGGGACCATCACGAAGGAGTGCACGCCCCGCCTGAGCAGCTCCGCGGGAGCGGAGGAGTGGACTGCCGCCGGGGCGATGGCCGCTTCGTCGAACTCGGCGACGGTGAACGGACGGCGTGCGCCGAGCGCCCGGGTGTACGGCGCGTTGGCGGGAAAGGTGAGAGTGCGTCCCAGCGGGACGAGGACCTCGGTGACGGGCGAGCCGGCGAGCGGCGCCTTGGCCAGCCGGCGCAGCGTGGCTCCGCCGACCAGGCCGCCTCCGAGCTCGCCGCCGTCGACCAGGGTCTCCAGGACGTCGACGGTGACCGCGTCCGCGAGGTCGGGAACGGCGACGTCGGCGAGTTCCTGTGCGGTGCGCTCCAGATCCAGGCTGGTGCCGATCTTGAGGGTGGCCTCGTTGACCAGGGCGAGGTGGCGCCGGCCCGCTTCGGCCGCGAGCTGTGCCTGTTCCTTGGTGGTGATGTCGATCAGAGTGGCGGCCACCCCGATCGGACGTCCGTCGGCGTCCTCGAGCCGGACGTAGGAGCCCGACCACACATGGTCGTGGTCCGGGTCGGCCGGGGTGCGTCCGGTACGCCGGGAGTCCAGGACGGGCCTGCCCTCCTCCAGGGCCCGGCGCATGGACCGTTCCATGTCCGCGGCGTTGACGTCGGGGAGGATCTCGACCAGCCGGCGCCCGATGTGCGCGGCCTGCGGAAGGCCGTTCATGGCCTCCAGGGCCGGGTTGACGCGGAGGAACCGCAGCTGGGTGTCGAGGACCGCGATGCCGACCGGGGACCGGGAGAACAGTCCGTCCCACACGGCCGACGAGCCGCGGATACGGCGTGCGGCCTCCGCCTCGGCGGCGAAGACGAGGACCGTCGTGCCGCCCCGGTGCCGGGCCGGCACGGGGCACGCCCAGATCTCCAGGTCCAGCGGGTGCCCCTCCTTGTGCCAGGCGGTCACCACGCCCATGACCCCGCGCCCGGTGGCCGCGCCCTCCCAGAGCGAGCGGCCGAGGCTGCGGTCGGCGCCGGGGTGGAGCAGGTCGGCGATGTGCCGGCCGAGCACCTCGTGCGGGGTGTAGCCGAGCAGGTCCTCCGCCGCGTGGTCCCAGCGGACGATCGTCCCGTCCGCGCCGGTGGCGACCACGGCGACGGGCAGGGCCCCCAGCCATCCGCCCGCGTCCCGGGCCGCGCCGGCGGTCACTTCCTCGAAGGGCACCTCGTGCATCGCCACCCCGATTCCCGTACCTGCGCGCCCCGGGACGGCTGCCGTCCTCCTCAGTATGGGCGCGAACCTTCCGGTTCGTCGCGCCGGCGTTCTCGGCGGCCCCGCCGGCGGGGCTCCGGAGCCGGGCGCGCCCGGCGTCGACGCCCTCGGCCTCGCCCGCGGTGTCAGGGGGTGACGCGGTCCGCGAGCGCCGTCCGCCAGGCGGGCGCCGGCACGGTCGGGGTGGTCTCGGGGCGGCGGCCGCCCCGGGCGAAGAAGTCGTCCAGCGGCAGAAGGGCCGCGCCGACCGTGACCGCCTCGGGGCCCAGGGTGCCGAGGCCCACGCTGGTGCGGCTCGCGGGATGGCGCAGGGCGTACTCGGTCGCGTACCGGGTGACGGTGTCGAGGAAGCGGGCGCCGAGCTGGAGACCGGCCCAGCCGCCGACGAGGATCCGTTCGGGCTGGAAGAGGTTGATGAGGTCGGCGAAGCCCGCGCCGAGGTACTCGGCGGTCTCTTCGAGGACGGCGAGGGCGGTGGCATCGGGGGCGGTGTCCGGGTCGGCGGGGTGGGCGGCGGCGAGCAGGGCGGTGAGGGCGGTCTCCTCGTCGGCGTCCGCCGGCGGGGTACCGCCCGCCTCGCGCCAGCGGGCGAGCAGGGCCTCGGCTCCCGCGTACGCCTCCAGGCAGCCCCGGGCGCCGCAGCGGCAGCGGCGCCCCCGGACGTCGACGGTGAGGTGGCCCCATTCGAGGGCGCGCCCGGCTCCGAGGGGGTCGGTGACGACACAGGCGCCGACGCCGGAGCCGAAGAGGACGGTGACGGCGCTGCGGGCGCCGCGCCCGGCGCCGAACCGCATCTCGGCCTGGCCGAGGGTCTTGGCGCCGTTGTCGATCCGGTAGGGGACGGTGGCGGGGAGGTCCACGGTCCGGCGCAGGAGGCGTTCGAAGGGGACGGCGTCCCAGCCGACGGTCTGTCCGTGGACGACGGCACCGTCGTCGGCGGTGTGGGCGACGATGCCGGGGACGCCGACGCCCACGCCGAGGAGCCGGTCGGGGGCCACGTCGGCCTCCCGCAGCACCTCCGCGATGCCGTCGCGGACATGGGCGACGACCAGGTCCACGTCGTAGCGGGAGGTGCGCGGCCCGCGACTGGGCAACGCCCGGTCCGTACGGGCGAGTTCGGCGAGGGTGAGATCGAAGAGCTCGACGCGGACGCGGGTCTCGCCGACGTCGACGCCGATCATGCGGCCGCTGTCGGGGCTGATCCGGAGCAGGGTCTGGGGGCGTCCGCCGGCCGAGTCGACGCTGCCGGCCTCCTCGACGAGTCCCTCGGCGACGAGTTCGGAGACCACGTTGCTGACGGAGCCGGAGCTGAGCCCGGTCGCGGGCGCGAGCATGAGGCGGCTCATCGGTCCGTCGAAGTACAGCCTCCGCAGTACGGCGGTGCGGTTCTCGCGCCGCAGGTCACGCACCGTACGGCCACTTGTCGCGTGCACGTGGGTTCCCGTCTCTGAAGTCCTTCGGTGCAACATACCCGCATTCCAGGCCTTGACGCGACCTTCTCATGAGGTTTAACTCACATCCTAAATTAAGCCCCGTCACCGGAGGCGGCCGGGACCGCCCGCGGTGTCGGACCTCCCGTCGTCCCTGAAAGGGCCCTGGAGCCATGCGCACAAGCAGAGCCGCCGTCACCGGTGCCGTCACGCTCGCCCTCGTCCTCGCCGCCACCGCCTGCGGCGGCGGCACCGCCGACGGTTCGGGCGGCTCCAACTCCCAGCCGAAGACGCTCACCTACTGGGCCACGAACCAGGGCACCAGCCTGGAGGCCGACAAGAAGGTCCTCCAGCCCGAGCTCGACAAGTTCGAGAAGCAGACCGGCATCAAGGTCAAGCTGGAGGTCATCCCCTGGTCCGACCTGCTCAACCGGATCCTCACCGCCACCACCTCCGGCCAGGGCCCCGACGTCCTCAACATCGGCAACACCTGGAGTTCCTCGCTCCAGTCCACCGGCGCCCTGCTGCCCTGGGACGCGAAGAACCTCGGCACGATCGGCGGCAAGGAGCGCTTCGTCGACTCCGCCCTCGGCGCCACCGGCGCCCCGGGCAAGGACCCGGCCGCCGTCCCGCTCTACTCCATGGCCTACGCGCTCTACTACAACAAGAAGATGTTCGCCGACGCGGGCATAGCGAAGCCGCCGACCACCTGGGCCGAGGTCGAGGCCGCCGGCAGGAAGCTCAGCAAGGACGGCAGGTGGGGCATCGGCGTCGAGGGCGCCAACCTGTCCAACAACATCCACCAGGTCTTCGTGCTCGGCAAGCAGCACGGCGCCGACTTCTTCACCCCCGACGGCAAGGCCGACTTCACCTCCGAGGGGGCCGTCGCCGCCGTCAAGCAGTACGTCGACCTGATGGCCGGCGCCAGGATCGTCGCGCCCGGCAACGCCGAGTACGCCCAGAACCAGTCGCTGTCCGACTTCGCCAAGAACCGCACCGGCATGGTCCTGTGGCAGACCCCCCAGCAGACCTTCGCCGCCCAGGGCATGTCCGAGGACCAGTGGGGCGTCGTCCCGGCCCCCGTCGCCTCCGGCACCCCCGGCCAGGGCGCCCAGACCAACTCCATGGTCGCCGGCATCAACATCTCCGTCTTCAAGAACACCAAGAACCTCGACGGCGCGCTGAAGTTCGTGAAGTTCATGACCAGCGACGAGGAGCAGGTCCTCCTCAACAAGACCTACGGCTCCATCCCCCCGGTCAAGGCCGCGCAGGAGGACCCCGCCTTCAACACGGCCTCGCTCGCGGTCATCCGCGAGACGCTCGCCAAGAGCGCCTCCGCCCTGCCGCAGGTCCCCGAGGAGTCACAGTTCGAGACCGTCGTCGGCACCGCCGTGAAGGACCTCTTCGCCGACGCCGCCGCCGGCCGGCCCGTCACCACCGAGTCCGTGAAGGCCAAGCTCGACAAGGCCCAGCAGCAGATGCCGAAGAAGTAGGCAGCACCGGACATGACCCAGACCGCCGTCACTCGGCCACGTGAGCGCGCGGTGCGCACGGCCGGACCCGGAGCGGCGCCCGCACAGCGCCGCTCCGGGCGCCGCCGCATCGCCCTCCCGTACCTGCTGCTGCTCCCCGCGCTCGTCCTCGAACTCCTCGTCCACCTCGTCCCGATGCTCATGGGCATCGGCATGAGCTTCAAGGAGCTCACCCAGTTCTTCATCCGGGACTGGTCGTCCGCGCCCTGGGCCGGCCTCGACAACTACCGCGTCTCGATCGACTTCGACGCGCCCGTCGGCCAGGACCTGCTGAGGTCCTTCTTCACCACCTGCCTGTTCACCCTGGCGTCGGTCGCCCTGTGCTGGTTCCTCGGCACGGCCGCCGCCGTCTTCCTCCAGGAGAACTTCCGCGGCCGCGGCCTCCTGCGGACCCTCTTCCTCGTCCCCTACGCCCTGCCGGTCTACGCCGCCGTCATCACCTGGGCGTTCATGTTCCAGCGGGACAACGGCCTGATCAACCACGTGCTACACGACCAGCTCGGCATCGGCGACAGCCCCGCCTTCTGGCTCCTCGGCGACAACAGCTTCTGGGCCCTGCTCACCGTCTCCGTGTGGAAGGGCTGGCCCTTCGCCTTCCTGACCGTCATGGCCGGTCTGCAGAACATCCCCCGGGACATGTACGAGGCGGCCGCCCTCGACGGGGCCGGCGTGTGGAAGCAGATCCGCCACATCACCCTGCCGTCCCTGCGCCAGGTCAACCAGGTCCTCGTCCTGGTCCTCTTCCTGTGGACCTTCAACGACTTCAACACGCCCTTCGTGCTCTTCGGCAAGGCGGCGCCCGAAGCGGCGGACCTGATCTCCCTGCACATCTACCAGTCGTCCTTCCTCACGTGGAACTTCGGCACCGGATCGGCGATGTCCGTGCTGCTCCTGCTCTTCCTGCTCCTCGTCACGGGCGGCTACCTCCTGCTCACCACCCGGGGAAGGAAGGCCTCCGATGCCTGAGCGCGCCCCCCGCTCCCCCATGGCCGCCCCCCGCTCCTTCCTCTGGACCCGGCGGATCTTCCTCACCCTGCTCACCGGCTTCGTGCTGCTGCCGCTGTACGTGATGATCTCCAGCTCCCTGAAGCCCCTGGAGGACGTGTCGGGCAGGTTCGAGTGGATCCCGTCCGGGCTCACGCTCCGCCCGTACCTCGACATCTGGGACACCGTCCCGCTCGCCGACTACTTCCTGAACTCCCTGGCCGTGGCGGGCGCGGCGACCGTCCTCTCCGTGGCCGTGGCGATCTTCGCCGCGTACGCCGTCAGCCGTTACGACTTCCGGGGCAAGCGCGTCTTCACCGTCACCGTCCTGTCGACGCAGATGTTCCCCGGCATCCTCTTCCTGCTGCCGCTCTTCCTCATCTACGTCAACATCGGCAACGCCACCGGCATCGCCCTCTTCGGCTCGCGCGAGGGCCTGATCCTCACCTATCTGACCTTCTCGCTGCCCTTCTCCCTCTGGATGCTCACGGGATACTTCGACTCGATCCCCCGCGAGCTCGACGAGGCCGCCAAGGTCGACGGCTGCGGCCCGGTCGGGGCGCTCTTCCGGGTGATCGTGCCCGCCGCCCTGCCCGGCATCGTCGCCGTCGCCGTCTACGCCTTCATGACCGCCTGGGGCGAGGTCCTCTTCGCCTCCGTCATGACCAACGACACCACCCGCACCCTCGCCGTCGGCCTCCAGGGCTACGCCTCGCAGAACGACGTCTACTGGAACCAGGTGATGGCCGCCTCCCTCGTGGTGAGCGTGCCCGTCGTCGCCGGGTTCCTGCTCCTGCAGCGCTATCTCGTCGCCGGCCTGACCGCGGGCGCGGTCAAGTGACCCGCCCCGCAGCGTCCGACGCTCCCGTCGCCGGCCCCCGGCCGCTCGTCACGAAGAGGTTCCCGTTGTCAGACTCCCACTCCACCGACCACGGCACGCTCGACCTGGCGGCCTTCCCCGCCGGCTTCACCTGGGGCACGGCCACCTCCGCCTACCAGATCGAGGGCGCCGTCGCCGAGGACGGCCGCGCCCCCTCCATCTGGGACACCTTCTCCCGCGTCCCCGGCGCGATCGACAACGGCGACCACGGCGACACGGCCTGCGACCACTACCACCGCTGGCCCGAGGACATCGCCCTGATGAAGGAGCTCGGCACCGACACGTACCGGATGTCCGTCGCCTGGCCCCGCGTCGTCCCGGGCGGCGACGGACCCGTCAACCGGGCCGGGCTCGACTTCTACGACCGGCTCGTCGACGGCCTCCTCGACGCCGGCATCACCCCCAACGTCACCCTCTACCACTGGGACCTGCCGCAGGCGCTGCAGGACCGCGGCGGCTGGACGGTCCGCGAGACCGCCGAGCGCCTCGCCGACCACGCCGGCGTCGTCGCGGGCCGACTCGGCGACCGGGTCACCCGGTGGGCCACCCTCAACGAGCCGCTCTGCTCGGCCTGGATCGGGCACCTGGAGGGCCGGATGGCGCCGGGCCTCACGGACCTGACGGCCGCCGTCCGCGCCTCGTACCACCTGCTCCTCGGCCACGGTCTCGCCACCGCGGCGGTCCGCGCCGCCGCCCCCGGCGCCCAGGTCGGCCTGGTCACCAACCACTCCACCATCACCCCGGCCTCCACCCGCCCCGAGGACATCGCCGCCGCCCGCCGCGCCGACGGGCACAGCAACCGCTGGTGGCTCGACCCGGTGTACGGGCGCGGCTTCCCCGCCGACATGCGCGAGCTGTACGGGGTGGAGCTGCCGGAGCAGCCCGGCGACCTGGAGCTGATCTCGGCCCCGCTCGACTGGCACGGCCTCAACTACTACTTCCCCGAGACCGTCGCCGACGACCCGGCCGGGCCCGTCCCCCACGCCCGTGCCGTGCGCCTGCCCGACGTGCCGCGCACCGGTATGGACTGGCAGATCGACGCCGGCGGCCTGGAGGCCTTCCTGCTCCGCCTCACCCAGGACTACGGCGTGCGGAGGATGTACGTCACCGAGAACGGCTCGGCCTTCCCCGACATCGTCGGCCCCGACGGCGAGGTGCACGACCCGGACCGCACCCGCTACCTGGAGCAGCACCTCTCGGCCTGCGCCCGCGCGCTGCGCAAGGGCGCCCCGCTGGCCGGGTACTACGCCTGGTCCCTGCTCGACAACTTCGAGTGGGCCTACGGCTACGACAAGCGCTTCGGGCTCGTCCACGTCGACTACGCCACCCAGCGCCGGACCGTGAAGACGAGCGGCCGGCGGTACGCCGACATCATCCGCGCCCACCGGGCGCAGAACGGCTGACCCCCTGCCCCCACCCGAGACGCGGGCCCCGGCCCGCGGCCGGGTGGTCTCGCGCCGCAGGCGCCGCGTCGACGACTCCGTCACCACCCACGAGGGCTGGGGCCTCGGCAGCTACTGCTACCACGACCTCGACCCGACGATCCGTCAGGACCACGGCTTCAAGGCCCCGGTGAAGCCCGGCGTGAGGTTCCACGGCCTGCTCACCGTCTCGCTCGGCGGCAACGGCCAGTTCGAGCACGTCATCAACGGCGCCGGAGCATCACCTGCGTCCGACGCCCGCGTACATCGCGACGTCCGGCGCCGCCGTCTCCGGCCGCCACGCCGAGCAGGACACCACCCCGGGGTCGAGCAGCTCCAGGCCGTCGAAGTAGCGCGCGATCGCCTCGGGGGTGCGCTGGGTGAGCCTCGGGGTGCCGTGTTCGTTCCAGAACGCCACCGCCGCGTCGACGTCCGGCATGTCGGGGTGGGTGACCGTGTGGGACAGGACGAGATGGCTGCCGGGGGCGAGCGCGTCCATGAGGCGGCGGACGATCGCGTACGACTCCTCGTCGTCCTCCACGAAGATGACGACCCCGAGCAGCATCAGCGCGACCGGCTGCGAGAGGTCCAGCGTCTTCGCCGCGGCGCCCAGGATCGTGTCGACGTCCCGCAGGTCGGCGTCCAGGTAGTCGGTGCGCCCCTCGGGCGTTCCGACGAGCAGGGCCCGGGCGTGCGCGAGGACGAGCGGGTCGTTGTCCACGTACACGACCCGTGCCTCGGGCGCGATGCGCTGGGCGACCTCGTGCGTGTTGTCGGAGCTCGGCAGCCCCGTCCCGATGTCCAGGAACTGCCGGATCCCCCGCTCCCCGGCCAGATACCGCACGGCCCGCCCCAGAAACAGCCGGTCCGCCTTCGCGTACTCCCCGATCCCGGGATGCAACTCCCGAATCCGGTCCCCCGCCTCCCGGTCGACCGGATAGTTGTCCTTCCCGCCGGTCCAGTAGTTCCAGATCCGGGCGGTGTGCGGCCGGGACGTGTCGATACGCGATTCGATGTCGGTCACGCCTCCAACGTATCGCAGTACCTCGGCAACTCCCTTGTCTGAACGCCGATTTGTCCCGCACCCCCTCATGCCGATCAGGTCGGCACGGCGTACGGGCGCAGGACCGTGAGGCCGTCCTCCTGGGCCGCCGCCATGGCGAAGGGGAAGCGGTCGAGTTCGAGGCAGAGGGCGACGTCGTCGGGGTGGGCGCCCTCGCGGATGCCCTGTGCCAGTTCGGCGGCGGCGCGCGACTCGCGGGCTCGGCGGAGGAAGTCGGCCGGGTCCGGGCCGGGGCCGGTGGTTCGCCGGGCGATGTACTGGGCGCAGGCGAGGTCTTCCTCGGCGCGGCCGTCCTCGCCGGTGACCACGAAGGTGACGCCGGCGCACTCGCGGGCCCGCAGCAGCCGGGCCGTCGCCTCGGCCACCACGAAGGCGGCGCACAGCACGAGTGACGCGTCCTTGACCGCGAGGGCGCCGACCGTGCCCGCCGTGGTCTTCTGCACGACGGTGCGTCCGCCGAGGTCGGCGGAGCGCAGCAGGGCCGGGGAGTTGACGGCGTCGAAGCCGGGCGCCGGGGCGCCGTCCTTGAGGGCCACCCACTCGGGGTGGCGGGCCTTGAGCGCCAGGGCGTCGTTCAGCGACTGGGCGAGGACGATCCTCTCCGCGCCCCGGGCGAAGGCCCAGGCGGCCACCGTATACGCGCGCATGACGTCGATCACGACGGCCGTCGACGGGGTTTCGGTCAGCTCGGCGATGCCGAGGAAACGAGCGTCCATCCGCCCATGATCGCGCACCCGTTCGGGTGTCGGAAAACAGAATGAGCGACCGAGTCCCCGCTGCTACGGTGCGCGGATGGCATCGATCAAGGAATTCCAGGTCACCGTCGACTGCGCGGAACCGCAGCGCCTCGCCGCCTTCTGGTGTGAGGTGCTGGGATACGTCCTTCCCCCGCCGCCGGAGGGGTTCGCCTCGTGGGACGCGTTCAACGCCTCCGGGCCGACCGAGGACGAGACCCGGTATTTCGCGTGCAGCGATCCCACCGGTGTGGGCCCGCGGGTGCTGTTCCAGCGCGTGCCCGAGGGCAAGGTGGTCAAGAACCGGGTGCATCTCGACGTACGGGTCGGTACCGGGCTCGTGGGTGAGGAGCGCCTGGCGACGCTCCAGGCCGAGTGCGACCGCCTGGTCGCGCTCGGCGCGACGTGCCTGCGCGTGCTGCACGCCGACGGAGTGAACGAGTCGTGCATCAACATGCAGGACATCGAGGGCAACGAGTTCTGCCTCGACTGACCGTCGGCCGACGGTCAGCCCGGGGTGATCCGTACGGTCTCCGCCCAGGCCGGGGGCTCGGGCGCGGCCGGTCCGATCAGGGCGACGATCAGCCGGCAGCCGACGGGCTCCTCTGGCCAGGGCGTGTAACCGTCGGTCAGGACGACCACGATCTGCGGGGGCTCGGGCGCGGCGAGTGCGGCGCGGATGCCGACGGTCATGTCGGTGCCGCCACCGCCGGCGAGTTCGACCTGGTCGACGGCGGTGACCCGGGCGACGGCCTGCACGTCGGCGTCGCAGGCGAGGACGGCGACCCGGTTGCCGCCGATGCCGACCTCGCGCAGCACACCCGTGACCTCCGCGAGGGCCGAGGCGAGGTCGTCGTCGCCCATCGAGCCGGACGTGTCGACGACGACGGCGACCCGCGGCAGCGGACGGCGCAGGCTGGGCAGCACGACCCGGCCGCCGAGCGCGGGGGTACGGCGCGAGGGGCGCCGGTAGGTGTAGTCGACCGCGCCGCCCGCCCACGCGGCGGCCTCGCGGACGGCTCCGGTGAGCGCCTTGCGCCAGTCGACGACCGGTTCGAGGGTCTGTTCGGCCCAGCGGCGCCAGCCGCCCGGGACCGAGCCGCGGGAGCGCTGGTGGGCGCGGATCGCCTCGGCGGTCTGGCGGCGCAGGGCCTCGGCCTCGACGGGGCTGAGCCCGCCGGCGGCGTCGGCGCCGCCCTGCCCGAGGTCCCAGGGGGCCGGGACGCCGTGCGCGCCGGAGCCGCAGTCGAGCGCGTGTGGCGGGGTGGCGGGGATCCCCGGCACGTACTCCTCGAAGAGTCCGCCGACGGGCAGGCCGAAGAGGCGTGGCTCCATGCGCCCTTCGGGCAGGCGCAGTCCGTCGGCGAGCAGGTCGTCGTTGATCTCGCAGTCCTGGGCGATGTTGATCCGCAGCCGGTCGCGCTGGTCGGCCGCGGGCAGTCGCTCCGCCCGGCCGTGGTGGTCGCGCAGGAGGTGGGCCGACTCGTGGATCCACACACCGGCCAGTTCCTCGATGGTGGTGGCCTCGACGAAGGCGGGTGAGACGTAGCAGCGCCAGTGCCGGTCGACGGCCATGGTGCGGACCGCGCGGCTGGGAACGATCGTCAGGGCGTAGAGGGCGGAGGCGAGATACGGGCGGGCCTCGGCGGCCTTGTAGCGCGCGGCGAGCAGCTTGGCGCGGTCGAGCTCCGGTACGGCTTCGTCCGGTACGGCAGCTCCCCCACGGGTCGCGGTCACGTCGTCGGCGCCGGTCAGCGCGCGCCGGGCAGGGCGCCGGCGAGCTGGAGGAGTTCCAGGAAGGCGTCGATGCCGGGCGGGATGGGCCAGTCGGGCTCGCGCATGACGGCGAGGTCGCGGGCGGCGCGGGCGGCGACGTCGGGGACTCCCGCGTCGACGGCCTTGGCGAGGACCTCCCAGCCGGCCTCCCAGCGCGGGCGGGTGGGTTCGCTCTGCACGGCGGCGACGACGGCGATGAGGAAGGCCAGTTGGCGGTCGCCGCGTTCGGGCAGCGCGAAGGCGGACGGGTCGGCGAGGACCTTGTCGGGGTCGGGCAGGTCGAGGTTCTCCAGGTACGAGAGCAGCTCGATGCCGGCGGCCTCGCCGACGGCGCCGATGACGGCGGCCGCCGTGGCCTGCTGCCCGGCGCCGGACGCGTACCCGGTGGCGAGCAGCCGCAGCGCCGCCTCCCAGGAGCGCGGGGACGGCCAGGCGCGACCTCGGCCCTCGGCCTCCTTCGGCAGGTGGTGCACGAGGCCGGGGCGGGCGGTGAGGAAGCCGGAGATCACACCGCGGGCGCGGGCGACGGCGCCGGAGACACGCGCCGGGTCGACGGTCGGCAGGGCGGTCTCGGGCCAGGTGCCCGCCATGCCGCGGGCGACGGTGCGCGGGTCGTGGGTCCAGTCGAGGTGGACGAAGCGGTTGGCGAGCGGCGGGCTGAGGTGCCAGCCGTCGGCGGCGCTGGAGGGCGGGTTGGCGGCGGCGACGACACGTACCGACTCGGGCAGGGTGAGGCTGCCGACGCGGCGTTCGAGGACGACCCGCAGCAGGGCGGCCTGCACGGCGGGCGGCGCCGAGGAGAGCTCGTCGAAGAAGAGCAGGCCGTGGCCGGTCTCGGCGAGCCGGACGGCCCAGTCCGGCGGGGCCATCGGCACGCCGGTGGTGGCCGGGTCGTCTCCGACGATCGGCAGTCCGGCGAAGTCGGAGGGCTCGTGGACGCTGGCGACGACGGTCTCGAGTTCGACGCCGAGGGCGTCGGCGAGCTGCCGCATGCCGGCGGACTTGCCGATGCCGGGCTCGCCCCAGAGCAGCACGGGCTGATTGGCCGTCACGGCCAGGGCGAGGGCTTCCAGTTGCGGGTTGCCGGAGGCCTCGGTGCGGGTGACGCGGAGGCGCGCGTTGAGGGCGTCGGCCGCGGCGAGCGGGGCGGGGACGGAGCCGGCGCGGGGCGCGGTGGAGGCGGTGGTCATACGGAGGCGTCCTCGTCCTTGTCGAAGGGGTCGGCGTCGCCGAACGGATCCGGTTCCTGAGCCTGCCCCCGGTCCAGGTCCTGGTCCTGGTCCTCGTCCTGGTCCTGGTGCTGGTCCGGCTCGGGCTCCTCGTCCCAGCCCGGATCCTCGTCCCTGCTCCGCTCGTCCATGTAGCCCTCGAACCAGTCGGAGCCCAGCCCCGGATACTCCTTCAGCACACGGCGGCGCAGGAAGGCCAGGTCCCTCCGCTGGTATTGGCGGATCACCTGGGCGAGGGAGAGTCCCATCTCGTCGACGACGTCGATACGGGCACCGGCGTCCAGGAGGTCCCGCACCAGCGCGGGCGAGCCCTGCTGGGCGACGGCGACCTGGAGCGGCGTGACCCCCGCCCTGTCGCGCGCGTTCAGGTCGAGCCCGGCGGCCAGCAGCCGCGGCAGCAGCTCCCGGTGGTCGAGCAGGTGCAGGAGGTGCAGCAGGCCGCGCCCCCGGCGGTCGCGGACGTGCGGGTCCCAGCCGGCGTCGAGGAGGGCCATGACCGCGGGGATGTCGCCGTGCTGGACGTACTCGAACAGCTCGCGCCGCTGGGCCTGCAGGGCCCGGGGCAGCCGCCCCTCACCCGTCGTCCAGGCCAGTTGGGTGGCGAAACAGCCGGAGATGGTGCCGCCGAAGGCGCGCAGGGCCTGTTCGCGCTGCTGCTCCTCTCGCGTGTGCGGGACGTCAAGGACCCCGTCCCTGGAGACGACCTCGTGCCAGACACCGCCGCAGCGGACCCGAACCGGTTCGGCCGCGCGCGGGCCGGCCGGGCCGGTGGCGGGTGCCGCTTCGGGGAACAGCGCGGCGGTCACCAGCGGGTGCAGCGCCTCGGGCCGGATCCGTCCCTCGCGCAGCAGTTGGATGTCGGGGAGGTGCTGCCGGATGTACGAGGGCAGGAACGGGACGGCGTCGTCCTGGCCGCGCTCGCGGCCCGCGATCCGTACGACCGGGGCGTCGGCGTCCGTGACGTCGAGGGTGGTCCACAGTTCGCCGCGCCAGTGCACGGGCAGGCGGAAGCTCGTACCCCGTCCGGCGTTCCACAGCAGGCGGAGTTCGGGAGCGAGGCGGCTGAGGTCCAGGGCGCCGTGCGTCACGAGCCCGGCGACGTCGAGCTCCGGGTAGGTGTACCGGGACCGGGTCCTCGGGGGCACGGGCGTGCGGTCGAGGTCGAGTCCGGCGGCGGCGTAGGCCTCGACGTGCTCCCCTCGGGAGTGCAGAACGGCGATCCACTCTGCGCGGGTGGCCGGGTCGGCGCTCGGGCCCGGGTCCGTGTCGGGCAGTTCGTCCGAAGTGAGCGGGGTGCCGTCCGGGTGCAGGAAGGGCAGCCTGCCGGTGGCGACCGGACCGGCGCTCAGGCGCAGTTCGGCGGAACGGCGGGCGTCCCAGAAGCGGCGGGCGGCGGTCCAGTCCTCCTGGAGGTACGTCACCCCGTGGAGGGTGTCGGCCCGGCGGGCCGGACCCAGGTCGAGGCGGAGCCGCTGCGGTCCTTCCAGCATCGGCAGGTTGGTGACGGACAGGACGGGTCCGTCTGTTCCGTAGCCGGCGAGAACGACCCGTCGGCCGACGGCGAACGTGGTGTGGCCGCCCAGGGTGCGCGGAAAGTGCCAGCGCAGCAGGTCGGGGGCGAAGTGGCGCAGGTCGTCGGCCAGTCGGGCGGCGACCTCGGGGCCGTGCCGTTCGGCGACGCGCTCGGGGTCGAGGTCGTCGGGGACGTCGACGGCGGCCGCGGCGCAGGCCGCCCGCCAGTCCCCGGCGAGCCGGGCCTCGGTGGCGCGTTCGATCATCCAGCCGGGCACGGCGAAGCGCCGGATCCGGGTCCAGGCGGAGGCGTCGGCGGGCGAGAGGGCCCCGGGCGGCAGGGGCATGGGCGGGGTCATCGGTAGAGGCTGCCGATCGCGCGCAGGTCGGGGTGGGTGGGGCGGGACGGGCGGAGCCGCTCGGTGAAGGAGCGCTTGACCCGGCGGGGCAGGCCGGGGCCGAGGCCCACGTATTCGAGGCGGTGGGCGTCGTCGAGCGCGGCGAGCAGGGTCTTCGCACCGCGGCCGGTGAGGCCGGTGTGACGTAGTTCGAGGCGGCGCAGCGGGCTGCCGGGCAGGGCCGCGGCGAGCGCGTGGGCGCCGTCGTCGCCGGTGGTGTTGCCGGGGGCGCCGAGGCTGCGCTCGGACATGGTGCGGCCGAGGTCGAGGGTGTCGATGCCGTCGAGGGCGTCCGCGAGGGCCCGGGCGCCGGCCGGGCCGATGCCGTTGCCGCCGAGGCCGAGCCGGACGGGGCGGGTGGCGTCGGTCGCGGCGGCGAGGACCGCGGTGCCGGCGTCGCCGAGGTGGTTGGCCGGGACGTACAGCTCCCGGACCCCGGCGTCGCGGACGAGCGCGGCAAGCAGCGGGGCGTCGGCGGCGGAGAGGCCGTTGCCGCCGAGGAAGAGGCGTTCGAGCGGGGCGGCGCGGTCCAGGAGGGCGTCGAGGAGGACGCGTACACCCTCCGCTCCGATGCCGGAGTTGACCAGGTCGAGGGTGCGCAGCGCGGTGTTGCGCCGCAGCAGCCCGGCGAGGGTGCGGGCGCCGGCCGGGCCGACGGGGTTCCGCTTGAGCCACAGGGCGCGGACGGTGGTGTCGTCGGCGAGCGCCTCGGCGAGGGCGGTGACTCCGGCCGGGCCGATGCGGTTGCAGCCGAGGTAGAGGGTGTGTACCCGGTGAGCGGCGCCGGTGCGGCGCGTGTCGGCGAGGGCCGCGGCCAGGGTGCGTACGCCCTCGTCGCCGAGGGAGTTGGTGCCGAGCAGCAGATGCGCGGCGTGCGGGGAGGCGAGGGCCGCGGGGACGAGGCGGGCGGCGCCGCCGGGCCCCAGACCCTGCTTGCACAGGTCGACCCGGCCGTCGGCGCGCAGGGTGCCGAGCGGGAAGTTCTCGTCGCCGGTGACCGCGCGCTCGTCCGCGAGGCGGTCGAGCAGCGGCGCGAACAGCGCGGGGTCGGCCGGAGGCAGGTCGGGGTGCTCGATCGCCGGGCAGCGTACGGGCGTTGTCGGCTGGGCCATCACCACTCCACCGGTCTGGCGCCGGGGACCGGCGTTCCGCTTCGACCTTCACGTCGTCGGCGCCCTCGGTGACGCCGACATCAAGTAGGCGCAAGACCGGTCGGATTCGAACCGACGTCCTCCAGCTCGATGCGTGGGCGCGACGACCTCTGCGCTACGGCCTTGCTGGGGTGATCATAACCGAATTCGCATGCGAGTTCGATAGCCGTCGGAACCCCCTTCAGGTTGGGAGCCGGTTCACGCTCGTATACTCGGGCGGGCTCATGCGAAAGGGGAGGCGGGGACCGTGAAGCTTGCCGAGGCGCTGGCGGAACGTGCGGAGGCGACGCGCCGCGTGGAACAGCTGCGGGCGCGCGTCGTCGACAACGCCAGGTACCAGGAGGGCGAGACACCCGCCGAGGACGCGGCCCAGCTGCTTGCCGAGGCCGGTGAGGTGCTGGAGGCCCTGGAATCGCTGATCCGGCGGATCAACCGGACCAACGCCACCGTGGAGATGGGCCCGGACGGCACCCTCACCGACGCGCTCGCGCGCCGGGACGTCCTGCGGCTGCGCCACTCCGTGGTCACCGCGGCGGCGGACGCGGCGGCCGGCAAGGGCGAGCGGGGATACGGCCGCCAGCTCCGGTCCGAGCTGCTGATGCTCTCCGCGCTTCCGGTCGCCGACCTGCGCGCCCAGGCGGACGCGCTCGCCCGGGAGATCCGCGAGGTCGACGTGCGGATCCAGCGCACGAACTGGGAGGTCGATCTGCTGGACTGAGCGGTCCGGCAGACCGGAACGATGTGGAGCAGGTAGCTGCTTCGGAGGCGTGCACACACCGAGGGCCGGCGGTTTTCCGGCCCCTTTCTTGGCGCGTGAAGGGCAACGCGGGGGTTCGATTCCCCTCTGAACAGCGCAGCTCAGCACCGCGTACAGGTAAAGGCGCACAGCGCACGGCACATCACCACGTGCAGATCCGAGGCGGCGAGGGCGGGTTCGGGGCTTTCCACATCACTACGGCAGCACCCAGTCCGGCACCCACGTGCCCGGGGCGTCGTGCCCTGGTGCCGTCGTCGCGGGATGGGCACGCAGGGCGGGCAGGGCCGGGTGCGGATTGTCGCGGTGCCAGAGGAGCGAGTGCGGGTGGACGGCGGTCGGGTCGGGCATCCAGATGCGGTGGCCGGCCAGCTCGGCGAGCGGCACCGAACGGGCGGCGGCCAGTGCGTGGGCGGGGCCGGTGAGCAGCTGGAGCGGCTCGTCGAGGACGCGTACGGACGCGATGTCCTCGGGCAGGGAGCGGCCGGGCGCGGCGACGGCGCGGAAGGACGCGTCGATCGTGCCGGACCGGATGGCGGCGACGGCCGTGTCGACGTCGAACAGCATCACGACGTCGAGCTCGATGTCGGGGTGCGTGCGGTGGAATCCGCGCAGCAGCCCCGACGCCGCGCCGCGCGAGTTGATCGCGTCGACGCGCAGCGGACGCCGGTCGGTGCGCACGGAGGCGACGGCCCGGTCGGCGACACGCAGCAGCTCCCGGGCGTGGGGCAGGAAGGCCTGCCCGTCGGATCGGCGTCGAGCTCGGCCTCGTCTTCTGCTGCGCGGTCTTCAACCCCGTCTCCGCCACCTACCGCCTCACCCGCACCGCACCCGAGCGGGTCGCCCGCACGCTGTCCGCCTGGTCGGTGACGGCCAAGGCCTCGACCGCGCTGCTGCTCCCCTCCGGCGGGGCGGCGTTCCGGCGCCTCAGAGAGCGGTCAGACCGTTCTCCGGAGTCAGCCCGCCGAGCTTGTCGGGATTGACCTGGAAGCGCAGGTGGTGGATGCGGTCGTCGGCGATGTCGAAGGAGAGGGCGCCGACGGTGTGTCCGCCGAGCGTGGCCAGGACGCCGAGCTCGCCGTTGACGACGGCGGGCTCCATGCGCAGTTCGGCGAGCTCGGGCTTGGCCAGGAAGCCCAGGAGCCAGCGGGCCACGTGGTCGATGCCGTACAGCGGGCGGCGGGCGGCGGTGACCTTGCCGCCGCCGTCGGACCAGGCGGTCACGTCGGGGGCGAGCAGTTCCATCATGGCGTTCAGGTCGCCGCCCGAGCAGGCCGCCAGGAACCGGTCGGTGACCCGTCGCCGCCGGTCGGGGTCGGCGTCGAAGCGGGGGCGGCGGGCCTGGACGTGCGCACGGGCGCGGTGGGCGATCTGACGGACCGTGGCCTCGGGCCGTTCGAGGGTCTCGGCGATCTCCGCGTGTGAGTAGCCGAAGACCTCCCGGAGCAGGAACACGGCGCGCTCGACGGGGCTGAGGGTTTCCAGGACCACGAGCATGGCGGTCGAGACGGAGTCGGCCACTTCGGCCTCCGAGGCGATGTCCGGGGACGTCAGCAGGGGTTCGGGGAGCCACGGGCCGACATAGGTCTCGCGGGCGGCGCGCGCGGAGGTGAGGCGGTTCAGGGAGAGGTTGGTGACCGTGCGCACCAGATACGCCTTGGGATGGTCGACCGTGCCGCGGTCGACGGTGCTCCACTTCAGCCAGGCGTCCTGCAGCACGTCCTCCGCGTCGCCGACGCTCCCCAGCATGCGATAGGCGGTGGCGAACAGCAGCCTGCGGTGCGCGAGATACGGGTCCTGACCCTGGCCCTGACCCTGACCCTGGTCCATGTTCCGGTCCTGGTCCTGGTCCTGGTCCTGCCCGGCGCCGTTGTCGATCACCGGGTCATGCTGGCAGTGCGGCGCCGCGGGCGGCAAGGACCGGTCCGCGGCGACGGCGCCGGCGGCGGTGCTCCCGGTGGCGTTCACGCCGCGGGCTCGCGGGTGGCGCGGCCGCCCTTGGAGACGATGGTGGAGACGTTCACGCGCTTGCTGCAGCGGTACGCGAACAGCGGGCTGCCGCTGACCAGTTCCTTGTACGCGACGGCGCCGCGCCCGGTGAGGCGCATGCCCGCCGGGGTGAAGTCGGCCTTGGTGAACTGGATGACGGCGTCCCGCCGGCCCAGGCTGACCGGCTGGTGGAAGTAGCCGAAGCGGAACGGCTTCACGGACTTGCCGCGCACCAGCCGCGCGATCGTGTCGGCGGTGTACTGCGCGGTCGGCAGCCCGCTCTGGCAGGAGCCGTGCAGCTGCCCGTAGGCGAGCCGTACGGCCGCCGCGTCGCCCACGGCGTGGATCTCCGGGTGGGAGACCGAGCGCAGCGTGGCGTCGGTGAGGATCAGCCCGTGGGCGTCGGTGGCGATCCCGGCGTCGGCGGCCAGCGGGGAGACCTTGACGCCCGCGGTCCACAGGCAGACGTCGGAGCGGAGCGTCCGCCCGTCCGCGAGCTCGACGGCCGCGGGCAGCACCTTGGCGACCCGGACGCCGGTCTCGCGGGTGACGCCGAGGCGGTCGAGCGCGCGGTGCAGGTAGGCGCGGGCCTTCTCCCCCATCATGGCGCCCGGCTCCTCGGTGCCGACCAGGGTGACCTTCAGCCCCGGACGGGCCTCGGCGATCTCCGCGGCCGCCTCGATCCCGGTCAGCCCGGCACCGCAGACGGTGACGGTGCCGCCGGCCGCGGCGACCTCCGCGAGCCGCGCGGCGAGACGTCCGGCGGTCTCGGGGCTGTCGAGGGTGTACGCGTGGGTCTCGGCGCCGGGGACCTTGCCGGTGTCGGTCGCGCTGCCCAGCGCGTACACGAGCGTGTCGTACGGGAGGGAGGCGGCCGCGCCGTCGAGGGTGACGCGGCGCGCGTCGGCGTCGATGACGGTGGCGGCGCCCTGCACGAAGGTGACGCCGGTGCCGTCGAGCAGGTCGGCGATCCGGTGGTGGGGCAGTTCCTGCCCGGCGGCGATCTGGTGCATCCGCAGCCGCTCGACGAAGCGGCTCGAAGGGTTCACAAGGGTGATGCTCACACCGTCGCGGCGGGTCCGGTGCGCCAGCCGGATGGCCGTGAACATGCCGGTGTAGCCGGCGCCGAGAACGACGATGCGGTGGCCGTTGTCCATCACGTACTCCCTGGGTCGCGCACCGGCCTCGGTGCCGGTGACGCTCATGGGACAGCCGGCCCTCGCCGGACGTGACAGTCGGGTGATGTGACCCATGTCACATCACCCGTCGTGACATCCTCCGCCCCTGGCGAACGGGCCGCCGCCTTCCTCGCCTGACAGCACATCCTTGGGAAAGGTGGAAGCCTGTAGGAGCGGGCAAGGAACCCAGCGAGCGCAGGGGGCACCCATGAGCGATCAGCCGGCGGCGGCCACGACGGCGACCCGTGTGTTCCTCGTGGACGACCACGAGGTCGTCCGCCGGGGGCTGCGGGACCTGATCGACGACGAGCCCGATCTCCAGGTGGTCGGTGAGGCCGGGACGGCCGACCAGGCCGTGGCCAGGGGTCCGGCGCTGCGGCCGGACGTGGCCGTGCTCGACGTGCGGCTGCCGGACGGCGACGGGATCACCGTGTGCCGTGAGCTGCGCTCGCGGATGCCGGGGCTCGCGTGCCTGATGCTCACCTCGTTCGACGACGAGGACGCGTTGATCGACGCGATCATGGCCGGCGCCGCCGGCTATGTGCTGAAGCAGATCAAGGGCTCGGACCTGGTCGCGGCGATCCGGACCGTGGCGACCGGCCAGTCGATGCTCGACCCGGCGACCACCGCGCGCCTGATGGACTCGCTGCGCGCCCCCGAGACGGCCAGGCCCGCGGAGGACGAACGGCTCGCCGGCCTGTCCGAGCGGGAACGCTCCGTACTCGATCTGATCGGCGAGGGGCTCACCAACCGGCAGATCGCGGGGCGGCTCTACCTCTCGGAGAAGACGGTCAAGAACCACATCTCGCGGCTGCTGGGGAAGCTGGGGGTGGAGCGGCGGGTACAGGCCGCCGTGATCGCCGCCGAGGCGCACGAGCGCGAGCACGACCATGACCGCGACCGCGAGCACCAGAACGAGCAGGATCACGGACCCGGGCACGGGCACGGGCACGGACACGGACACGGGCATGGGGGTGAGGCCGTGGACCGGCGGTCCGGCACCTGGGGCGGCGCCGACTAGGTCTTCTCGGCCTTCCGGAGCGGGACGCGCCAGTCGAGGACGGTGCCGCGGCCCGGTTCCGGGCGGGCGTGGATCGTGAGCTCGCCGCCCAGGCGGGCGGCGCGTTCGGCGAGGTTGCGCAGGCCGCTGCGGGAGCCGCCGGGCGGGATGCCGATGCCGTCGTCGCTCACCGTCACGGCGAGCGTGCCGCCCTCGGCGACGACCGCGACCTCGGCATGGCGGGCGCGGGCGTGGCGGGCGACGTTGGTGAGGGCCTCGCCGACGACCGCGAGGACCTCGTCCGCCGTCGCGTCCGGCACCTCGGTGTCGAGCAGACCCTCCATGCGCAGCGCGGGGGCGAAGCCGAGGGTGCCGGCGGCCGCCTCGACGGCCCGGACGACGCGCTCGCGGAGTTTCGGGGTCCGGCCGGCGGGGTCGCGCTCGCGGAGGCCGAAGATGGTCGAGCGGATGATCTTGATGGTGGCGTCCAGGTCGTCGACCGCTCGGGACAGCCGGTCCACCGCCTCCGGGTGCTCGACGAAGCGGCGGGCGCTCTGCAGCGTCATCCCCGTGGCGAACAGCCGCTGGATGGCCAGGTCGTGCAGGTCGCGGGCGATCCGGTCGCGGTCCTCCAGAAGACTCACCTGTTCGGCGGAACGGCGCCGGTCGGCGAGTTCCAGGGCGAGCGCCACCTGTCCGGCGAAGCCTGGCAGGGCACCGATCTCGGCCCCGCTGAAGACCGGCCGGCCGGTGCGCCGGGCCAGGATCAGCACGCCGCTGAGGCGCTGCTCGGTGCCGACGGTGACGGCCACCGCCGGGCCGAAGCCGTCCCAGCGTTCGGGCCGCACGGTGATCCGGGCGTCGCTCGCGACGTCGGACAGGGTGACGAGACCGTCGCCGCCCCCGTGGAGCGCGGCGCCCGCGAGGGTCCCGTCGACCTCGGACCGTACGAAGCCGCGATGGGCACCGGCGCCGTGACCGACGGCCAGCGTGCCCGTCAGCTCTCCTTTTCCGCCGATGAGTTGGAAGAGCCCGAGGTCGGCTCCGGAGATGTCCACCGCCCGCTCCAGGAGGCCGTCGAGGACCTCGGTCTCGGCCGCGCCGGACAGCAGGGCGCTGGTGACGTCGGAGCCGGCGGCCAGCCAGCGCTGCCGCAGCCGGCCCTCCTCGTACAGCCGCGCGTTCTCGATGGCGATGCCGGCGGCGACGGCGAGGGTGGTGACGACGGCCTCGTCCTCGGCGTCGAAGTCCGCCCCGCCCCGTTTCTCGGTGAGGTAGAGATTGCCGAACACCTCGTCGCGGACCCGGATCGGCACGCCCAGGAACGAGTGCATCGGCGGGTGGTGGGGCGGGAAGCCGTACGCGGCGGGGTGCTCCGACAGCTCCGAGAGCCGCAGCGGCTCGGGACGGCGGATCAGCTCGCCCAGGATGCCGTGCCCGGACGGCAGCGTGCCGATCCGCTCCCGCAGTTCATCGTCGATGCCGACGGGCAGGAACGCGGACAGCCTCCGGTCGTCGCCGATCACGCCCAGGGCGCCGTACTCGGCGTCGACCAGGGTGACAGCCGCCTCCACGATGCCGCGCAGCACGTGCGGCAGGTCGAGCTCACGCCCGACCGACATGACGGCTTCGAGCAGTCCGTTCAGCCGGTCACGCGTGCCCCGGACCTCGTCGATCCGGGACTGGAGCTCGTCGAGGAGTTCGTCGAGCCGCAGCCGGGGCAGCCGCGCACGGGCGTCCGGCGCGGCACCGTGCTCGCGGGCGTCCGGCGCGGCACTGTCCTCGCGGCCCATCGGCACCTCCGGTCCGGTCCGGTCGGTCGTGCGGACCGCCCGTCGTGCCCGTCACGCCCGCCTTCACCGTAATCCGGATGCCCGGGGCATTCATGCCGAGGCGCCCGCACCGGCGCCCGGCCGGGTCGTCACGGTCATGAGGTGCTGCCGTGGGCGCGTGCCTGTTCCAGTACGGCTCCGAGGGCGGCGCCGGGGCCGGTTTCGGAACCGTGCCGGGGGATGAGTTCCACGGGGCAGTGGGCGTGCTGCAGCAGGCCGAGCGTCGTCCTGCCGAGCGTCGGACCGAGATAGCCCGGGGCCCGCCGGCCGCCGACGACCAGGAGGTCGGCGTGCCGTGACGCCTCGACGAGCGCTCCGGCGACACTGCGGCCCTTCTCGCCGGCGGTGTCCACCGTGAGGTCCGGGAACTCCGCCCGGAGCGAGGCCGCCATCCCGGTCAGGGGCCGCACCTGCGCTTCGACGGCGGGGGTGCGGAGGCCGCCCAGGTAGGGCGTGGTGCTCCATACGTGGAGCAGGCGCAGCGGCACCTTGCGCAGCAGGGCCTCGCGGGCCGCCGCCCGCGCGCAGCCCTCGTCGTTCACGTCCCGGACGGCCGCGAGGACGGCACCGGCCTCGACGGGTTCGGCGACTTCGGCGGGCCCGGCGGGCCCGGCGGGCCCGGCGGCGTTGTCCGAGGCGGCCGGCCGACGCGGCTGCTCGCCGTCGCGGATCACGACCACCGGGGCGGTGGCGGCGCCCGCGAGTTCGAGTCCGACCGAGCCGAGCACCAGGGAGGAGAACCCGCCGAGACCGCGGTGCCCGACGACGATCATGCCGGTCAGCGCCGCCGCGGCGCGCAGCGCGGCAGGGGCCGTTCCGTCGTCGAGCTCCGTGACGACGGGCACCTCGGGGTGGCGCGCCGTGACCGTCGCGGCCACCCGGTCGAGGAGCTCCCGTCCGGTGCGGCGGATCCGTTCCGTCTCCTCCGGGCGCAGGTAGAGGGCGCTGGTGTCCGTGGCGTGCACGACGCACAGACCGGTGTGCCACAGCTCGGCTTCCCGCGCGGCCCAGGCGGCCGCCGCGTCCGCGGACGGCGATCCGTCCACACCGACGACGATCCGTCCGGGACCGGGACCGGGACCGGAGCCCGAGCGGGGGCCGGGGGCCGATCCCGGGCGGTCGGTGGTTCCGTCCATGGTGGTCCTCCTGGAGCGCGAAGGTCGACGTTTCCACCGTGGCACGCGCCGGGCGGGCGGCCGGAGGGCCGGCGGGGCCAGGACAGGGCCCTCTCGGTCCGTGTCCCGGGGACCGTTCGGCCCTCCCGGGAAGGGGGCCCGGCGACGGACCGTGGTGGCACGGCACCGCCCGTTGGCCGAATGCCCGTGGAGGAGGCACGGTGATGAGGCGGACGACGGGTCCCCTGCCGCCGCCCGCCCCCGGCCCGCCCGCTCCCGACGCCGACGTTCTTCGGTGGCCTCACCGTCAGGAGGAACCGTGTCCACCACCGCTCCGACCCGCGCGCTCATGACGTCGCTGATCGAGGACGCCGTCACCGCACCGTCGATGCACAACGCGCAGCCGTGGAGATTCGTCCACCGGACGGACACCGGGACCGTCGAGCTGTACGGGGATCCCGCGCGGGCCATGCCGGCCGAGGACCCGAACCACCGCGCGCTCCACCTCGGCTGCGGCGCCGCCCTCTTCAACCTGCGGGTGGCCGCCGCCCATCGGGGACGGCACGCCGTCGTGCGGCTGCTGCCCGACCCGGGCGATCCCTGGCACCTCGCCGACGTGCGGATCGCCGCCACGGTCATCGAGCACGACGACGAACTGGCCGCGCTCCGTCCCGCGCTCCGGGAACGGCACACCAGCCGGTTCCCGTTCACCGACGAACGCGTCCCGCCGGAGATCCTCGACGGACTCCGCTCGGCCGCGTTCCTGGAGGGCTGCCGCCTGGTGGTGCCGGGTGCCTGGCACGCCGACACGGTGCTCGACCTCGTCCAGGACTCGGCGCGCTTCGAGGCCGCCGCCCCGGACGTGCGCGGCGAGATCAAGGCGTGGGTGCGCACCGGCCTGGAGGACGAGGGCACGGACCGCGAGGCCCCGGACGGCAAGGCCTCGGACGGCGAGCGCGCCGGCGGCGAGAAGACGGAGGGCGCGCACACGGGCGGTGCGCACGCGGGCGGTGCGGACCTCCGGACCGAGGGCATCCCCTCGTACGCGCTCGGCCCCCGGCAGTACGACGTGACCTCCCCGGTGCGCGACTTCGGCGACCACCGGCCCGTCCCGGGCCGCGAGTCGGCGCGCTTCGAGAGGAGCCCGCAGATCGTGCTCCTCGGCACGGTCGAGGACACCCCGGCGGACTGGCTGAAGGCCGGGCAGGCCATGCAGCGGGTCCTGCTCCGCGCCACCCTCGACGGGCTGTCGACCTCCCTCATGTCCCAGCCCCTCGAATGGCCGGAACTGCGCTCCGTCGCCCGTGACCCCGGCTCCACCACCGGCTTCGTGCACATGGTCATCCGCCTGGGCTACGGCCCCCGTGGCCGGGCCACGCCGCGCCGCCCGGTCGACGAGGTCCTGTCGTTCACCTGACGCACGGTGCGTCGCCTGCCACCTTCCGACCCCGAGGAGTTCCGGCCATGTCCACCGCAGCCCCGAAGCCCGCCCCCGCCGGCGCCCCCGCCGACACCGCCACCGGCGCCTTCACCGAGTCCGGGTCCGACTCGGACTCCGGCTCCCGGAGCGGCTCGCCGCGGCCGGCCCTGCTCAGCTTCCTGGGCGGGGTGGGCACGGTCACCGGCAGCAAGTTCCTGGTGGAGAGCGACCGGGCGCGGATCCTCGTCGACTGCGGGCTCTTCCAGGGCTTCGCCCAGCTGCGCCGGCGCAACTGGGAGCGGTTCGCGCGCGACGCCGCCGACATCGACGCCGTCGTGGTCACCCATGCGCACCTGGACCACTGCGGCTATCTGCCCCGACTGGTCCGGCAGGGCTTCCGGGGCCCGATCCTCACCAGCCCGCACACCGCGCGCCTCGCCGAGATCGTGCTGCGCGACAGCGCCCGGCTGCAGACGGAGGCGGCCCGGCACGCCAACGAGCACGGCTGGTCCAAGCACCGTCCGGCCAAGCCGCTGTACGACGACACCGACGTCGACAAGACGCTGGCCTTCCTCGACCCGGTCCCGGTCGGCGCGGACGTGGAGATCACCGGCGGCAACCGGCTGACGCTGCACCACGCCGGCCACATCCTCGGTTCGGCCTGGGCCCGGCTGACCCTGGAGGACGGGCACAGCCTCGCCGTGTCCGGGGACCTCGGGCGTCCGGGGCATCCGCTGCTGCTGCCGCCGGAGCCGTTCTCGGGCGCGGACGTGCTGCTCATGGAGTCGACGTACGGCGACCGCCACCACGACCAGGAGTCGGGCCGCTCGGCCTTCGCGGACGTGATCTCCCGTACCGTGGCGCGGGGCGGCACCGTCGTCGTACCGGCCTTCGCGATCGACCGGACCGAGGTGGTCCTGCACGAGCTGACCCGGCTGCGCGAGACGGGTGTCCTGCCCCGGTCCGTACCCGTGTACGTGGACAGTCCGATGGCCCTGGCCGCGCTCGACGTGTACCAGGACGCGGTGCGCGAGCGGTCCGCCGAGCTGCGGCCGGAGATCCTGGCCGCGGGAGCGGCGGCGCTGAGCCCGGCCCCGTTCCTCGCCGCACGGACCGTGCAGGAGTCCATCGAGATCAACAGCGTGCCCGGCCCCGCCGTCATCGTCTCCTCGGCCGGCATGGCCACCGGCGGCCGTGTCCTGCACCATCTGCGCCGGCTCCTGCCCGACCCGCGCAACTCGGTCGTCGTGGTCGGATTCGCCGCGGCGGGCAGCCGGGCGCGGGACCTGGTGGACGGGGCGCGCGCCCTGAAGATGTTCGGCCAGTACGTACCCGTGCGCGCCGAGGTCGCCGACGTGCCGCACTTCTCGGCGCACGCCGACGCGGAGCAGATCCTCGGCTGGCTGCGCGGCGCGCCCGCCCCGCACACCACCTACCTGGTGCACGGCGAGCCGGCCGCCTCCGAGGCGCTGCGCGAGCGCATCGACCGCGAGCTGGGCTGGACGGCCGTCGTGCCGCGCTCCGGGGAGGCCGTCCTGATCCGCTGACCGCCCTGAGGCCCCGCTGCCCCACCGTTCCCCGCCCCGTCGCATTCCCAGCTCCGTCGCTTTCCCAGCTCCGTCGTTTCCCCTGCCCCGGCGTCGACCGCTCGGCCGGTGAGGAGAGTGCCATGACCACGCAGCCGTTCACCGTGGCCGACGTGATGACCAGAAGGGTCGTCGCCGTGCAGTCGGACGCGGACTTCAAGGAGATCGTCGCCGCCATGGAGCGGTGGAAGATCACCGCCGTGCCCGTCCTCGCGGGCGAGGGCCGGGTCGTCGGCATCGTCTCGGAGGCGGATCTGCTCCTCAAGGAGGAGTTCCGCGACCACCGCCTCGGCCTCGTCGAGCAGCTGCACCGCCTTGAGGCCACCGCCAAGGCCGGATCGCGCCGGGCGAAGGACCTGATGACCTCCCCCGCCGTCACCGTGGGCCCCGAGGCCTCGCTCCCCCGCGCCGCCCGCCTGATGGCCGCCCACCGGGTGAAGCGGCTGCCGGTCGTCGACGAGCACGGCACGATCCTGGGGATCGTGAGCCGCGCCGACCTCCTCAAGGTCTTCCTGCGCACGGACGAGGAGCTGGCCGCGGAGGTCCGCAGGGACGTCGTCGAGCACCTCTTCCCGCTCTCCCGCGACCGGGTCGCCGTCCGCGTCGACGCGGGCGTCGTCACCCTCTCCGGCGAGGTCCGCGACAGCGCGCTCATTCCCATGGCGGCGCGGCTCGCCCGGACCGTGGAGGGTGTGGTGGACGTACGGAGCGAGCTGACCGCGCGGCCTGGCGGGTAGGCCGGCCCCGGGATGCCGCTCGCCGACCCGTCGCCGTGCGCGGCGCCGGCCGGCCGCGCATCCTCGATACATGTCCGAGGTGACGTCCACCGACCTGTACGAGGTCACCATGGCGCTGTCCTACCTGCGGGAGGACATGCGGGCGCCGGCCACGTTCAGCCTCTTCGTGCGCGACCTGCCGCCGGGCCGGGGCTTCCTCGTCGCGGCCGGTCTCGAACCGGTCCTGGAGCTCCTCTCCCGCTACCGGGTGGGCCGCGCCGACGTCGAGGAGTTCGCCGAGGTGCTGCGGCGGCCCGTGGCGGACCTGGAGCCGCTGCGCGGTCTCTCCTTCGACGGCGAGGTGCGTGCCGTGCCCGAGGGGCGGCTGGTGTTCGCGGGCGAACCGCTCCTGGAGGTGACCGCGCCGCTGCCGCAGGCACAGCTCGTCGAGACGCACCTGCTGTCCCTCGTGGTGCACCAGACGGCGATCGCGTCCAAGGCGGCCCGGTGCGTGCTCGCCGGGGCCGGGCGGCCGCTGGTGGACTTCTCGCTGCGCCGGACGCACGGGCCGGAGGCCGGTCTGCGGGTGGCGCGGCTGTGCGGGCTCGTCGGCTTCGCCGGCACCAGCAACGTCGCCGCCGCCCACCGCTGGGGCATCCCGGCGGCGGGCACGATGGCCCACTCGTACGTCGAGGCCTTCCCCTCCGAGGAGGCGGCGTTCCGGGCCTTCGCCCGCACGCATCCGGGTCCGGTGACCTTCCTCGTCGACACGTACGACACCGATCGCGGGGTGGCGACGGCCGCCCGGATCTTCGCCGACCTGGGCCTCGGCGCCGGGTGCGGGATCCGGCTCGACAGCGGTGACCTGGGGGCGCAGGCGGCCCGGGCGCGGGCCGCGCTGGACGCGGCGGGGCTCGGCGAGGTGCGGATCATCGCGAGCGGCGGCCTGGACGAGTACGCCGTCGACCGGCTCGTACGGGAGGGGGCGCCGATCGACGCGTACGCGGTGGGGTCGAAGGTGGGCACGGCCGCCGACGCCCCGTATCTGGACGCGGCGTACAAGCTCGTCGAGTACGACGGGCGGCCGGTGATGAAGCTGTCCGCGGCGAAGGTGACGGCCCCCGGACCCAAGCAGGTCTTCCGCGGCCCCGGGCTTCGCGATGTCATCGGCCTGGCGAACGAGGAGCCGCCCGAGGGCACGGAGCCCCTGCTGCGCACGGTGATGCGGGGCGGTCTGCGGATCGATCCGCCCGACACACCGGCCGCCGCCCGGGCCCGCTTCGAGTCCGATCTCGCCGCGCTCCCGGAGGAGGCCCGCCGCATCACGGACCCGGTGCCGCCGGTGCCCACGGCGTCGACGCGGCTCACGGTCCTGACGACGGTCGTCCGGCACCGGATCGAGGCGCGGACGGGGACGGCGGGCCGGCGGCCGGCGACGGACTGAACGCTAGGCCGGACCGTCGTCGTGGTCCGTGGCCGTGGGGCCCGGGCCCGAGGCCGGGAAGGTGTGCGGGACGATCTCGACCGGGCAGTGGGCGTGGTGGATCAGGGCGTGCGCGACCCTCCCGAGCGCGGGCCCGAGGCCGAGCGGCCGGCCGCCGCGGCCCATCACGAGCAGGTCGGCGCCGCGGCTCGCCTCGATCAGGATTCCGGGGGTGCTCGTGCCCGTCTCCACGTGGTGCGTGACGTTCAGGCCGGGGTGGGCCCGCCGGACGCGGTCGGCCAGCTCCTTCGCCTCCCGGACCCGGCGCCGGGCGATCCCGTCGAGGTCGTCCAGCATGGTGGCGACCCTGCCGACGTGGGCGAACACGTTCCACACGCTCTCCAGCCGCAGGGACGCCTTGCGGGCCTCGGCCTCGGCGGCGGCGAGCAGCAGCCACCCCAGGTCCGAGGGGTCGTGCACGGCCGCGAGGACCGTACCCGTCTCGGGGCGCTCGTCCTCCCCGCGTACGACGATCACGGGCACGTCGGCGCGGGCCGCCACGCCCAGGCCGACGGAGCCGAGCATCAGCGTGGCGAATCCGCCGAGTCCGCGGTGACCGACGACGATCGTCCCGTTCCGCCCGGCGGCCGCGAGCAGCCCGGAGACCGGTTCCTGGCGGCCGAGCTCCCGGCTCACGGAGAGGTCGGGGAATCGTTCCCGCACCGCCTCGGCGGTGTCGGTCAGCAGGTCACGGCCGACCTCGCGCACCGTCTGGATCGTCTCCGCGTCGGCGAACAGGGCACGCCGGTCGGTGTCGGCCGCGTGCACCAGATGCAGGGTGCGGCCGCGGCGGGCGGCCTCGGCGGCGGCCCAGAGCGCGGCCGTCCGCGCGGCCGGGGAACCGTCGATGCCGACCACGACGTTGCCGAGCTCCGGCCGGGCGGGTTGCCCGTTCTCCGTCTCTCTGTCGCCGCTCATGGTTCTCCCTCCTCGTCCCTCCGCGGTGGTGCGTCCGGGAGCGGACTGCCGAGGCTCAGTCCAGTGACTCCTCGGCGGTGTGCGGTCGCCGCTGCGGTACGACGGCGACGGGGCACGCCGCGTGGTGCAGGGCGCGGTGGGCGACCCTGCCGAGTTCCAGGCCGACGAGCCCGTCACGGCGACGCGCACCGACGACCAGCAGGTCGGCGGCCGCGGACCGTTCGGTGAGGACGCGGTGGGCATGGCCCTCGGCCGTGGTCCTGCGGAGCCGGACGTCCGGGTGTTCGCGGGCCACCGCGTCGAGCGCCTTGTCGAGCAGGTCGGAGGCCTCGTGCTCGGCCAGCACGCCGCCCTCGCCGGTGAGCAGCGGGTGGGCGGCCGGTTCGTGGGAGCGGTGCTGCCAGGTCCGTACGACGTCGAGCTCGGCACCGCGTACGGCCGCCTCCCGGAAGGCGAACCGCACGGCCGGCGAGTCCACGTCGTGCTCTCCGACGCCGAGCAGCACCCGTCCGTGGCGGCTGTCCAGGGCGTACCGGTCACCGCGGACGACGACGACCGGCCCGGCCGAGCGGGCCGCCACGACGAGGCCCACGGAGCCGAGGAGCAGGTCCTTGAACGCGCCGCGTCCCCGGGAGCCGACGACGAGGAGCGTGGCGTCCTGGCCCTCCCGGAGCAGGGCGCCCGCCGGGTCCTCGGCGAGGACGTCGGTGGTGACGGCGACCCCGGGCGCGCGGAGCCGGGCGCGGTCGGCCGCGGCGGCGACGATGCTCTCGGCGAGCACCTGCCCGGAGGGGCGGTGCGTGGAGTCGGCCGGCTCCACGCCCTCGTACCGCTCCCAGAGCGAGGCATGGACGACCCGGAGGGGCAGCCGGTGGCGCGCGGCCTCGTCGACGGCCCAGTCGAGCGCCGCGAGACTGGCGTCGGAACCGTCGACTCCCACCACCAGAGGTGCTGTGACCGGGGGCTCCGTCCCCAGAGGCGATCCCATCGCGCCCACCGCCTTCCGCCGCGTGAGGTGGTCTGCCGCCACCTCCACGCTGCCACCCTCGCACCGGCCGGGCACGAGGGATAGGGCCGGTCGGCCCCGGTGGCCCGTGGCGGTGGTGGCGCGAATGATGGAAGGAGTGGGTCCACAGGAGGTGACCGGACGTGACGCGGAGCATCGTGGTCGGCTTGGACGGTACGGAGCAGGCGGAGTCCGCCGCCGCGTGGGCGGCGGACGAGGCGGTGCTGCGCGGCGCGGCGGTGCGTCTGGTGCATGTGCTGGTGCCGTCGCCGGACGCCCTCGTGCCCTTCGTGGCGCGCGAGCCCGTCGAGTCCTGGGCCGAGGATCTGCTCGCCCGTACGTCGGCGGCCCTGCGCGAACGGCGGCCGGGCCTGTCGGTCACGACCGAGCTGCTGCCCGGCGACGCCGTGCCCGGCCTGGTCACCGCCGCCGACGACGCCGACCTGCTGGTCCTCGGCTCACGCGCGCTCGGCGCCGTGGCCGGATACTTCCTGGGCTCGGTCGGCATGACGGTGGCGGGCCTGGTCGAGCGGCCCGTCGTCCTGGTCCGCGCGGGAGACCCGCCGGCGCCGCCGGACGGCCCGGTGTCGGTCGGCGTGGACGTGCGTCAGCCGGCCGAGGGCCTGCTGGGGTTCGCCTTCGAGGAGGCCGCGCGTCGCGGCAGCCCGCTGCACGTGACGTACGTCCAGCAGCTGCCGCCCTTCGCCGGGCTCGGCCCGTCGATGGTCCCGGACGTCCGGCCGGCCGTGACCCCCGAGATCCAGCGCTCGCTCGACGACCAGCTCCTCCCCTGGCGCGCCAGGTACCCGGGCGTCCCCGTGACCGACCGCGTGGTGCTCGGCTCGGCCGGCCCCGAACTCGTCCGCACCGCCGCACACGCCTCCCTCGTGGTCATCGGCCGTCGCATCCGCCGCTCCCCGCTGAGCACCCACATCGGCAGCGTGGCCCACGGTGTCCTCCACCACAGCCCGGCGCCGGTCGTCCTCCTGCCGCACGAATGACCGGCCGCACCGGCGGGCAGGAGGTGCGGCGGCCCGTGCGTGGCGGCGGTCGGGCCGGGTAGGCGCACGGAGCGGGGAAGGCCCAGGGCGGGGATTCGCCGTCCAGTGGAGGTGTGTCATGGAGACCGCCGTTCGCGGCATGCTCAACATCCATCCCGTCGGCCCCATCGCGCCGGCCGACGCCGACGCCCTGAGCCGGTGCGTCGAGCGATGCATGGCCTGCGCCCAGGCGTCCACGGCGTGCGCCGACGCCTGCCTCGCCGAGAGCGAGATCCGCTCCCTGGCCGCGGCCGTCCGTACGGACCTCGACTGCGCGGACCTGTGCACGGCCACGGCGGCCGTCCTGACCCGGCTGACCGTCCGGAACGGCGACGTCGTCCGGTCCGTGCTCGTCGCCTGCCGCACCGTGTGCGCCGCGTGCGCCGACGAGTGCGAGCGGCACGGGGACCGGCACGAGCACTGCCGGATCTGCGCGGAGGCCTGCCGCGACTGCGAACAGGCCTGCGCGGAACTGCTGGAGCTGCCGGAGCCCGTGGGCTGACGCGGTGACGTCTGCCGCGCCCGACGGGCAGTCGTCGTACGGAGACTTCGGGTACGGACGCACGCCCGGTTCGGCGCCGCGGCGCACTGGCGCCACCGCCGCCCGGACAGCCGGGCGGGGGTGCCCCCGTCCCCGGCCGGGAGCCCGTTGTCAGACCCCTGCGTCAGTATCGAAGGCATGACGACGACTGCCGTACCCGCCCTTTCGCTGACCGACCGCGCCGCCTACGACCGTGCGGTCGAGCAGGCCCTCGCCGCGAGCGCCGCCTACTACGCGGACGGGGAGACGACGCTCGACGACGCTTCCTACGACGCGCTGGCCCGCGGCATCGCCGGGTACGAGCTGGCGCACCCCGATCAGGTGCGTGCGGACTCGCCGACCGGGAAGGTCGGCGGGGGCGTGGCGCCGGCGGGCGAGGTGGCGCACACCGTGGCCATGCTGTCGCTGGACAACGTCTTCGACGCCGAGGGGCTGGTGAAGTGGGACGCCTCGCTGGCCCGCCGGATCGACCGTCCGGTGGCGGGCGGGTACGCGGTGGAGCCGAAGCTCGACGGGGCGGCGATGGCGGCGCGGTACCGGGACGGGCGGCTCGTGCAGCTCGTGGGACGTGGGGACGGTGCGCAGGGCGAGGACCTGAGCCATGCGATCGGTTCGATCGTGGGTCTGCCGACCGAGGTGCCGGGCGGGGCGACCGTGGAGATACGAGGTGAAGTGCTGCTGACCCGCGAGCAGTTCGAGCGGGCGAACGAGATTCGGGCCGCGCACAACGCGAAGCCCTTCTCCAACCCGCGCAACGGCACGGCCGGCACGCTGCGGGCCAAGGACCGGCCCTACACCATCGAGACGACCTTCTTCGCGTACGGGGCGGTGGAGCTGGACGGTTCCGCTTTCGTCGCGGGGGCGGGCGCGAGCCACGAGGCCGTCATGGCGCGGGTCGCGGCCCTGGGCGTGCAGACGACGACGGCCACCGACATCGGGCTGCGCGTGTACGGCACGCTCGCCGAGGCGCAGGCGCGGGTCGAGGAGATACAGCGGGCGCGGGCGGACCTGCCGTTCGGGATCGACGGGGTGGTGATCAAGGCGAACGACCACGCCGAGCAGGACGCCGCCGGTTCCGGTACGCGCCACCCGCACTGGGCCATCGCGTACAAGCTGCCGCCGGTGGAGGCGCGGACCAGGCTGCTCGCCGTGGAGTGGAACATCGGCCGCACCGGGCACATCGCGCCGCGCGCCGTGCTGGAGCCCGTCGAGGTGGACGGCAGCACCGTCACGTACGCGACGCTGCACAACCCGGCCTTCATCCGGAACACCGGCCTGAAGGTGGGCGACACGGTCGTGCTGTACAAGGCGGGGGACGTCATCCCGCGTGTGGAGGCGCCGGTGGTGGCGCTGCGCACCGGCGAGGAGACCGACATCGTGCTGCCCGAGGTGTGCCCGGGATGCGGCGGGGACATCGACACGTCCGGCGAGCGCTGGGAGTGCGCGGGCGGGGCGAGCGGCGGGTGCGGGCGGCTGCCCGCGCTGCGGTACGCGGTGGGCCGTGACCAGCTCGACATCGACGGCCTGGGCGTGACCTATCTGGAGGCGCTGGTCGAGGCCGGTCTCGTGGACGACGTGGCCGATCTGTTCTTCCTCACCCGCGACCAGCTCGCCGAAGCCACCGGCAGCGACAAGCGCGCCGAGTCGCTGCTCGGCCGGCTCGCGCAGGCGAAGGAGCAGCCGCTGCACCGGGTGTTCTGCGCGCTCGGGGTGGTGCGGACCGGGCGGACGCTGTCGCGGGAGATCGCCCGGCACTTCGGCACGATGGAGGCCGTCCGGGCGGCGACCCCGGAGGAGTTGGCGGAGGTGAAGAAGCTTCCCGGTGCCAACGCCCCGAAGATCGCGGCCCACATAGCCGCCCTGGGTCCGGTGATCGACAAGCTGGTCGCGGCCGGGGTGAACATGGTCGAGCCCGAGGCCGACGGCGCGGACGAGTCGAAGGGCAAGCCGCTCGCGGGCGAGGCGGTCGTCGTCACGGGCGGTATGCACGGGCGGCTGGCCGGCCGCAATCGCAACGAGATGAACGAGCTCATCGAGCGTGCGGGCGGGACGGCCTCCGGAAGCGTGTCGAAGAAGACGACCATCCTCGTCGCGGGCGAGGGCGCCGGGTCGAAGCTCGCCAAGGCCGAGCAGCTCGGCACGCGGGTGCTCGGTGAGGAGGAGTTCGCGGCGCTGATCGCCGACCACCTCGCCTGACGCGGCGCCTGGCCGGACGGGCCGGTGTGCGGCCCTAGTCGCCGCCGCCCCCGCCGTCTCCGCCGCCGTCTCCTCCTGCGCCGTCGCCGCCGTCCGAGCCCCAGCCGTCGCCTCCGCCGGGCTCGTTGTCGTCGCTGCCGCTGCCCAGGTTGCTGAACCAGGAGCGGTCCCAGTCGGCGTCGGTGACGACCGGCTCGGCGCCGTCCGCGACCCGCCGTTCGGAGCGGAAGCGGGCCAGACCGGTGGTGTCGCCGAGGCCGAAGGCGACGGCGAAGACCTGGGCCATGACGGCGTCCAGCGGGTCGGTGCTCTCGTACCGGACCGGGGCGAGGGGCAGCAGCAGCGAGCCCGGTTCGACGGCGGGGCGGCGCGGGGGCCGGGTCAGCAGGGCGACGCGCCGGTCGTCGCGCAGCAGCCAGGAACTCGCCGAGCCGTCGCGGCGCAGCGTCCAGTGCGGGCCGCCCGGCAGCCGGACGTCCACCGAACTCCTCGACTTGCGGAGCCTCTTCCGCAGGGCGAGACCGGCCGTGGCCTCGCCGACGGTCAGGCGCAGGCCCTTGGCCGGGTCTGCCTCGTCGCGGTGGAAGCCGCGCGGCGCCCGGATCCGTACGACCGGAGCGCGTGGCCCCCACACGTCGACGCGCACGAGCCGCCGGTCCACGGCGACGGTGATCGGCCCGGCGGGACCCTGCGTGTGCCGCCGGGCGATCCACAGCGGTACGCCTTCGGCCCAGGCGCGGCTCGCGAGGGCGCCCACGCCCTCCGGACCGCCGCTGTGCCGCAGGGCCAGTTCGCCCAGTTCGCGGGCGAACTCGGCCGCCCGGCGGACCTTCACCGGCTTGCTGGTGCCGGTCACCCGGGTGACCGGGACCGCGCCGGCGCCCTGGGGCAGCCGGTCCAGCGGGCGTTCGGCGCCTCCGCCGCCGAGCCAGCGGCCGCGCTGATACGCCTCGGCCATGGCCGCGAGGTTCAGCTCGCCCAGGGCCGTGGTCCGGCCTCCCCTGCGCAGTCCGTCCTCGGTCAGCCGGACCGTCCGCGCCAGCGGATTCCACGACTGCTCGTCATAGAGCACCCGGCTCACCCCGACCCCCGTACCTCTCGCCGGACCGTCACGCCCACGTGCTGACCGCGAGGCGCGTCAGGGCGTGCTCGTCGCCCTGCCTGACCTTGCCGGGCGTCGTGGCCGGCGCCGTGGCCGGTCTGGTCGTAGCCGCTGCCGATGGACCGTCGAGGTCTGCCGGGCCGTCTTCCTTGGTCAGCGTGATCACGGGGTCTTCCTTTGTCGGAGGGTCTACTCCCATCCAGAGTCCGCCCACCCCCTCGGCGGTTCCCGCGACGGTCCCGGCTCCGCTTGACCTTGACACGGTGACAAGGTCTTCACTGCGGTGCGGGAGGTGGCCTGATGACCACGAACAACCCGGACCGGGCGGTGCTGCGCGGACTGGAGCACGCGGGCGCGTCCATGCGCCTGAGAGCGGCGCTCGCGATCGGCACGACCCCGGACCCGGCGTACGTCGGCGCGCTCGTCGAACGGTGTGCGGTGGAGCCCGAGTTCCAGGTGCGGGAGATGCTGACGTGGGCGCTCACCCGGCACGCGGCGTCGGCGACGGTCCCGCTGCTCGTGGCCGAGGTCCGCTCGGGGCGGGCGCGGGCGCGGAGCCAGGCGCTGCACACGCTGTCCAAGATCGGGGACCGGCGGGCCTGGCCGGTGATCACGCCCGCGCTGCTCGCCGACGCCGACGACGAGGTGGCGCGCTGCGCCTGGCGGGCGGCGGTGGTGCTCGTGCCTCAGGGTGAGGAGGGCGCGCTGGCCGTAGTGTTGGCGGGGCAGCTCGGGCGCGGCGCGCGCGAGACGCGGCTGAGCCTGAGCCGGGCCCTGATCGCGCTCGGGGAGGTGATGCTGCCGGCCGTGGGCGCCGCGACGACGCATCCGGACCCGCACGTGCGGACGCACGCGCTGGCCACGGAGCGGTTGTGGCGGGACCCGGACGCCGGTTTCGAGTTCGCGATCGAGGAGGCGAAGCGGGTCGTGGCCCTGGGCGTGGCAGGCGAGGAGGGGCGGTAGGCCGTGCGGATCGGTGAGGTCGCGCGACGCTCGGGGGTCAGCGCGCGGATGCTGCGGCATTACGAGTCGCTGGGCCTGGTGCGGCCGACGGGGCGCAGCGGCACGGGCTACCGGGAGTACTCCGACGAGAACATCCGGCGGGTCTTCCACATCGAGAGCCTGCGGTCCCTGGGGCTTTCGCTGCGCGATGTCGGGCGGGCGCTCGACGACCCCGGCTTCGCGCCGGCGGAACTCGTCGCGGACCTTGTCCGCCGGACCGAGGAGCGGATCGCGGCGGAGACGGAACTCCTCACCCGGCTGCGCCGGATCGGCGCCGCGGAGCCCGCCGGCTGGGAGGACGTGCTGCAGACCGTCGCGTTGTTGCAGGCGCTGCGGTCGCCGAGCCCGGGGGCGCGGCAGCGCGCGGCGTTCTCGGCGGTCGAGGAGGTGCCCGTACCGGTGGAGGCACTGGTCGAGGCCGTGCTCGGCGAGCCGGATCCGAACGTGGCCGGGGCGCTGCGCTGGGCGCTGGCCCAGTCGGGCGGGGAGCGGGGTGCGGTGCTCCTCGCGCAGGGCCTGGGCGCGCCCTCCGCCGCCGTACGGAAGCGGGCCGTCCGCTCCCTGGCGGAGCTCCCGGGCGACACGGCGAGCGAGCTGCTGGCGGGCGCGCTCGGCCACCAGGACGTCGTGGTGCGCGGGTACGCGGCCCTGGCCCTCGGCGCGCGGGGGGACGCCGACGCGGTCCCGACGCTGGTCGACATGGTCGTCGAGGGGCGCAACGACGGGGACGCGGCCGACGCCCTGAGCACGTTGGCGGCCGATCCGGGCGTGGCGGACCGGATCGCGACCGGGCTCCTCGACCGCCTGTCCCGCGGCGGCCCCGACCCGTCCACGCGCCGCCGTCTGACCCAGGCCCTCGCGGGCGTCCCCGGCGACACGACCTCCCGCGCCCTGGCGGACCTTGCCGGGGACGAGGACCCGGGCGTCGCGCTGACCGCGACGTACGTGCTTTCGCTGCGCGCGGCCGGGTAGGAGCGCCCCGGTCAGGCGAGTTCGACGAGCAGGTCGCCGCCCTCCACCTGCTGGATGCGGGTGATGGCGAGCCGGGACACCCGGCCGCTCCTCGGGGCGGTGATGGAGGCCTCCATCTTCATGGCCTCGATGGTGGCGACGGTCGCCCCGGCCTCGACCTCGTCGCCCTCGGCGACGGCCAGGGTGACGACGCCCGCGAACGGGGCCGCCACATGGGCGGGGTTGGCGCGGTCGGCCTTCTCGGTGACCGGGAGGTCGGCCGCGGCGGCCTGGTCGCGGACCTGGATGGGGCGGAGCTGTCCGTTCAGGGTGGACAGGACGGTGCGCATGCCGCGTTCGTCGGCCTCGCCGATCGCCTCGAGCCCGATGAGCAGGCGCACGCCGGGGCCGAAGTCGACGGCGTACTCCTTGCCGGGGCGCAGCCCGTAGAAGAAGTCCTTGCTGTCGAGGACGCTGGTGTCGCCGTACGCCTGGCGGTGTGCCTCGTACGCCTTGGTGGGGCCGGGGAACAGCAGGCGGTTGAGCGTGGCGCGGCGGTCCTTGGCGAGGCCCTCGCGGTCGTCGGCGCCGAGGTCCTGCATGGGCTTGGGTCCGGCGCGGCCCTGGAGGGCCTTGGTGCGGAAGGGTTCCGGCCAGCCGCCGGGCGGGGTGCCGAGTTCTCCGTGGAGGAAGCCGACGACGGAGTCGGGGATGTCGAAGCGCTCGGGTGCCGCCTCGAAGTCCTCGGGGGCGACGCCGGCGCCGACGAGGTGCAGGGCGAGGTCGCCGACGACCTTGGAGGAGGGGGTGACCTTGACGAGCCGGCCGAGCATCCGGTCGGCGGCGGCGTAGGTGGTCTCGACGTCCTCGAAGCGGTCGCCGAGGCCGAGGGCGACGGCCTGGGTGCGCAGGTTGGAGAGCTGGCCGCCGGGGATCTCGTGGTGGTAGACGCGCCCGGTCGGCGCGTCGAGGCCGGCCTCGAAGGGGGCGTAGATCCGGCGGACGGTCTCCCAGTACGGCTCCAGGTCGCCGACGGCCTGCAGGTCGAGTCCGGTGGGCCGGTCGGAGTGGTCGGTCGCGGCGACGATCGCGGACAGCGAGGGCTGCGAGGTGGTGCCGGCCATGGAGGCCACGGCGCCGTCGACGGCGTCGGCCCCGGCCTGGATCGCCGCGAGGTACGTGGCGAGCTGGCCGCCCGCCGTGTCGTGGGTGTGCAGGTGCACCGGCAGGTCGAACTCCCGGCGCAGCGCGGAGACCAGGGTGGCCGCGGCGGGGGCGCGCAGGAGACCGGCCATGTCCTTGACGGCCAGGACGTGGGCGCCGGCCTCGACGATCTGCTCGGCGAGCCGCAGGTAGTAGTCGAGGGTGTAGAGGCGCTCCGACGGGTCGGAGAGGTCGGCGGTGTAGCAGAGCGCGACCTCGGCGACGGCGGTGCCGGTCTCGCGCACGGCGTCGATGGCGGGCCGCATCTGCCGTACGTCGTTGAGCGCGTCGAAGATGCGGAAGATGTCGATGCCGGTGGCGGCGGCCTCCTGCACGAAGGCGTCGGTCACCTCGGTGGGGTACGGGGTGTAGCCCACGGTGTTGCGGCCGCGGAGGAGCATCTGCAGGCAGATGTTCGGTACGGCTTCGCGCAGGGCGGCGAGCCGCTCCCAGGGGTCCTCGGCGAGGAAGCGGAGCGCGACGTCGTAGGTGGCGCCGCCCCAGCATTCGAGGGAGAGCAGCTGCGGCAGGGTGTGTGCGACGGCGGGGGCGACGGCGAGCAGGTCCTTGGTGCGCACCCGGGTGGCGAGGAGCGACTGGTGGGCGTCGCGGAAGGTGGTGTCGGTGACGCCGATGGTCGGCGACTCGCGCAGGCCGCGGGCGAAGCCCTCGGGGCCGAGGGCGGTGAGCCGCTGCTTGGAGCCGGCGGGCGGCGCGGCCGGGGCGCCGGGTCGGGATCCTCCGGCCTGTGTGCCGGCGGGGAGCCGGGGCAGCTTGGCGGTCGGGGCGATCAACTCGGGCCGGGGGCCGTGCGGCTTGTTGACGGTGATGTCGGCGAGGTACGTGAGGAGCTTGGTGCCGCGGTCGGCGGAGTGGCGGGCGGTGAGCAGGTGCGGGCGCTGCTCGATGAAGGCGGTGGTGACCTGCCCGGCCTGGAAGTCCGGGTCGTCGAGGACGGCCTGCAGGAAGGGGATGTTGGTGGAGACGCCGCGGATGCGGAACTCGGCGACGGCGCGCCGGGCGCGGCCGACGGCGGCGCGGAAGTCCCGGCCCCGGCAGGTCAGTTTGACCAGCATGGAGTCGAAGTGGGCGCTGACCTCGGTGCCGGCGTGGGTGGTGCCGCCGTCGAGGCGGATGCCGGAGCCGCCCGGCGAGCGGTAGGCGCTGATCATGCCGGTGTCGGGGCGGAAGCCGTTGGCGGGGTCCTCGGTGGTGATCCGGCACTGCAGGGCGGCGCCGCGCAGCACCACCGACTCCTGGGCGAGGCCGAGGTCGGCGAGGGTCTCGCCGGCGGCGATGCGGAGCTGCGCCTGTACGAGGTCGATGTCGGTGACCTCCTCGGTCACCGTGTGCTCGACCTGGATGCGCGGGTTCATCTCGATGAAGACGTGGTTGCCCTCGCGGTCGAGGAGGAACTCGACGGTGCCCGCGTTGCGGTAGCCGATGGTGCGGGCGAAGCGGACGGCGTCCTCGCAGATGCGCTGCCGGACGGCCGGGTCGAGGTTCGGGGCGGGCGCGAGCTCGATGACCTTCTGGTGGCGGCGCTGGACCGAGCAGTCGCGCTCGTAGAGGTGGATGACGTCGCCCTCGCCGTCGGCGAGGATCTGCACCTCGATGTGGCGGGGGTCGACGACGGCCTTCTCCAGGAAGACGGTGGCGTCGCCGAACGCGGACTCGGCCTCGCGGGCCGCCGCCTCGATGGACTCGCGCAGCGCGGCACGGTCCTCGACGCGGCGCATGCCGCGGCCACCGCCGCCGGCGACGGCCTTGACGAAGACCGGGAAGCCGATCTCCTCGGCGGCGGCGACGAGTTCGTCGACGTCGGTGGAGGGCGCGGAGGAGCCGAGCACGGGTACGCCGGCCGCGCGGGCGGCGGCGACGGCGCGGGCCTTGTTGCCGGTCAGCTCCAGGGTCTGCACGGACGGCCCGACGAACGTGATGCCCGCCTCCTCGCAGGCGCGGGCGAGTTCGGGGTTCTCGGAGAGGAAGCCGTAGCCCGGGTAGACGGCGTCGGCGCCGGCCTTCCGGGCCGCCCGGATGATCTCCTCCACGGAGAGGTAGGCCCGTACGGGATGCCCGGGCTCCCCGATCTCGTACGCCTCGTCGGCCTTCAGCCGGTGCAGCGAGTTGCGGTCCTCGTGCGGGAAGACGGCGACGGTGCGCGCCCCCAGTTCGTAGCCGGCGCGGAACGCGCGAATCGCGATCTCCCCGCGGTTGGCCACCAGCACCTTGCGGAACATCCGTGATCCCTTCACCTCGTGGCCGTGGGCGCACCCGCGTCGCACTCGGCGAGCGGCCGGTTCGTCTCCGTCACGCTACGGGGTGCGGGGCCGCGGTCTGAAGGTCCCGGGGCAGTGACATGGATCATCGGGCCGATCGGCCGCGGGTCTGAGGGTCGGTCAGCCGGCCGGGTCGAGGAGGTGCGGGCCGTTGTTGCGGACGTTGTTGACGGCCGGGGAGACGGCGAGTGCGTCGAGGCGCCCGTCGGCGGGGCTGGTGAGCAGGGCGCGCAGGTCGTGGGTGTCCTGGTGGTGCGGGTCGAGCCAGGTGTCGTAGTGGTCGGGGGTGAGGGCGAGCGGCATGCGGGGGTGCACCCGGCCGGCCTCGTCGGTGGCCTCGGTGGTGATGACGGTGCAGGTCATGAGCCAGGCGCCGGGGTCGTCGTCGTCCGCGACGTCGGGGTCGCGCCAGTACTCGTAGAGGCCCGCGAGCGCCATCACCGTGTCGTCCGCGGGGTGGATGAAGTACGGCTGTTTGCGGACCTTTCCGGTCTTCTCGTCCTTGACGGGGTCCCACTCGTAGAAGCCGTCGGCGGGCAGCAGACAGCGCCGCTTGGCGAAGGCCTTCCGGTACGCGGGCTTCTCGTGCACGGTCTCCACCCGCGCGTTGATCATCCGCGCCCCGCCCTTGGCGTCCTTCGCCCACGACGGTACGAGCCCCCAGCGCAGCGCCCTCAGCTCGCGCCGCACCTCCCCCTCGTCGCCGCCGTGGCGGGCGGTCCGTTCGAGGACGGCGTACACGGGGTCGGTGGGCGCGACGTTCCAGCTGGGCGCGAGCGTCTCCTCGGGGCGCCACTCGGTCACGTCGAAGAGCCGGGTCAGGTCCTGGGGACTCCGGGTGGAGGCGTATCGGCCGCACATACGGCCACTGTGCCACGGGGGGGGCCGCTGGGCGGGGTGCCCGGTCAGACGTCCCAGGTGACCGGGAGGCTCTTCACGCCGTAGATGTCGGCCGTCTCCGGGCGCAGTACGACCTCTTCGGCGGGGACGGCGAGGCGCAGGGTCGGGAAGCGGTCGAGGAGGGCGGTGAAGGCGGCCCGCATCTCGATGCGGGCGAGCTGCTGGCCGAGGCAGAGGTGGATGCCGTGGCCGAAGGCGAGGTGGCCGCCGGGGACGGGCTTGCGGCGGATGTCGAGGACGTGGGGGTCGGCGAAGCGCTCGGGGTCGCGGTTGGCGGTGTTGTACGCGAGGAGCACGGTCGTGCCGGCCTTGACGGTCTGCCCGCCGAGCTCGACGTCCTCCAGGGCCGTCCGCATGAAGGACTTGGCGACGCTGAGGTAGCGGAGGAGTTCCTCCACCGCCTGGTCGATCAGCGTCGGGTCCTCGCGCAGCGCGGCGAGCTGGTCCGGGTGCTGGAGCAGGGCGAAGGTGCCGAGGGAGAGCATGTTCGCGGTGGTGTCGAACCCGGCGGCGAGGAGGATCAGCGAGATCCCCTTCAGCTCCTCGTCGGTCAGGTCGGTCTCGGTGAGCTCGCTGAGCACGTCGTCGGTGGGGTGCGCGCGCTTGGCGGCGACGAGCTCCGCGAGGTACTCCTGGGTCGCCGTGTACGCGGCGATCAGGTCCTCGTCGCTGGTCTCCCCGCCCATGAAGGTGTCGATCTGCTCCTGGAAGGAGGCGCGGTCCTCGTACGGGACGCCGAGGATCTCGCAGATGACGATCGTGGGGATGGGCTTGCCGAACGCGGTCACGAGGTCCGCCGTCGGCCCGGCCGCCTCCATCGCGTCCAGGCACTCGGCGGTGATCTGCTCGATGCGCTCGCTCAGCAGCCGCATCCGGCGTGCGGTGAACCGGCTCACCAGCGGCTTGCGGTAGCGGCTGTGCTCCGGATCGTCCATCAGCAGGAACTCGCCGGGCGGCGCCGGCGGGATCTCGAAGTCGACCACGTTCAGGAGGTCCTTGCGCGCGCTGAACCGCGGATCGGCCAGGACGGACCGGACCAGGTCGTGGCCGGTGACGAGCCAGCCGGCCTTGCCGCCGATGTGGGTGAAGGGGCTGATGGGGCCCTGGCGACGGGCCTCGGTCAGCTCGGCCGGCGGGTCGAAGGGACAGCCCGGCTGACGCGTCGTAGGCGTCGTGAAGGTCTGCGGGGATTCACTCATGGCCACTCCTCAGCTCGCGACATGACGTGTTTGAACATCCCGAAAGCTACGTTGCGTTCAGAGATCGGTCAATCATCGAAACCACGCAACACCAGGTCAAGAGCAGGAAATTGATGCAATGACGCTGCCGTCGAACGCAACGAGAGAGAAGCACTGTTGCAATGAGCTGAAGCGAAGGCAATGGCCCGGCAGGGGCCCGGGCCGGTCCCGGTCGGCGGGCGCACGCACCCCGGGCGCCGCGACGTGCGCCTGTGCGCCCCCGGCCGGGGCTCGCGCGCGGGCGTCGGCGCGTCATTGTCGTGGTGGGCATCACGACACGGAGAGCGAGGGACCCGATGGGGCGACAGGAGCCGGGCCGGGACGGGCTGGAGTACCGCCTGAAGGAACTGGACCCGCCGGGCGTCGTGTACGACACCTGGTTCATCCCGCCGCAGGACGCGGGCGCGCTCCCCATCGGCCTCACGGGCGAGGCCGCCGCCTTCGTGGCACGCGTCCAGCGCCTCGGCCCGATCTACGGCGGCGCGGTCCCCGAGGCCGCGGTCCGTCTCGACCTGCGCCTGGACGAGGAGGCGGTCACCCGCCGCGACGGCGTCCGGGCCCGCACCCACCGGCTGCACGCGCGGGGCCACGTCCTCGTCGAGGCGGAGGACGAGCGGGCCGTGCCGCGCCTGCGCCTGGTCCACAGCCGCCCCCGGCGGCCCGGCGAGGCGTGGGTGCTCATGGGCGGCGGCGCGGACGGGTAACCGGGCCCAGGCCGATCCGGGGCGAGCCCGAAAGACACGGCCTAGTTCTTACGGGCGAGCAGATGGACCTCCGGGAACTGGCGCCGGTCGGTGGGCTGGGGCGCCCGCACCATGCGGGCGACCTCCGCGATCCCGGACTCGCGGAGCATCTCGGCGAGTCGGTCGGGCGACCAGCGGTAGGCGGGTGCGACCGCGTGGTCGGAGACCAGGGCCGGGGCGGAATCGTCGGTGGCCCAGAAGCCGAGGAGGAGGTGGCCCCCCGGGGCCAGCACGCGGTGGAACTCGGCGAGAACGGCGGGGACTTCCCGCGGCGGCGTGTGGATGATGGACCACCGCGACAGGATGCCGCCGAGGGCGCCGTCGGCGAGGTCGAGCGCGCTCATCGACCCCACCTCGAACCGAAGCCCCGGATGGGCCTCCCGGGCCAGCCCGATCATCGCGGGCGAGGCGTCCACACCGAACGCCGCCAGCCCCGCCTCCGCGAGATGAGCGGTGACGTGTCCGGGCCCGCAACCGAGGTCCGCCACGTGTCCTCCGCCGGCGCCGACCGCCTCGGCGAAGGCGCTCAGCATCGCGCGGTCCAGCGGACTGTCCCGCAGCGAATCCCGGAACAGCTCCGCGTACACGGGTGCGGCGGTGTCGTAGGCCTCGCGGGTGGCGCGGAGGGCATCGTCTTCGACCATGCCCGCGACCGTAACCCCTGGCACTGACACCGGCCGTCCCGGTCGCACGCGACACAGGTGGGCCCGGCCGTCGCACACGGGGGAGGTGCGAGGCCGGGCCCACCACCACGGTAGCGCGGACCCGGCCGCCCCGTCTCCGGTACGGCGAAAGCGACGTGCGGAAACTGCCGGACGGCCGAAACACGGCGCCCCCACGAGTCGTGCGCGTCCACGTACGGGCGGGGCGGCCGTTCCCGCGGGCGGGGGAGCACACTGGCAGGAGAGGGGCGGAAGGCCGGCCCGGCTCGGGCACGGCCGGTTCCGTCCGCTCCGGGAAGAGGGTGCGCGCATGGCCAGAACACGGTCCTCGTCCCGCTCGCGCTACGCCCCCGACCGGGGGCTCGCGACGCGCATGGCGACGACGATGTTCCTGATCGGCCTCCTCTACGTGGTGTTCGTCGGCGTCCTGCTCGTGCTGCTGCGCGGGTCCTGGCCGATCATCCTGCTGATCACGGGCGCGCTGTTCGTCGGGCAGTTCTGGTTCAGCGACAAGATCGCCGCGCTCGGCATGGGCGCGCGCGAGGTGACCCGCGAGCAGGCACCGGAGCTGCACGGCACCGTCGACCGGATCTGCGCGCTCGCCGACATGCCGAAGCCGAAGGTGGCGATCGCGGAGAGCGACGTGCCGAACGCGTTCGCCACCGGGCGCGGCGAGAAGACCGCGCTGGTCTGCGTGACGACGGGCCTGCTGCGGCGCCTGGAGCCGGAGGAGCTGGAGGGGGTCCTCGCGCACGAGATGTCGCACGTGGCGCACCGCGACGTCGCGGTCATGACGATCGCCTCCTTCCTCGGTGTCCTCGCCGGGGTGATGACCCGCGTCGCGCTCTACAGCGGCCTCGGGCGCAGCCGGGACAGCGCGATGGGCGTCGCCGTGCTCCTCGTGCCGGTCGTCAGCGCGGCCGTGTACATCGTGAGCTTCCTCCTCACCCGGGTGCTCTCCCGCTACCGCGAGCTGGCCGCGGACCGGGCCGCCGCACTGCTCACCGGCCGCCCGTCGGCGCTGGCGTCCGCGCTCACCAAGGTGAGCGGCGAGATGGCCCGGATCCCGACGAAGGACCTGCGCAAGGCGGAGCCGTACAACGCCTTCTGGTTCGCGCCGGCGTTCTCCTCGAAGGAGAGCCTGAGCCGGCTGCTCTCCAGCCACCCCACCCTGGAGCAGCGGCTCGAACAGCTGGCGCGGATCTCGGCGCAGCTCGGCGAGGCGTGAGGCGGGAGGCGGCACGGCGGTGGGACTCCTCGACAGCATCCTCGGGCGCAGCCGGCCGGTACGGCCGGATCTCGACCGGCTCTTCGGGCTTCCGGCCGCGGCCCTCACCCTCCAGGCGGGCACCGGCTTCGTGCCGACGGGCGCGGGGTCGGTGTGTTTCGCGGCGGTGGAGGGCGGGGCCTTCGCGCGGTTGAAGGAGGAGGTACGGGAGCTGCTCGACGCGGCGGGGGCGGCGGGGCCGCCCGGCGCGACGGGCGGCACGGCGCCCGTGACGTACACCCCGGACGCGTACGGCTACACCTGGCTCACCGTCCGCCGCCCCGCCGAGGACCTGATCACGCTGGTCAACGACCTGCACGCGGTCAATTCGCTGCTTGAGGAGGCGGGCTTCGGGCCGAATCTGCTCTGCTCCCTGACCGCGTTCCGCGCGCCCGGGGCCGGCGAACACCGGGCGCGCGACCTGGCGCTCGTCTACCTCTACAAGCGCGGCACCTTCTATCCCTTCGCACCGCGTCCGGATCGTGCCGAGACCCGCGACAACGCGCTGGAGTTGCAGGTCAGGGCGCTGCTCGCGGGCGACCTGGCACTGGAGCCGGACATGGAGCGGTGGTTCCCGGTGTGGGGCGCTCCGGGGCTCGGCGGGGCGGGGCCGGACGGGGCGGACCGGCCGCCCGGACCATGATCGCCCTGTGGTAGTTTGCCCGGGCCAGTCGTACCTCCGCACGGACTCCGCGTGAGCGGCCGTCCTGTGCACGGGTCAGGGAATCCGGTGGGAATCCGGAGCTGACGCGCAGCGGTGAGGGTGACGGGCGGGGCATCGGCCACTGGGGCAGCCGCGTCACGTGCGGTCACGCATGACGTGCGACGTACGGCGTACGACCCGGGAAGGCGTTCCGTCCGAGTGACCCCGAGTCCGAAGACCTGCTGGCGGCCCCGGCACGGTACCGACGTCGTCCGGGGATGACCTACGACAGGCTCCGCGTATGAGCCGTGGACGCAGAGGATTCCCGCGTGCCCCTCGCACTCCCCGCCCGTGCCCTTCGTTCCGCCGTGCTGCTCGTGACCGGGGCCGTGCTGGCCGCCGGCTGCGGCACCGGCGACCCGGCCGCCCCCGGACCGTCCGGGTCCGCCGGATCGTCCGGCTCTTCCGCCAAGGGGGATGCCAAGGCCGGCTATCCGGTCACCCTGGAGAACTGCGGGCAGCGGGTCACCTTCACCGCGCCGCCGCGCCGGGCCGTGGCGCTCGACCAGGGTTCGGCCGAGATCCTGCTGTCGCTCGGCCTCGCCGACCGGATGGTGGGCACGGCGACCTGGACGGACCCGGTCCTGAAGGGCCTGGAGAAGGCGAACGCCTCCGTACCCCGGCTCGCCGACCGCTACCCCTCCTTCGAGAACGTGCTCGACACCGAGCCGGACTTCGTCAGCGCCTCCTTCCTCTACACCCTCGGCAAGGGCGGCGTGGCGCCGCGCGAGCGCTTCGCCCAGCTGGGCGTCCCCACGTATCTCTCCCCCACCGACTGCGTCGACAAGGACAACAGCGGGGACGGCGACGGCGTCCGGACCCGGCCGCTGACGATGGAGACGGTGTACCGGGAGATCCGTGACCTGGCGCGGGTGTTCGGCGTGCCGGAGCGCGGCGAGAAGCTGATCGGCGAGCTGAAGGCACGCGTGGTGAAGGCCCGCGCCGGCGCGGACTTCGGCGGCGCGTCCGTCCTCTACTGGTTCTCGGACTCGCAGGGTCCGTACATGGCCGGGTGCTGCGGCGCGCCCGGGATCGTCAGCACCACCCTCGGGGTGCGGAACGTCTTCGACGACACCAAGGAGGAGTGGCCGCAGATCAATTGGGAGACGGTCGCCGACCGCGATCCCGATGTGCTGGTGATCGCCGATCTGACGCGGAAGGCGCAGTCGGCGGAGAGTGCCGCGAAGAAGATCGAGTTCCTGGAGTCGCATCCGGTCACGAAGAACATGACGGCGGTGAAGGGGAAGCGGTACGTGATCCTCAGCGGCCAGGCGATGAACCCGACCGTGCGGACGGTCGAGGGCGTCGAGAAGGTCGCGGCGGCGTTGCGGGCGTACGGGCTCGCCAAGTGAGCCGCGTCGCCGTCCTCTCGGGAACGGGCGGGCTGGCGCTGCTGTGCGTGTCGGTGGCCGCCGCGATCACGATCGGCCCGGCGGACATCTCCGTGGCCGATGTGTGGTCGGTGCTCGTCACACATCTGGGCACGGGGGACACGGCGGTTCTGAGCCCGATCCGGGACGGCATCGTCTGGAACCTGCGCCTGCCCCGTACGCTGCTCGCCGCCGTGTGCGGTGCGGGACTTGCCGTCTGCGGCGCGGTGATGCAGTCGCTGCTGCGCAATCCGCTCGCCGATCCCTTCGTGCTCGGGGTGTCCTCGGGCGCGTCGACGGGCGCGGTCGCGGTCGTCGTCCTCGGGGTGGGCGGGGGCGCCGTGTCGGTGACCGGCGGTGCGTTCGTGGGCGCGGTGCTCTCCTTCGCGCTGGTGCTGTTCCTCAGCCATGTCCTCGGCGGGTCGACGGACCGGGTGGTGCTCGCCGGGGTGGCCGCGATGCAGCTCTTCTCCGCGCTGACGTCGTTCGTCGTGATGACGGCGGCGGACGCGGAGACGACACGGGGCGTGCTGTTCTGGCTGCTGGGCTCGCTGACGGGGGCGGGGTGGACGGATGTCGTGGTCTGCGCGGCCGTGCTCGCCGCGGCGCTGCTGATCTGCGGCGGGTACGCGCGAACCCTGGACGCCTTCGCGTTCGGCGAGGACGCGGCGGCCTCGCTCGGCGTCTCGGTGGCCCGGACCCGGGTGGTGCTGCTGTGCGTGACGGCGCTCCTGACGGCCGCGCTGGTCTCGTCGGCCGGGGCGATCGGCTTCGTCGGCCTGGTCCTGCCGCACGCCGTACGCATGCTCGCCGGGCCCGGGCATGCGCGCCTGCTGCCGCTGACGGCGCTCGCGGGGGCGGTCTTCCTGGTGTGGGCGGACACCCTGGCCCGTACCGTGCTCGATCCGCAGGAGGTGCCGGTGGGCGTGGTGACCTCGCTGGTGGGTGTGCCGGCGTTCGTCCTCGTCCTGTACCGGGCGAGGGGGGCGACCCGGTGACGGGGCAGGGACTGCGGGCCGAGGGGGTGTCGCGGACGGCCGGCGGTGCCGTGCTGCTCGACGGGGTGGGCCTGGCGCCCCGCCCCGGGGAGGTCACCGGGCTGCTCGGGCCGAACGGTTCGGGGAAGTCCACGCTGCTGCGGATCCTCGCGGGGGTGCTCGCGCCGGACGCCGGGGTGGTGACGCTTGACGGCGATCCGCTGGCCGGGCTGCCCCGCGGGGCCGTCGCGCGGCGGCTCGCCACCGTCGAGCAGCACGCCGACACACAGGTCGATCTGACGGTGTCGGAGGTCGTACGGCTCGGGCGCGTCCCGCACCGCCGGGCGTGGGCGCCGGCCTCGGCGGGCGACGAGACGGCGGTACGCTCGGCGCTGGCCCGCACCGGGCTCGCCGACCGGGCGGACCGGGCGTGGCGCACGTTGTCGGGCGGTGAGCGCCAGCGCGTGCAGATCGCCCGGGCGCTCGCCCAGGAGCCGCGTGAACTGCTGCTCGACGAGCCCACCAACCACCTGGACATCCAGCACCAGTTGGACCTGCTCGCCCTGCTCGGCGGGCTCGGCCTGACCAGCGTGATCGCGCTGCACGATCTGAACCTGGCGGCGATGTACTGCGACCATCTGGTGGTGCTGCGGGCGGGCCGGGTGGTGGCGAGCGGCCCGCCGGCGCAGGTGCTGACGAAGGAGCTGATCGCCGAGGTCTACGGCGTGCGCGCCGACGTCTCCCGTCCGGACCCGGACGGGCGCCCGCACATCCGCTTCCTCGGGCCCGTCGCGACCGTCGTCAGCGCGCGGCCGTCCAGTTGAGCTCGGTGCGGAGCCCGAACGCGGTGCTCTCCGGCGCGACCTGCTGTCCGTGCAGCACCCTCCCGAGCGCCCCGAACGCCCCGTCGAAGAACCCCCGCAGCTCCGCCGCGGGGGCCCGCCGGCCGGAGGCTCAGGCGGAGAGGACGCCCGTCGTCAGGAGGCCCAGGAGGAGGACGCCCACCACCAGGCGGTAGATCACGAACGCGTTGAAGGAGTGCTGGGCCACGTACTTCAGCAGCCAGGCGATCGACGCGTACGCCACCACGAAGGAGACGGCCGTGCCGACGATCAGCGGGCCGGTGCCCGCGCCGGTGCCGACGGCGTCCTTGAGTTCGTAGACACCGGCGCCGGTGAGCGCGGGGATGCCGAGGAAGAAGGACAGACGGGTGGCGGCGACCCGGTCGAGGTCCAGCATCAGGGCGGTGGACATCGTGGCGCCGGAGCGCGAGAAGCCGGGGAAGAGCAGGGCGAGGATCTGCGAACCGCCCACCAGCATCGCGTCCCTGAGGTCCGTGTCGTCCTCGCCGCGCTTGTGCCGGCCCATCCGGTCGGCCGCCCACATCACCCCACTGCCGACGATGAGCGAGGCGGCGACCACCCACAGGGAGGCGAGCGGGCCGTCGATCAGCGGCTTGGCCGCCAGGCCCACCACCACGATGGGGATCGTCGCGAAGATGATCCACCAGGCGAACTTGTAGTCGTGGTGGTAGCGCTCCTCCTTGTCCGCGAGGCCGCGCACCCAGGCGGTGGCGATGCGGACGATGTCCTTGAAGAAGTAGACGAGGACGGCGGCGATCGCGCCGACCTGGATCACCGCCGAGAAGCCGACCACCGCCGGGTCGTCGACCGGGATGCCCATCAGCCCCTCGGCGATCTTCAGATGCCCGGTGGAGGAGATGGGCAGGAATTCGGTGATGCCCTCGACGATGCCGAGAACGGTGGCCTGACCGAGGCTGATGGCGCTCATCGGGTTCCTTTCTGCCTCCGGGCGACCGTAGAAGACGGCCCCGAGAACGCCGAAGCCTCCGAACGAACACGCGCGGCCGGCCACCCGGACGGCCCAAGGGGCGGTGACGTGGGACGGCTGCTACTTCCCCGGCGCGGCCGTCTCCTTGAGCTCGCCGTCGGCCAGGCGCAGCCGGCGGTCGACGCCGATCTCGCGCAGGAAGCGCTCGTCGTGGCTGACCACGAGGAAGGCGCCCTGGTAGGAGTTCAGGGCTCCCTCCAGCTGGGCGACGCTGTCCAGGTCGAGGTTGTTGGTCGGCTCGTCGAGGAGCAGGAGGTGGGGGGCGGGGTCGGCGCACAGGACGCAGGCCAGGGTGGCGCGGAGGCGTTCGCCGCCGGAGAGGACGCCGACGGGCAGGTGGGCGCGGGCGCCGCGGAAGAGGAACCGGGCCAGCAGGTTCATCCGCTCGGCCTCGGGGCGTTCGGGGGCGTGGGCGGCGAAGTTCTCGGCGACGCTGCGGTCCGGGTCGAGCAGGTCGAGGCGCTGGGAGAGGTACGCGACGCGGCCGTCGGCGCGGGTGATCCTGCCGCCGTCGGGGTCGAGGGCGCCGTCGAGGAGACGCAGCAGGGTGCTCTTGCCGGCGCCGTTGGGACCCGTCAGGGCGATGCGTTCGGGGCCGCGGATGTCGAGGTCGACACCGGGGGCGGCGAAGACCTCGCGGTCGCCGAGGCGGACGCGGAGCTCCTCGCCGTGGAAGAGGGTGCGGCCGGCGGGCACCCGGGTGTCGGGCAGGTCGAGGGTGAGGCGCTGCTCCGGGCGGAGGGCGCGCTCGGCCTCGTCCAGGCGGGACTTCGCCTCGCCGACGCGGGCCGCGTGCAGCTGTCCGGCCCGCCCGGCGGACTCCTCGGCACCGCGCTTCATGGTGCCGGCGAAGATCCGGGGCAGTCCGGCGTTCTTGAGGTTGCGCGCGGCGTTGCTCTGGCGCCGTTCGGCGCGTTCGCGGGCCTGCTGCATCTCCCGCTTCTCGCGCTTGAGTTCCTGTTCGGCGTTGCGGACGTTCTTCTCGGCGACCTCGCGCTCGGCCCGTACGGCCTCCTCGTACGCGGTGAACGTGCCACCGTAGAGGTGGAGTTGTCCCCGGTCGAGTTCGGCGATGCGGTCGACCCGGTCGAGCAGGGCGCGGTCGTGGCTGACGAGGAACAGACAGCCGTCGAAGGCGTCGAGGACGTCGTAGAGCTTGTGCCGGGCGTCGAGGTCGAGGTTGTTGGTGGGCTCGTCGAGGAGCAGCACGTCGGGGCGCCGCAAGAGCTGGGCGGCGAGGCCGAGGGAGATGATCTGGCCGCCGCTGAGGGTGTCGAGGACGCGGTCGAGGGCGAGGCCGCCGAGGCCGAGTCGGTCGAGCTGCGCGTGGGTGCGCTCCTCGATGTCCCAGTCGTCGCCGATGGTGGTGAAGTGCCGCTCGTCGACGTCCCCGGCCTCGACGGCGTCGATGGCCCGGATGATCGCGTCGACGCCGAGCACCTGCGCGACGGTCAGGCCGGTGGTGAGCGGAAGGCTCTGCGGCAGGTGGCCGAGGGTGCCGTCGACGAGGACGCCGCCCCCGGTGGGGCGCAGTTCGCCGGCGACCAGCCTGAGCAGGGTGCTCTTGCCGCTGCCGTTGGGGGCGACGAGTCCGGTGCGGCCGGTGCCGAGGGTGAAGGACAGGTCCTGGAAGACGGGGGTGTCGTCGGGCCAGGAGAAGGACAGGTTGGAGCAGACGACGGAAGCACCGGACATGCTGGCGACCTCTCGGTACGGGGGGCGGGCGGGCGCCGCCTCGACCCCGGCGGTGACGCTCGGGGGAGGCGGGCCTGCCTGTCAGCCCTCGGGAAGACAGGGAAGAAAGGGGGACGACGAAGAGACCACTCCGGCGTGCGCGTCGGTACGCGGGCCGGTGGTCTGCCGGGTCCGGGTATCACCCGGAGATGTCGTCGTCCACCACCATGTCTGTGCTCCTCGTCGAAAGATCAGGGTCCACCAGTCTAACAGCGGGGCTCCGGACCGCACGGGATTTCTCGGGCGCGAGCGGCACCCGCGGCCGGGCACCCGGGCGGGCGCCCGGCCGGGCCGGTCCACCGGCCCGGCCGGACCCCTGCGGGAGGAACCACACCCGGCTCCCCCGCCCGGTCACCGCGGGGACGCCGCCTGGAAGCCGAAGACGGCCCCGGGCCAGTCCGTGTCCGGGACGGCGCCGTCGAGGGCCGCGCCGATCGCGCGTTCCTCGTAGCGGAAGTGGGACTCCATGATCGCCCCAAGGCCGTCCAACTCCCCTCCGATCGCCTCCAGATCGGGATCGGGCGTCCCGGCGGCGGTGTCGGCGAGGGTGCGGACCCGGGCGAGGATCCCGGTGATGAGGGTGTGGTCCTCGACGAGCTTGTCGATGGTCGGGGCGAGCTCGGGGCGCTCGCGGAGCAGTTGGGCGAACATGCCCCGGTCCTCGCCCTCGTGATGGTTCGTCAGGGCGGTGCAGAAGGCCAGGCAGTGGGTCAGCAGGACGTCGTCGGTGAGCCGGCGGCCGCCGATGTGTGTCCTGATCTCACGGATGCGGCGGGCGAGTTCCTCATGGGCCCGGTGGAGTTCCCGGCGGAGGGCGAGGACCCGGTCGTCCCGGTCGGCTTCGCCGGCGTCGCTCGTACTACGGAAGATGTCGTGGGGAGCCACAGGTGGCGATCCCTTCGATTCCGCACCTCCATGCCTGACGCAGACCGTCACCGGCACGCGATGCTGCGCCCATCCGATCACGCGTACCGGTGCCGAGGCAAGCGCGCGAGGCACCCCGCCTGCGTCAGGCCGGTCCGGCGCCGAGCTGGCGCAGCAGGGTGAGGACGTCGACGACGCCCCTCAGCTCGGCGATCCGGCCGTCCTCGAAGCGGAACATGAACATCTCGCCGTAGCGGACGCTCCTCCCGGTGGGCGGCAGCCCCTGGTACGGGCCCAGGTGCGTGCCGGTCACCGTGTTCCTGGCGGCCACCCTGTCGCCCTCCGCGACCGTGTCCTCAAGGGTCACGTGGATGTCGGGAAAGGCCTTGAGCAGGGCCTCCCACACCCGCTTCAGGGCCTCGGGACCGGTCGCGCCCATCGGTACCGGTGCGACGAAGTCCACGTCGGGCGCGACGAACTCGTCGATCGCCTTCGCGATGACGTCGATGTCGCCGCTGTTCACGGCGGCGTGGAAGCGGGCGAGCGTCTCGGTGTGGCGGGTGTTCCCGGCTGCCGGCATGCGAGGTCTCCTCTGTGCGGGTGCGTCGTACTGACCGGACGTGTCGCGGTTCCTTGTTCCGGATTCGGCAGTACGACGAGACGGCGGCCGGGATTGTGACACCGCGGCGCGGCTCACGGGGTGCGGAGCCGGGCTTCGAGGCGTCCGTCGACGAGCCTCGCGTCGACGAGCCGGAAGGTGCTGCCGTGCCAGGGGCACACCGGCAGCCGCCTCCATCGGAAGTTCCTCGACGGGGTGCCAGCCCGGCGGTACGAGGACGGCGACCGGTTCGGCGTGGTCGGCGCCGGCGCCCGCCGAAACGCGCGGCCGGGTGTCCGGGTCCGGAGGTGTTCGAAGGTGACCGAACACCCCCGGATGAGGTACGAAGAGCGGCGTGAGTGATCTGCCTCTGGACGAGCCCCGCGACGTGACGACCGACGCGCCCCTCGACGCGACCGGCCGGGCGCCCGTCGGCGAGGCCCCCGCCGCGACCACCCGCGTGTTCATCGCCCTCGCCCCGCCCGACGACGCGAAGGACGAGCTCGCGCGGGAGCTGCGCCCCGCCCTGGAGGCGTACCCCTCCCTGCGCTGGAACCGCATCGAGGACTGGCACATCACCCTGGCGTTCCTCGGCGAGCTGCCGGTGGACGCCGTACCGCCGCTGCGGGCGCCGCTGGCCGAGCTGGCCGCCTCTCGCCCGCCGCTCGAACTGGGTCTGAGCGGCGGCGGGCACTTCGACGAGCGGGTGCTGTGGAGCGGTGTCGACGGGGACGTGGCGGGGCTGCGCCTGCTGGCCGCCGACGTACGGGCGGTGGTCAAGGCGTGCGGGATCCCGTTCGAGGACCGGCCGCTCAACCCGCATCTGACCCTGGCGCGCGCCCGGCGTGGGGACACCGGGCCGGTGACCGGGACGGCGGCCGCGCTCGCCGGGTTCACCGGCCGCCGCTGGCCGGCCGCGCGGCTGCATCTGGTGGGCAGCAACTTCGGCCGCGGGCCGGGACCGATCCGCTATCGCGACATCGAGTCCTGGGCGTTCACAGGCCGCTGACGGTGTGCGCGGCGTGAGCGACGAGTCGCGGAACGGCGGGCTTGGCGCCAGGATGGTCCTCTGTGGGCCCCTTTCGCGCCCACGTGCCGGGTGCTCCCGCCGGACCGGCGGAGCGCCCGACCGGGGCGACGGAGGTGGCCGCGTCCAGTGCGCGGACCCGGCCGCGCGGTCCAGGAAGCACGCGTGGCCCGACCCGTCCGCCCCGCCGCCGCACAGCGTCAGGAAGGTCATGTCATGGACCCCGTGCTCACCCCGGACGTGCTCGCGAAGCTGCGGCAGCCGCGCCCGTACCCCGCCGTCTCGCTCCTGATGCCGACGTATCGCCGGGAGCCGGACAACGCCCAGGACCCGGTGCGGCTGCGCAATCTGCTCGCCGAGGCGGAGAAGGCGGTGCAGGACGACCCCGCGATCTCGCGCGAGCGGCGGAGGGAGCTCGTCGACCGGCTGCGCCGGGCGGTGGGCGAGGTCGACCTCCGCCACGCGGAGGACGGTCTGGTGATCTTCGTGGCCGAGGGTGAGCACCATGTGTGGTCGGTGGCGCGCGCCGTGCCCGAGCGGGTGGTCCTGGCCGACACCTTCCTCACCCGCAACCTGGTGGCCGCGCACGCCGCCGAGCAGCCGTACTGGGCGCTCGCCGTGTCCGCCGACCGGGTGTCGCTGTGGAACGGCGACCCGGAACGCACCGACGAGCACACCGCCGACGGCTTCCCGCTGACCCGCAGCCTGGAGGACCCGGACGTCGAGCGCAAGGAGCAGATCGGCGACGTCCCCAGCACCTTCCAGGACGAGGCGACCCGGCAGTTCCTGCGTGAGGCGTACGAGCGGACGCGGACGGTCCTCGCGTCCGAGTCGCGTCCGCTGTACGTGATCGGGTCGTCGGCCGCGCTCGCCGCGCTGTCCGAGCTCGGGCCGCTGTCGCGCGACATGTTCACGATCGAGCGCGGCGGTCTCGCGGCCGGCCCGGACTCCGCGGTGCACGAGGCCGTCGAGCCGCTGCGCACGGCACGCGAGGCGGCCGCGACGGCGACGATCGTCGCCGAGCTGGACACCGCGCGCGGCCGCCGCGAGTTCGCGGGCGGCATCGACGAGGTGTGGCAGGCCGTGAAGGACGGCCGCATCCGGCTGCTCGCCGTCGAGGAGCACTACCGGACGGTGGTCCGGGACGAGGGCGGGCACCTCGAACCGGCCGAGGCCGCGACGGCTGACACCCGCGACGACATGGTCGACGAGATCGTCGAGCAGGCCCTGGAGACGGGCGCCGAGGTGCGCTTCGTACCGGACGAGGTACTGGCGGGCGCGGGCCACATCGCGGGCGCCCTCCGCTACTGAGACCGCTCCCCCGACGCCCGCCTGCGCCCCGCTACTCCCAGGGCCATTGGGCGTCACGGCCGGCGTCGAGCAGCGGGATCATGCGGAAGGCGGCGTCGGTGAGACCGCCGAGGGCGTGGCGGTCGGCGCCGCCGGAGGGCATCGCGGCCTCGCGGTAACCGGCCATGTTCCACATGTAGACGGGGACGTCCTTCGGGATCAGGTCGTCGATCGGGGTCTCGGGCATGCCGCCGTAGCCGTGGCAGTTCGACGGGAGCCAGCCGGGCCGGGTCTGCTCGTCGGTGACGATCACGACCCGGTCGTGGCGGGCGTAGAACCGCCGGACCGCCGAGGGGATGTCGGTGCCGCCGATCTGCCCGAACCGGTCGACCAGGCGCAGCACGCTGTCCCCGCGCCGCACGTCCACCTTGCGCGCCTGCTGCCCGAACTCGACGAGCGTGGGGTTCTCGGCGCGCACCGTGAGGGCGGCGCCGAACACGGCGGCCTGCTCGGCGAGGCTGATGTCGGAGCGGTTCGGGGTCGAGTAGCCGTAGCCCGGGAACATGCTGGGGCTGCGGTCGATGAGGATCAGCGTCCGGCCGCCGAGCGCGGGCACGGCGGAGAGGGAGTGCCCGAGGGCCTTCTCCAGGGCGTGGCCCCAGCGCAGCGAGGGCGCCGCCTTGTACGCCGCCCAGAACCGGAACGGGAACATACGGGAGGCACGGACCTCGTCGGGGTCGGCGAGGCGGGCCGCGATCCGCTCGGCGACGGTGTCGGAGACGCCTGCCTTGTCGAAGTTCCGGAGGTTGCGGACGAGGGCCATCAGGCCCATGGACGGAATGACCGCCTCCCAGGCGGCCGCGTCCATCGGGCCCTGCAGCCAGCCGGCCAGGGCCTCCCAGGTCATGCCCGCACGGGCGAGCTCGGCGCGGCGCGCGGGGTCGGCGAGGACGGCGCGCCGGTCGGTGACGGGGAGCGCCATGAGGCGGGCGCGGAGGGCGAGGGTCTCCAGGGGCTCGGGGACGGTGGCGTCGCGGCCGTGGCGGCGGTCGATGGCGTGCCGGAACAGCTCGCCCTGCCACGGCTTGGCCGGGTCGGGAGCGGCGTGGACCAGCTCCAGGACGTCGCCGAAGCGGTAACCCCGGGACTCGGTGTCGTACTTGAGCAGCGAGCGCTCGTCGTACAGGCGGCGGACGGCGTCGGCGACACCGCGCTTCACCGGCTTCGGGAGGGCGCGGCCGTGCCGGGCGGTCCAGTAGCCGAGCAGTTCGCCGGGCTCGTCGGCGCGGCGCAGGACGGAGGCGACGACGGTGCGGTTCGACCACACGTCGGTGTCGGCGCCGGCGCCGGTGGGGGCCGTCGGGGTCGGGCAGCCCGCGTCGAGCCGTGCCTTGACGAACTCGGCGGCGCCGACGAGCGAGGCGGTCCGCATGTTGCCCTCGCCGCGCAGCCAGCGCAGCAGGCCCGCGGTCCAGGCCGGGTCCTCGACGGCGAGCCGCCGCACGAGCGCGGTGTAGCGGTCGTCGCGGGCGCCGGCCTTCTCGTAGAAGGTGTCGGTGCCGACGGTGTTGGCGACGGCGAGCAGGAACAGCTCGCTCTTCGCGTCGCGGAGGTGCGCGCTCGCACCCTCGTGCGTCCGGGTGCGCTCTCCCGTGGTGGTCACGGGCGAGGCGGCGGACGGACGGGTGCCGCGCGCGTTGAAGCGGGCCATGGGGAATCCCCTCGCGGATGGGAGGGAAGGCGACGGCAGCGCCGGGGTGCCCGAGATCTGATCGGCGGGGGAGCCAAGGTGCTCTACCGACTGAGCTACCGGCGCCCGAAGCGCCGGGCGGGACTCGAACCCGCGACCGCCCCATTAACAGTGGAAGTATCCCCCGCCTGCGCACCGGGCACCCCGGCGCTGTGCGCCTCCCGAGATCGAAAGCGGTCCACGGCGTGATTTCTTGGAAGGAAGTAGCCGTTGACCTGCGCACCGGGAGGTGCTGTGTGGTTCCCACCGTAGTCCGTACGGGAATTGACGCCACCGAATATCCGGCGGCGCCCGCCCACCGCCTCCTTACGGGCAGGACTCCTCGAACTTCACGGCCTTGAAGGTGATCGGCCGGCCGTCGATCCTCGTTCCGGCCGCCGGGGTCTGCGTGCACACCTTCCAGTTGGACTCCATGAGGACCATCCGGCCCTGGGCGGCGTCGGTGACCGTGATGCTCGCGTTGTCGGGGAGCGCGGCGCGGGCCACGTTCACCGACTTGCCCTTGAAGTCCGGCATGGTGCCGCCCGCTTCGGCCTCGGGCTGCGCCGCCACGTCCTTCTTGGGGCAGGTCTCCTCCAGCTTGACCGTCCCGAAGTCGATGACGACGTCGGTGGGGTGGGTGCCGGGGGCGGGGGTCTGGGAGCAGACCTTCCAGTTGCGGTCGAGGACCTGGAGGCGGTCCCGGCCGAGGGCGTCGTGCGAGCGGAGTCCGTAGAAGCCGAGGGACTGGGCCTCGTCCTGGGCGGACTGGAGCCCCTTGCCGACGAAGCTGGGCAGCTTCCCCGTCTCCGGCTTCTTGCTGGGAGTGGCGGTGGGAGCGGGAGTGGCCGGTGCCGTGGTCGTGGCGGGCGGGGTCGTGGGCGCGGGCGCGCGGGTGGTGGTCGGGCTCGCCGTCACCTCCTTGGCGGCCGGCTTGCCGTCGTCCTGCTTCGGATCTCCCACCGCGGCGCCGAGGACCACCAGGAAGGCGAACACGCCGCCGATCGACAGGCCGATGATCGCGCCGGTGGACAGGCGCTTCTTCGGGGGCGGCGGCGGACCCCACGGGGCGGGCGGCTGGGAGGGGTGGGAAGGCTGCTGCGGCCCGGGGTACTGCTGGCTCATGATTCCTCGCTGGCGTTCCAGTTGTGAAAGCATCGTGAACCTATCGCGTACGCCCTGTGGTTGTTGACGGGGGTTCGGATCAGGTCTCCCCCTCGTCGGGGTCCGGCAGGGCGGCCAGCTCCTCCGCCGCGCGCGTGGACTCCCGTCGCGCCGTCTCCAGGGCGTTCTCCAGGCGGCGGACCTCCGCCTCCGCCTGCCCGACCCGCGCCGCCGCAGCGTCCCGGGCCTTCCGGGCCGCGTCTCGGGCGGACTTCCGGGCCGCTTCCCGCTCCGCCTGCCGTTCCGCTTCCTGTTCGGCCTCGCGTTCCGCTTCCCGCTCCACCTCGCGCCGGGCCTCCCGTGTCCGCCCCGGGGCGGGCATCGCGCCCTCCTCCGGGGCGACGGCGGTGAAGTCGACGGCGGCGTCGGGGACCTTGACCAGGCGGCCCCGGGCCCATTCGCGGGCGACCTCGGGGCGGGCGAGGACGCCGTGGAGGGTCTGTTCGAGTTCGCGGAGCACGGGGTCGCTGACCGGCTGACCGGCCTCGGCGGCGAGGTCGGCCGCCGTGCGGGCGAGGGTGGCGACGAGCTGGTGCTGCTTGCGGGCGGCCTCGCGGAGGCGTTCGCCGTCGAGCATGCGGTGGGCCACCCGGAGGGTCTCGCCCAGGGCGAGGAACCGTTCCGCCTCCTCCGGCCGCTCCCGGGCCAGCAGGTTCGCCGCCCAGGCCGCGAGCACCGGCCGGCGCAGCGCCGCGATCGCCTTCGCCGTCTCCGGCTCCTTCCGGCGGCGTGCCTCGGCGACGTACGCGTCCCGCGCCGCGGCGAACTCGGCGGGCTTCAGCCCGTACAGCTCCTGGGTGATCAGCTCGACGTCCACGACCCCACTCTGCGCCGCCCGCCCGCTCCCGGCGCGCCGTACGCGTCGCGCGATGGATGCCCCGCCGGGATGATGGAGGAAACCACGGAAGACTTCAGGCCCGGACAGGCCCTGAGCGACGACGCGGAGGAGGGATGCGGTCCGGATGAGCACGGCGGACCTGCCGGCCGGCCCGGCCCCGGTGAGCGGCCCGGCTCCGGTGAGCGGCGCGTTCGCCATGGAGCCCGGTGGACTCCTCGACGTGCTCGGGGTGGCCGCCGTGGTGCTCGACGCCCGCGGCCGGATCGTGCTGTGGAGCCCGCAGGCGGAGACCGTGTTCGGCTATTCGGCGGCCGAGGCGCTGGGCCGCCCGGCCGTGAGCCTGCTGGTCGCCGAGGCGCACCGGGACGAGGTGCTCGCCCTGTTCGCCGGGGTGATGGGCGGCGGCGGACCGTGGGCCGGGGTCTTTCCGATCAGGCACCGGGACGGGCGGACGATCCCCGTCGAGTTCCGCAACACGCGTCTGGAGGACGACCAGGGGCAGGCGTACGCGCTGGGGCTCGCCACCGACCGGGCGACCGTGCGCCGGGTGGAGCAGGACCTCGCGCTCTCCTCACGCCTTGTCGCCCACTCCCCCATCGGCCTGGCCGTGCTCGACCTGGACCTCAGGTTCGTCCTGGTCAACCCCGCCCTGGAACGGATCACCGGACTGCCCGCCACCGGGCATCTGGGGCACGGCTTCGGCCAGGCGGTGCCGTCGCCCGACGCCCCCGCCGTGGAACGGGCGCTGCGCGAGGTCCTGGAGACCGGGGTGCCGGTGCTGTCCCGCCGGGTGCGGGGCCCGGTGCGCGGCGCGGTGCGGGACGCCGTGCAGGACACCGTGCGGGACGCGGATCAGGACGTGGCACGGGGTCCGGACCGACCGGACCGCCCCGGCCATCCCGGCCACCCTGACCGCCCTGACCGCCCTGACGCGGACGAGACCGAGGCGGTCTGGTCGGTGTCCCTCTACCGCCTGGAGACCACCGGGCGGCGGGTCGTCGGGGTCGCCGCCGCCGTCGTGGACGTCACCGAGCAGTACCGGGCGGAGCGGGCGGCGACCCGCGCCAGGAACCGGCTCGCGGTGATCGCGGACGCCTCCGAGCGGGTCGGCACCACCCTCGACCTGGATCTGACCGCGCACGAGCTGGCGGAGCTTGTGGTGCCCGAGTTCGCCGACATCGCTGCGGTCGACGTCCTGGAGGACGTCCTCACCGGTCCCCGGCCGGGCGGGACGGGCACCTCGGGGCCGGCCGTGTTCCAGGCGCTCGCCGTGGAGACCGCGTACCCGACCCCGGCCCGCGAGGCCGCCGACCCGGTCGGGAATCCCGCTCGGTACGGTGCCGAGCGGCTGGTCACCCGATGCGCGCGCACCGGCCGCCCGGTGCTCGTCGCGCACGTCACCGACGCCGATCTGGCGCACATCGCCCGCGATGCGACCGCCGCCGGGCTGCTGCGCCAGGCGGGCGTCCACTCGTATCTCGCGGTGCCGCTGCGCGCCCGCGGGGTGGTGCTCGGCGTGCTCGACCTGAAGCGGGCGCGCAACCCCGTGCCGTTCGACCGGGACGACGTGCTGCTCGCCGTGGAGCTCGCCGCCCGCGCGGCGGTCGCCATCGACAACGCGCGCTGGTACCGGCATCAGCAGCGGACCGCGCTCGCCCTCCAGCGGCACCTGCTGCCGCAGGGCCCGACCCGGCTGCACGGCCTCGACGCCGCCTACCGCTACCAGCCCGCCTCGGCGGCGGTCGAGGTCGGCGGGGACTGGTTCGACGCCATCCCGCTGCCCGGTGGCACGCGGGCCGAAGGCCCCGGAGGCGACAGGACCGCCCTGGTGGTGGGCGACGTCATGGGCAGCGGCATCAACGCCGCCGCGACCATGGGGCAGGTGCGCACCGCGGCCCGTACCCTCGCCGGGCTCGGCCTCGCGCCGTCGGTGGTGCTCACCGAGCTGGACCGCACGGTCGCCGGTCTGAACGAGATGGCCACCTGCCTGTACGCCGTGTACGACCCGGACAGCGCCACCTGCCGCATCTCCAACGCCGGGCATCCGCCGCCCGTGCTCGTCCCCGCCGGCGGCCTGCCCCGCCTCCTCGACCTGCCGACCGGCGCGCCGCTCGGCGTCGGCGGCGTCCCGTTCGAGACCGTGGAGGTCCCCTTCCGGCCGGGCGACTCCCTGGTCCTCTACACCGACGGCCTGGTCGAGACCCGTGACCAGGACATCGACGTACGGCTCGCCGCCCTCACCGCGCTCCTCGACGGGCCGCCCCGCTCCCTCGAGGACACCTGTGATCTGCTGCTCGACGCCCTGCGCGAGCCCGACGCCCCCGACGACGTCGCGCTGCTGATCGCGCGCGCCCGGCGCGTCCCCGGAAAGAACGAGGGCAAGGACGACGACGAGAAGGAGGGAGCGGCGTGAACGGCGTCCCGGAACCGGCCGCCCGGATCCTGCCCTTCACCGAGGGCATCGCCGGCGCGCTGGTCGACGGCCACGGGCGGGTCGCCGCCTGGACCCCGGAGGCCCGCGACCTGCTCGGGCGGTCCGCCGCAGAGGTGGTGGGCCGGCCGGTACGGGCGCTGCTCGCGGACCCGGCGGACTGGCGCGAGCTCGTACGGCGCTATGCGCGCGGGGCGCGGGCGGGCGAGGCGGTGCTGCGCTCGGGGCGGGGCGAGGACGTGCCGGTGGTGTTCCAGGCCTTCGGCCTCACCGAGGACGGCCCGGACGGCGCGAACGGCACGCCCCCGAGGGCGCCGGGCGGCGGCGACGGCGCCGCCGCGGGGTGCTTCGTGCTCGTCGCGCCGGCGACGCTGGCCGCGGGCTGGTTCCAGGACCACGCGTTCATCCGCGAACTGTTCCTCCAGGACCGGGTGGGGCTCGCGGTGCTCGACCCGGAACTGCGGCTGCTGCGCACCAACACCCACCTCCTGCCGTACAGGGGTGTGCCCGCCGACCTGCGCGCGCGGCGCCTCTCCGACTTCCTGCGGCCCGAGGACGCGGCGGCCGTCGAGGAGAAGCTGCGTCTGGTCCTCGCGACCGGGCTGCCGCTGGTGCAGGTGGAGGAGCTGCTGCGGACCGTCGACGATCCCGGCGACGGAGTGAGCCTGGCGATCTCGGCCTTCCGGCTGCAGGATCCCAGCGGCCGGGTGCTGGGCGTGACGGCGCTCTTCACCGATGTCACCGAGACGCGCCGGGCCGCCGAACGGCTCGCCCTGCTCCATCTCGCCACGGCCCGCGTCGGCGGCTCCCTGTCCGTCACGGACACCGCCCGCGAGCTGGCCGGCGCCCTCGTGCCGGGCCTCGGCGACCTGGCGGTGGTCGAACTCGCCGACGCGGTCCCGCTCGGCGAGGAGCCGGCGCCCGACGCCGAGGGGCGGCTGCTGCTGCGCCGTACCGCCGTCGCGGGCGAGCCGGCACCCGCCCGTGCCAACGGCCCCCAGACGCCCGCCCCGGACGTCGTGCTCGTCGCCGTCCGCGAGGGCGAGGCCGCGTCGGCCGACGGGCATCCCATACGTATGACGGCGCCGCTGCGGGCCCGCGGCACGCTGCTCGGGCGGCTCACGGTGGGGCGGCGGACGGCGCTCGGCCGGTACGCGGACGCGGACCGCGACCTGCTGCGGGAGATCGCCGACCGGGCGGCGCTCGCCCTGGACAACGCCCGCCGCTTCACCCGGGAACACCGGGCGGCCGTGGGGCTCCAGCGGAGCATGCTGCCGCCGACGCATACCCAGACCCCGGCGGTGACGACCTCCGGCGTGTATCTGCCGGCGGAGACCAGGACCGGCGTCGGCGGCGACTGGTTCGACGTGATCCCGCTGTCCTCGGCGCGGGTCGCGCTGGTCGTCGGGGATGTCGTCGGGCACGGCCTCGCGGCCACCGCCACCATGGGCCGGCTGCGCACCGCCGTGCGGACCCTCGCGGACCTCGATCTCGAACCCGACGAGCTGCTCGCCCATCTCGACGACCTGGTCACCCAGCTGCTCGCGGAGCCGGAGGAGACCGGGGAGGACGACGAGGACGAGGGCACGGAGGGTGGCGCCGAGAGCGAGCTCGGCGAGGCCTGGCGGGTCCGCCACCCCTCGTCACCGACCGGTGCGACCTGCGCGTACGCGGTGTACGACCCGGTCACGCGGCGCTGCACGGTGGCCTCGGCCGGGCATCCGCCGCCCGCCGTGGCGGCCCCGGACGGCTCGGTCGCGTATCTCCAGGTGGATCCCGGTCCACCGCTGGGGGTCGGCGGACTGCCGTTCGAGACGACGGAGGTGGAACTGGCGCCGGGCAGTGTCCTCGCGCTCTACACGGACGGTCTGATCGAGGGGCGCGGCGGCGACCTGGACGCCGGGATGGCCGATCTCGCGGCCTGTCTCTCCCGGCCGGGTGCCGTGGGGCTGCCGTTGCGGGAGCTGGGCCGGGAGATCGTGGCGGGCCGCCCCGCCGACGGGCTAACGGACGACGTGACCCTGCTGCTCGCCCGTACCCGCGAGGTGCCCGCCGAGGACACCGCGACCTGGCAGGTCGAGGCCGATCCCGCGGCGGTCGGCGCGGTGCGGGAGGCCGCGGCGGCGCAGCTGCGCGCCTGGGGCCTGGAGGAGCTGGTCTTCACCACCGAGCTGGTGCTGAGCGAGCTGGTCACCAACGCCATCCGGTACGCGGGCGGGCCGGTGGAGGCGCGGCTCGTCCGGGCCGGCCGGCTGATCTGCGAGGTCTCCGACCCGAGCGCCACGCATCCCCGGATGCGGCGGGCGCGGCTGACCGACGAGGGCGGTCGCGGGCTGTTCCTGGTGGCCCAGCTGACCACGCGCTGGGGCAGCCGCTACAGCCGTACCGGCAAGACCATCTGGGGCGAGCAGGAGCTGCCCCCGCCGGGCGCGGGCTGACGGATCCGTGTCAGCGGACGAGGCCGGGGCGGCGCTGCCGCTCCGGCCTCCTCGTCTGTGGATCGGGCCGGTGTCCCGCGCCGGGTCAGACGTGGTCCGCGTCCTCGGGGATGCTGACCAGCCAGCGGGTGTCCTGGCGCGGTCGCAGGTAGAGCGCCCAGTAGAGGGTGGCGGCGGCGGTGATGCCGCCGGTCCACAGCAGGTACTCGGTGTCCTGCATGTACAGGACGTAGGCGAGGACGCCGATGAGCAGGACCGGGACGGCCGGCCAGAGCGGCATGCGCCAGGCGGCCACGTGGCGGTGCGCGCCGCGGCGGCTGAACAGGGCGGCGACCGCGACCAGCAGGTACATGCCGGTGACGGAGACGCCGGTGACGCCGTAGAGGGTGTCGAGGTCGACGAAGCAGAGGGCCGCGCCGGGCACGCCCACGACCAGGGTGGCCACCCACGGCGAGCCGAAGCGGCCGAGGCGGGACAGGGCGTTGTTGACCGGCTCGGGCCAGGCCTTGTCACGGGCGGAGGCGAAGAGGACGCGGGAGTTCTGGATGACCATCACGATGCCCGCGTTGATGATGGCGAGCGCCACGCAGAGGCTGATGAAGGTGCCGACGGCGGAATTGGACCAGGCGGTGATCATGCCGCTGATGTCGCCGCCGGTGAGGGCCTGGAGGTCGCCGGCGCCGAGGGTGATGGCGATGACCGGGACGAGGATGACGGCGGTGGAGATGGCGAGCGTGGCGAGCACGGTGCGGGCGACGCTGCGGCGCGGGTTCTCCAGCTCCTCGGAGAGGTAGACGGCCGTCGAGAAGCCCTGGGTGACGAAGAGGGCGATGGCGAGGCCGGAGACGACGAGGGCGCCGGTGACGAGCGCGTGGGTGTCGCCCTCGCCTGCCACCTGGCCGTGGACCAGGGTGTCGAGGCCGCGCTGGGAGTGGGCGAAGCCGAGGACGGCGACGAGGCCGGCCGCGACGACCTCGAGGACGAGGAAGACGCCGGTGATCCAGGCGTTGGCGCGCAGGTCGAGCAGTCCGGCGAGGGTCGCGAGGAGCATGACGCCGGCGCCGGCGAGCGGGGCGGGAATGTGCACGAGCGGCGCGAGGTAGTCGGCCGTGCCCATGGCGATCACCGGCGGCACGATCATCACCACGAGCAGCGAGAGCACGAAGACCAGCCAGCCGGCGAGGCGGCCCGCGAGGGTGGAGACGATCGCGTACTCGCCGCCGGCGCTGGGGATGAGGGTGCCGAGCTCGGAGTAGACGAAGGCCACGCCGATACAGAGCAGCGAGCCGATCGCGATGGTGAGCGCGGTGAAGGTGCCGACGCTGCCGAAGAGGTCGGGGACGACCACGAAGAGGGTCGAGGCGGGGGTGACGCACGAGAGCGTCAGGAGGGTGCCGCCGACGACACCGATGGAGCGCTTGAGTCTCTGTGGCACGGGGCCGGTCTGGGGGGCCAGGGCGTGGGGGGCGCTGAGGGTGTCGGTCATCAGGCGGTTCCGATCGATGCGTGCGGTGTTTCCGAGCGGGAGCGGTATCGCCTCCGAGGCGGCCGGTGATGTGAGGGGTGACTGGTGTCCGTGGCTCCCGGGCTGAATGGAAGCCCGCACGGAACCGCAGGTCAATGGCTCGATGGCTGCGGAATCCGTTGTGAAGGGACGGTTCGACGGAGCGATCGGGTGTTAAGAACGCGCCAAGACGGCGTGAATGCTCCGTACGGGAACCGCAGCACGCCGGCGAGGACTTTTACCGCGCTTTACCGGCCGTCGCACATGGTGGACGGCTCCGCGGCCGATGAGGCATCGCTCTCCCAGACGACCGTGCCGCCGATGGGCCGGGGCCGGTCACCGGTGGCGAGGTCCGGGTGCTCCAGCGTGTCGGCGGTCTCCTCCAGATGGCTGCCGAGACTGTCCGGGGTGTCCTCGTCGGCTTCCGCGCCGTGCCGGGTCCAGCGGCCCAGGTGTCCGGTCTCGGTGTCCAGGAAGAGGCCGGAGGTCCGGTCGGCGGGGCCGAGCGAGATCACCGGGATCCAGGCGGTCCGCCAGCCCGCCGTGCCGGACAGGGACCGGTACGCGGCGGCGACGGAGTCGACAGGGATCAGCGCCCTGTTCCCCGGCAGACAGCCGACGCGGGCGCCGGTGTCGGTGTCGGTGTCGGTGTTGGCGTCCACTGCGGCGCCGTCGTCGCCCGCGGTCAGCAACCAGAGCGCGCGCAGAGCCGCCGGGACGCGCACGCCGCCGAGTTCGCGCTCGACGGCGTCGATCTCGGCGGGGCCCGCGCCGGGACGGAGCGCGGCCAGGGAGTCGGGGGCATGCCGCCCGAGCCAGTCGGTGATGCGCCGCCAGGCCTCGGTGATCTCGCGGGCGGCGATCGCGTCCTCGGCCAGGGGGTGCGGGGCGCCGGCCGGGCCGGCGGACGGGGAGCCGGGGAGCCCGCACCGGTCGAGCAGGGCGTGGAGCTGCTCGGCGGTCAGGCCCGGGTTGGCGGCCGCGCCCTCGGCGAGCTCCGGTGCGGCGGGGTCCTCCAGGAGGGTCGTGAGGACGGAGGCGGGCAGTACGGGGTTGGCGGCGGCGGCCCGGCGGACGCGGGCGTCGGGGTCGCCGAGCTGCTCCACGGGCGGCCGGTCGAGCGTGGGGTCGGCGGCGGCCAGGGCGCGTACCTCGGGGTCCTCGTGGTCGAGGAGGTGACCGAGACCGGTGCGGGGCGTGCGGCCCGGAGGCAGCAGATGCCGCAGGTGGCGGGGGGTCGCGATGAAGGCGTCGAGGAGGGTGGCGGCGGGCGCGAGCGGGTGGTGGTACGCGAGAAGGAGCCGTACCTCCGGGTCGGGGTCGGCGGCGAGCCGGGCAGCCAGATCGGCGGGGAGCCCGGCCCAGGTCGCCGCGACGCGGCGCAGCAGGGCGTGCTCCGACCGGGCGCACTCGGCGTACCAGTCGGGGTCGGGAACGATCGGCGTCTCGGGGAGCGGACCGACCATGTAGACGAAGCCGCGCGCGACGAGGTCGACGGCCTCACGCCGTTCCCAGGTGCGCTGGTACGGCTGGATGCGCGCCCGGGTCCGTACCGACTCGTCCGGGTCCTCGATCAGGGCGGGGAGCAGCGCGGGGTCGAGGTCGGCGCGGCTCGCGACGCGTTCGCGGACCTTGGGGTCGGGGTCGTGGGCGAGGCGGGCGACGGCGTCGGCGGGGGTGTGCGGGTTGTGGGCCAGTGCCCCGAGGTCGCGGCCGGCGCCGAGGCAGGCGTCGACGACCGTGCGGGCGAGCGCGCCGTGGAGGAGGAGGCCGGTCCGGTGGTGGCTCTCCTGCTCCGGCAGCTCCGTCACCGTGGCGGCCGCGTCCTGGAGGCTGTCGCTGCGACGGGCGGCCTCGCGGACGGCCGGGTCCGGGTCGGCGAGGAGTGCGGCGCGCCGTTCGGCGCTGAGCGAGGACCAGTTGTGGGTGGCGTGGACCCGCAGGGCGGGGTCCGGGTGGGTGCCCATGGCCCGGCGATAGGCGAGCGAGATCTGCCCGGAGGAGATGAGTTCGCTCTGGATCTCGTCGACGGACAGCCGGCTGCCGGGGTGGTCCTCGTCGCGTGCGGTCATCAGCGCGTCCACGACGTCATCGGGCAGCGGAACCGCTCTCCCGCGCCGCGGTTTGGGCCCGGCGGCGAGCGCGGCCCGTACGAGCGCGTCGGGATCGCGCACCAGCCGCCCCCGGAGCTCCGGCGCCATGTGCCCGTTGGAGGCGAACGCCCGCCGTACCTCGCGGCGCGGATGCCGGAGCACGGCCTCGGTCACCGCGTCGGGCAGCGCCCGCTCCTGGCAGAGCGTCTTCCAGGCGCTGCTCGCGCCGGGGTCGAGCAGTCTGAGCAACACGTCTGCGGGCGCGGCGGTGTTGGCGGCGGTCCCGCGCATCCACGAGTCGACCAGGGAGGAGATCATCACGGCATCATGCCAGGTGGGAGGCGGATCGGAGGCCGGGGCGTCCTCCGGCCCGCCCAGGGGGGTGGTCGGGGCGGACCGGAGGAGTCGCAGGGTTCCTACCGCGCCATCTCGTACGCGCCGGACAGCGACTCCACGCGCTGCCAGACGCGGTCCGTGCGGGCCGGGTCGACGACCGGGCGGCGGACGGCGGTGAGGGCCCAGGTCTGCTGGGCGGCGGTCGCGGAGTCCTTGCCGTGGAGTTCGACGGCGTGGGCCGAGAAGTCGCGGACGAGGACGGCGAAGAGCTCGTCGAGGACGTCCTCGTCGAGGGTGGTGAGCGCGCTCTGCTCCAGGACCAGCTGGGCGTGGACGACCAGGGCGAAGAGCTGGCCGACGGCGAGCAGCAGGTCCAGATCGCGGCTCTGCTCCTCGTCGGGGGCGGCCGTGGTGACGAACTCGCAGAGTGCGTCGGCCTGTTCGCGGAAGCGGGCGACGTTCGGGAGGTGCGCGTACGTGTCGAAGGCCGGGCGCCAGTCGTGGAAGCGGACCGCGCCGAGGCCGCGGGCCGGGCCCTGGCGGAAGAGGAAGTCGTCGTCCGCGGCGTCGAGGCGGGTCGGCACCGGCTCGTAGGCGGCGGGCGCGAGGAGGTGGTTGCGCATGAACTTGAGGATCAGCGCGAGGTTGACGTGGACCGTGCCCTCCAGCTTGGGCAGGCCGCGGATCTCGACGGCCGCCTGCGCGAAGTAGTTGTCCTTCTCGAAGCCCTTCGCGGCGATGACGTCCCACATGAGGTCGATGACCTTCTCGCCCTCCGTGGTCACCTTCATCTTCGTCATCGGGTTGAAGAGGAGGTAGCGGCGGTCGTCGGGACCCGCGGTGCGGAAGTAGTCCACGGCGCGGTCGCTGAACTGCTTCATGCCGACCAACCGCACGTAGGCGTCGGTCAGTTCGCGCCGCACGTGCGGGAAGGCGGTGACCGGCCGGCCGTACAGGATCCGGTTCTGCGCGTGGGTGACGGCCTCGTACATCGCGTGCTCGCAGATGCCGATGGACGCGGTGCACAGGTTGAACTTGCCGACGTTGACCGTGTTGAGCGCGGCGTCGAAGGCGGCGCGTCCGGTGTGCAGGACGTCCTCGGCGGCCACCGGGTAGTCCTCCAGGTGGAACTCGCTGACGAACTTCGAGGAGTCGACGACGTTCTTGACCAGCTGGTAGGCGGGGTGACGGCTGTCGGCGGCGAAGAAGACATAGCCGTCGGGGCCCTCGACGTCGGTGCGGCGGCCGAAGACGGAGACCAGGCCGGCGGCGTTGCCGTTGCCGATGTAGTACTTGGAGCCGGTGGCGCGGAAGCCGCCCTCGCTGTCGGGGGTGAGCAGCATGTCGGTGGAGTAGATGTCGGCGCCGTGCGTCTTCTCCGACAGGCCGAACGCGAACACCTCGCCCTGGCGCAGGAGTTCGGCGGCCCGCTCGCGTGCGGCGGCGTTGTCGCTCTGCCAGACCGGGCCGAGGCCGAGGATGGTGACCTGCCAGGCGTACCAGTAGTCGAGGCCGTAGAAGCCGAGGATCTCGTTGAGCGCGGCGATCCGGGCGGTGTCCCAGCGCTTGTCGGTCTCGCCCTCGCCGGCGGCCGAGGCCGGGGTGAGGAAGGTGGCGAAGAGGTTCTCCTTGGCGGCGAAGGCGAGGAAGTCGCCGAGCCAGGCGCGGGTGCGGTAGTCCTCGATCAGCTGCCGCTTGCCGCGCTCCTCGAACCAGTCGACGGTGGCGCGCAGCAGCCGGCGCGTCTCCGGGTCGAAGTGCGCGGGGTCGTAGGTGCGCGGGTTGAAGAGGAGCGGGTCGGCCATGGCGGGTGCCGCCTTTCGGTGAGGGTGGTCGGGGGTTCAGCGCTCTGCGCGGAACCGGTGGAGGGTGGCGAGCACGTCGTCGAGCCAGGCGATCATCATGCGTTCGTACGCGATGCCGCCGCGCAGCACGACGTGCTGCAGCTCCCGCTCGGCGTCGGCGGGCCCGTAGGAGCCGCCGACGGGACCGCTGCCGAAGTCCCGTGTCTCACCGGCGAGATAGTGGGCGAGTCGCGCCGCGTGCGCCTGCCGGTGCCGCTCGACCTCGCGGATCAGGCCGGTCGGATCGTCGAAGGCCGCCCCGCGGATCTTCACGGCGAGGTCGTGCCGCACGGTCTCCGGCTCGATCGGATCGTGCAGCCAGGAGGAGAGCGCGGCGCGGCCGAGGTCTGCCACGGAGTACTCGCGCTTGTCCGGCCGTCCCTGCTGCGGGACCTCCCGCGCGGCGACCCAGCCGTCGTTCTCCATGCGCTTGAGCACGCGGTAGATCTGCTGGTGGGTGGCGGTCCAGAAGTAGCCGATGGACCGCTCGAAGCGCCGGGCCAGCTCGTATCCGGAGCCCGGTTGCTCAAGGAGCGAGACGAGGATCGCGTGTTCGAGCGCCATGCCACCGATCTTGCTATGCAACTCGTTGCATAGCAAGACGGGCGGCACCGGTGAGACACGGCTCACCTCGCCTACGGCGTTCCCGGCCTGCCCGGCCTGCCCGGCCTGCCCGGCCTGCCCGGCCTGCCCGGCAATGCATGCCACGTCGGTCCCGATTCACCCGCCGTCGGCCCGACCCCTTGTCGATCGGCGGGCGCCTGTGCTCCAATCCGTCACGAACACCTACGGACCGGGATGCTCGTCAGTCCCGGGGCGGCCCAGGGCGCGAGGGCCGGACGGCGGGGAGCGCGGGACGGTTTCGGCCCGGCGCTGGACGCCGGGCGTACGGGGACCATCCATCCACGTACCCGCAGGAGCGAACGCCATGAGCAAGCACGTTCTGGCCCAGAACCAGTACGGCAAGGCCGAGAACCGCATCGTCAAGATCACCCGCACGGGCAACGAGGGCGCCTGGCACGAGATCCGCGACCTGAACGTCTCCGTCGCCCTGCGCGGCGAGTTCCGCGACGTGCACCTGACCGGCGACAACGGCAACTGCCTGCCGACGGACACCACCAAGAACACGGTCTACGCCTTCGCCAAGGAGCACGGCATCGCCTCCCCCGAGGCGTTCGCGATCCTGCTGGCCAAGCACTTCGTGCACTCGCAGCCGGTGATCCACGAGGCGCAGATCCGCGTCGAGGAGTTCGCCTGGGACCGGATCTCCGTGCCCACCCGCGCCGAGCAGCACTCCTTCGTCCGCAAGGGCCAGGAGGTGCGCACCGCCCAGGTCACCTACAGCGGCCAGACCGGGCAGCTCCAGGTCATCTCGGGTCTGAAGGACCTCACCGTCATGAACTCGACCAACTCCGAGTTCCACGGCTTCATCAAGGACAGGTACACGACCCTCCAGGAGGCGTACGACCGCATCCTGGCCACCAAGGTCACGGCCCGCTGGGCGCACTCCGCGCTCACCGCCGGCGCCGGGGACTTCGACTGGGACCGCTCGTACAAGTCCGCCCGCCGCCACATGCTGGAGGCCTTCGCTGAGACGTACAGCTACTCGCTCCAGCAGACCCTCAACGCGATGGCCGAGCGGGTCCTCGACCACTGCCAGAGCGTCAACGAGGTGCGGCTCAACCTGCCGAACAAGCACCACTTCCTCGTGGACCTGGAGCCCTTCGGCCTGAAGAACGACAACGAGGTGTACTACGCGGCCGACCGGATGTACGGCCTGATCGAGGGCACCATCCACCGCGACGGCGTGCAGCCGGTGATCGCCACCAGCGACTGGATCACCGCCTGACCCTCCCGCCCCCGGCGGACCGCCGCCCCGGCCGTGGCACACACGGCCGGGGCGGTTCCGTACCGCTGGTGCGTGTCCGACCCTGATCCGCCGGACCCGCCCTAGGGCCTGTCCGCAATGTCAGTTGGGGAGCCATAGCCGCAGGCAGGCGAGGGTGACCAGGGCTTTGTAGTGGCGGGCTCGTTTGTCGTAGCGGGTGGCGAGGGCTTTGTTCTGCTTGAGCCGGTTGAAACAGCGTTCGACGACGTTGCGGCGCCGGTAGACCTCGCGGTCGAGGCGGCACAGGCTCTCGCCTCGCCGGAGGCGTCCGTTGATCTGGTCGACGCGTTCGGGGATGGTGCAGGCGATACCGCGTTTACGCAGGTAGGAGCGGATCTTGCGGGACGAGTAGCCCTTGTCGCCGACCACCCGCAGCGGTCGGGTGCGGGGCCGGCCCGGCCCGCATCGCTTGATTCGGATGCGGTCCATGACCGGCTCGAACTGCGTGCAGTCGTTGACGTTTCCGCCGGTGATCGTGAAGGCGAGCGGGCGGCCCTGGCCGTCGCAGGCGAGGTGGATCTTCGTGCTCAGTCCGCCGCGGGACCGGCCGAGTGCTTCGCCGGTCCAGGCCCCCCTTTTCGGGCCCCTGCGGCGTGCTGATGGGCCCGCACGACGGTCGAGTCGACGCAGACGATCGACCAGTCGACCTCGCCGATCGCGTCCGAGTGCTGCTGGACGTGGGCCAGGAGCCGGTCCCAGGTTCCGTCCGCTGACCAGCGGCGGAACCGTTCGTAGACGGTCTTCCACGGCCCATACCGATCGGGCAGGTCCCGCCATGCCGCACCCGTGGACAGCTTCCACAGGATGCCGTTGAGGACCTGCCGCCGGTCCCGGACCGGACGACCCATCCGCGGCGGAGCCAGCAACGGCCCGATCACTTCCCAGGCCTGATCAGTCAGTTCATGACGTCGCACCACGAACGGAGCAACGACCGACCGACATTGCGGACACGCCCTAGGCCGTGTCTTCCGGATCAGGCCGGATCAGGGAGCGGCGTCTGGTGCGTGCGATCGCAAGGCGGAGGAGGGAGTCCATGCGGTGGGGGCACCTCCCCGGCCGCAAGGCCGAGGGGGACATCGGCGACCGACGACAACGCGGCGAGCGTGCGTGCCAGGCGTCGCGAGCCCGGCAAGATCCGGAAGACACGGCCTAGACCGCGGACAGCAGCGCGGCCAGGGGCTCCGGCACGGCGTCCGGGGGCAGGGCCTCGGTCAGGACGCGACCGTAGTGGATCTTGCGGCCCTTCTTCGTGCCGAGGAAGCGGCGCAGTTGCTGCCGCGGGGTGCGGGTGCGCTGCTCGGGCTGGCGGAGGAACGTCGTCAGCGGACGGTGGTCGCCCTCGGCACGGACGAGTTCGGCGACCCGGTCCGGGCCGAGGGCGCGAATGAGTTCGTCCTCCAGGTCGGCCGCGCACACGAAGAAGACGTGGTCGTCCTCGGCGAGGCCCGCACGGGTCCAGCCGCGGGCGTAGTAGCCGCGCTCGCGCTCGTCGCACAGACCCGCGAGGCGCAGACCGAGTCCGGGCGGGCCGAGCAGCCGGGCGTAGCGGGCGATGTTCATGGCGCCGCCCATGGAGAGGACGCAGACGCCCTCGGCCGCCAGGTCCCGTCCGCGGGCGGCGGCCAGGGCCTCGACGGCGGCGACGTCGCTCAGGCCTTCGAGCAGGACCACCGTCCGTACCGGCAGCAGCTCGGCGAGCTCCCGCGCGGGGTCGCCGGGGCCGCCCGCCGCCCACGCGGTCACCGCTTCCCGGAACGCCGCCATGTCAGCCATGGTCCGAGTCTCCGGCCCCGCCGCCGTCCGCGCCACGCGTTTTCCACCGGGCCGCACACGGCCGCAGCCGCCGCCTCGCCGCGCGGCAGGCGGACGTTAGCGCGACGGCAGTGGAACGTGAGTACGAGGTGCGAGGCTGGCGCGACCACCGTGGCCGACGCGTCGCCACGGACCGGCAGACCACGGACCACGGGGGGCTCACGTCACGTGCCACCGGCCGCGGGGACACGGTACGGCCGCCCGACCGGCGCCTCGACCACGTGCCCCGACGGCCCCGGCACGGACGGGTCGAGTCGAGTGAGAGAGCAGGTAGGGGAAATGCTCACCAAGCGCGTGACGGTCACCGTCCACGCATCCGATCCGCTCAGCAGGGCCGGACTGATCAGCCATTTACGGCACCAGCCGACCATCGACGTGTTGGCCGGCCCCGACGGGCACGACGGCGGCGGGGCGCCGAGGGGGACGGCCGACGCGCCGGCGGTCGCCGTGATGCTCGCCGACCGGATCGACGAGCCGACCACCGCCGAGCTGCGCCGGCTGCTGCGCGCCGGCAGCGACCAGCGGGTGGTGCTCGTCGCGCGGGAGCTGCGCGAACCGGATCTGCTCACGGTGGTCGAGTACGGGGTACGGGCCATCATCTGGCGTCATCAGGCCACCGAGGAACGCCTGTTGAGCGCCGTCCACAGCGCGGCCCGCGGCGAGGGGGAGCTGCCTCCGGACCTGGTGAGCCGCCTCCTCGACCAGGTCGGGCGGCTCCAGCGGGCCACGGCCGCCGGCGCCGGCGCGGGCGGCACCGTGCCGCTCTTCGGCATGGCACCGCGCGAGGTCGACGTGCTGCGGCTGCTCGCCGAGGGCTTCGAGACCCGGCAGATCAGCGAGAAGCTCGCCTACTCGGAGCGCACCGTCAAGAACATCCTGCACGCGCTGATGACCCGGCTCCAACTCACCAACAGGGCGCATGCCGTCGCGTACGCGCTCCGCGAGGGCTACATCTGATGATCCATGAAATCGACGCGTCGCTGCGCCGGCTGCTCGCTCCGGCGGTCACGGGCGACCTCGCCTTCGAGGCGCCGACCCGCGACTGGGCGGCCCGGCGCAACGCGCCCACCCTCAACGCCTATCTCTACGACATCCGCGAGGACGTGACGCGGCGCGAACGCGGCGCCGTCGCCGAGCGCGACGCCCAGGGCGTCGTGACCCGCCGCCGACAGCCGCCGCGCTGGTTCCGCCTGTCGTACCTGGTGACGGCCTGGACCGCCCGCCCGGAGGACGAACACCGGCTGCTGTCCGGCGCGTTGGCCCTGCTGCTGCCGCACGAGGTCCTGTCCGGCGACGCCGTACCGGAGTCGGTGCGGGCGATCAGCCCGACGCTGCCGCTCACGGTCGCGGTGCCGCCCGCCGAGTCGCGCTCGCTCGCCGACATCTGGTCCGCGCTCGGCGGCGAGCTGAAGCCCTCGCTCGACGTCGTGATCACCACCCCCTTCCCGGTCACTCCGGTGTACGGGGCGGCCCCGCCGGTCACCGAGGGCGCCGAGGTCGTCGTGCGGGGCCTCGACGGCGTGCCGGACGACTCCGCGCCGCGGATGCTGCGCCGCCCGGGCGGCGCGGCCGCGCGCAGGACCCTCGGGGGTCGCGCGTGAGCGAGGACGTCCTGGAGCTCATCGGCGCGCTGCGGGCCCGGGCCGCCGCGCTCGTGGCGGCCCGCAGCGCCGACGATCCGACGGCGGGAGATCCGCTGCGCGGTCTGTACGTGACCGGGGAGACGGCGCTGCGCATCGCGACGGCGGTACCGGAGGCGGGGTCGGAACCGGGAACGGGCCCGTCGGGCGCCTCGGGGACGTCAGGTGCCGCGGGCGACGCTTCGGGCGCGCCGCGTGTGTCCGGCGCGCCGGGCGCGGCCGGAGCGGCCGTCGCATCCGGCATGTCCGGGGCCGCCGGTGCGTCCGGCGCGGCCAGTGCACGCGGTGCGTCCGAGGCCCCCGGTGTGTCCGGCACGGCCAGTGCACCCGGCGTGTCCGGCGCGCCAAGCGCAGCCGGTGCGTCCGGCGCGGCCGACCTGCCCGGGGCGACCGGCACGTCCGGGGCGACCGGCACGTCCGGGGCGCCCGGCACGTCCGGGGCGCCCGCGGGGCCGGCGTCGCCGGGGCTCGCCGGGTTCCCGTCGGGCCACGAGGGCCGCACCGGGCGGCTGCCCGTGCTCGTGCGTGCCTTCGGGCTGTCCGGGCTCGACGCGCAGGTGCTCCTCGCGGCGCTCGCACCCGAGGTGGACCGCGGGTTCGAGGCGCTGTACGGGTATCTCAACGACGATGTCGGCCGGCGCCGCGCCACGGTGGGCCTGGCCCTGGACCTGGCCGGCAGCGGCCCGGCCGACCCGGCCGCCCGTGCTCGTTTCCATCCGGCGGCCCCGCTTCTCGCGGGCGGCCTGCTGCACGTCGAGGACGAGGACCGCCCGCTGCCCGGGCGGGCCCTGCGCGTGCCGGAACGGGTCGTCGCGCATCTGCTGGGCGACGACAGCCGGCTCGACGCCCGGCTGACCGGCGCCGGGGTGGAGTTGCTGCCGCCCGGCGGAGCAGCGGCCGAGTCCGGGCCCCTCGGAGAGCTCGCCGGGCGGATCGCCGCGACCGGTCCGGTGACCGTCCATCTGCGGGAGCGGGTGCCCGGTGCCGCGACGGACGCCGCCGTGGCCGCGCTGCGGGCGGCCGGGCGGGCGGTGCTGCGGTACCGGCCGGAGGCCGTGGACGCGGAGGCGGCCCGGGTGCTGCTGCGCGAGGCCCGGCTGCGCGGCGCCGCGGTGGTCGTGGAGCCGCTGCCGCCGGAGCCGGGCCCGCTGGTGCGGGCGCTGGCGGCCGGTGGGGCGACGGTGGTCCTGGCCGGTGGCGAGGCGCCCGACCCGACGTGGGTGCCGGCGGCCGCACTGGTGTCCCTGGAGGCGCCGGGCACCGTCGGATCCTCCGAAGAACGGTGGCGCCACGAGCTGGGCGCACCCGGGACCGACGGGGACGGCCTCGGCCGGGACGGCGTCGGCCGCGACGGCTTCGACCTGGCCGAGGCGGTGGCGCCGTACCGGCTCGGCGGCGACCAGATCCGGAAGGCGGCGGGCGCGGCGCGTGCCCTGGCGGCGTTCGAGGGCGGCGCGCTCACCCGGGCGCACGTCCAGCGGGGCGCGCGGCTCGTGTCGGCGCCGCTGCTCGACAGCCGGGCGCGCCGGGTGCGGCCCGCGGTGGGCTTCGCGGACATCGTGCTGCCCGAGGAGCCGCTGGGTCTGCTGCGCGAGCTGACCGGGCGGGCCCGGCACCGTGACCGGGTGCTCGGCGAGTGGCGGCTGCGCACCGGCGGCGGACGCGGGCGCGGGGTCGTCGCGCTGTTCGCCGGCGAGTCGGGCACCGGGAAGACGCTGGGCGCGGAGGTCGTGTCGGGCGAACTCGGCCTGGACCTCTATGTGGTGGACCTGTCGTCGGTCGTCGACAAGTACGTCGGCGAGACCGAGAAGAACCTGGAGCGGATCTTCGCCGAGGTCGACCGCACGGACTGCGTGCTGCTGTTCGACGAGGCGGACGCGGTCTTCGGCAAGCGGTCGGAGGTGCGCAGCTCGCACGACCGGTACGCGAACCTGGAGAGCGCCTATCTGCTCCAGCGCCTGGAGGCCTTCGACGGGATCGCGGTGCTCACCACCAATCTGCGCGCCAACATCGACGAGGCCTTCACCCGCCGGCTCGACCTCGTGGTGGACTTCCCGTTCCCGGACGCCGAACAGCGGGTCGCGCTCTGGCACGCCTGCCTGGCGGGCGTGCCGCGGGCGGAGGACCTGGACGAGCATGTCGCGGACTGTGCCAAGGAGTTCGAGCTCGCCGGCGGCGCGATCCGCTCGGCCGCGGTGACGGCCGGTTATCTGGCGGCGGCGCGGGGTGCCGGGGCGGTGGTGACGGGCGGGGACCTGCGGGCCGGGGCGCGTCGCGAGTACCAGAAGGCCGGGCGGCTCGTCGCGGACACGACGGCGCCCTGGTCCCCGTAACGTCATGACATGACGAGACGCGTCGGGGGCTGTCCACTCACCGGACAGCCCCCGACGCGCTTTCCTCAGTTCCTACTTCACGCTGCCGCCGACCATCGCGTTGAGCGTCTTCCAGTCGGCCGTTCCGGTGGCCGGGAGGCCGACGGCCTGCTGATAGGTGCGGATGTGGTCGGCGACCTGACTGGTGTAGGTCGTCGTCGTGTCCTGGCCCGAGCGGAAGTGGTCGATGCCGAGCCGGGCGTGGTTGCGGGCCCGGTCCATGTCGCCGGGGTCGGTGAAGTCACGGTTGATCGCCCACCAGAAGGCGGCGATCAGCGCGGTGTTCTCCCAGGTGCGGCTGCCCGCCTTCACCTCGTCGGGGGTGATGCCCTGGGCCCAGAGGGAGGTGAGGGTGGCGCGGCCGAGCATGCCCTCGGCGTCGGTCTTGAAGATCGCGGCCGTGTTGGTGCCGTCCCGCTGCCCGACGGAGACGACCTTGCGCTGGTAGCAGACGAGGGAGGTGCGGGTCGGTCCGTCGATGACGCCCGGACTCCAACCTCCCTTGAGGGTGCAGTCGTTGTTGAGGGCGGCCAGGCGCCGCTGGGCGAACTCGACGACGACGTCCTTCGGGTAGCCGGGGCCCCACGGCGGAACCTCGCGCTGAGTGCTCGTCGGTGGGGGCGCCTGCCCACCGCCGCCGGTGCCGCCACCACCGCTGCCGCCGCCGGAGGTCGAACCGCCGCCGCTGGCTCCGCCGCCGTCGCCCGCCCCGGAGCCGCCGTCGCCGGGCGGCAGGTCCCCGCCACCGCCGGGCTGGTTCCCGTCGGGCGGCGGCGTGCCGGCCGTGGTCGGCGGGGGCGGGGCGTCGGGCAGCGTGTCGCCGTCGCCCTGCGGCAGCGGCGCGGGGGCGCCCGTCGCCCGGGTCTCCTTCGCCGCGCTGGTGATCTTCGGGGAGAAGCTCGTCCAGAGGGCGACGAAGGCGATGACGCCGGCGACCAGGAGGCCCGCGGCGACCATCAGCCAGGCGCCGAGGACGGGCCGCTGGTCGAAGGTCGCGTCGACGTCGAGCGAGGTGTCGTCGCCGGACCGGCGCACCGCCACGGTGAAGCGGTGCGACTCCTCGCCGCCGGTCCACCGTACGGTCTGCGGGCGCACCACGAGGTCGCCGAAGGCGGCCCGGCCGGGGGCGATCTGCACGGCGTTCGGCCGCAGGTCGAAGGTGAGCCGGTTCCCCTCGTCGCGTACGAGCAGCGAGGCGGTCAGCGGGGTGTTCCCCAGGTTGTCGACGGCGACCCGGGCCCGCCCGCGGAAACGGCCCGTCAGGGCGGGCGGCAGCAGCTCGGCGCGCACCTCGGTGAAGGGCGTGACGGTCAGCCGGCCCTCCACGACGTCGCGGGCGGCGGCGTTCTCGCGGGGCTCGACGCGGATGCCGTACGGGAGGGGTCCGGCCGCGACGTCCGGCGAGCGGGGCGGGGCGAACGAGATCTCGGCGGTCCCCTCACTGCCCGGGTAGAGGCGGAGGACGTCCGGCTCCACCCGGGACCACCCCGAGGGTTTGCCGACGAGGGAAAGCCGGTATTCCTCGACGGTGTCCCCGGTGTTGCGCACACGCAGCCGAGCGGAGGTCCGGGTCCCTGGCTCGACGGTCAGGTCGGCGGGGTCCAGAGAGGTCCACATGGTCATGGGCGCAGGCTAAGTGCCCGAAGGGGCCCGGCGGTTGCCCGAAAGTCCCCGGTCACGGGCATGCTCGGATGCCCGCGCGGGCCGGTGGGGGGCCCGCGCCCAGGTCCAGGCACGAGACCCGTCGGGGCCCGTCGAGGCCCGTCGGCGTTCGGCTGCGGCCGAGCGGGGGGGGGCGAGCGGGGGGGCGAGCGGCGGGGCCGGGTGCCCGGGAGGACAGCGGGCGTTGCCCCCGTGACGGCCCTTGCTTCCCTGGTCACGTCTCCGGCGGCCGGGAAGAGTCGACGGCGTACGCGTCACGGATGCCGACGACGGCCACGGTGCCGGCCGGCCGCCGGCCCGCACCCGCACGTTCTTCCCCTAGGAGCGATCGCCCATGCCCACCTATCTGTCCCCCGGTGTCTACGTCGAGGAAGTCGCCAGCGGCTCCCGCCCCATCGAGGGCGTGGGCACCTCGGTCGCCGCGTTCGTGGGCCTCGCGCCGACCGGTCCGCTGAACGAGCCCGTGCTCGTGACGAACTGGTCGCAGTACGTGGCGTCGTTCGGCGAGTTCACGGAGGGCTACTACCTGGCCCACTCCGTGTACGGCTTCTTCGACAACGGGGGCACGGCGGCGTACGTCGTACGGGTCGGCGGCGGGGACGCGCAGGGCGACGAGGCGCGGACGGGGAAGGCGGCGGGCGGCGCGGGCGCCGGAGCCGGAGCCGGGGCGCCGCGCGAGCTGGTGGCCGGCGAGGCGGTCGCGCTCGGCACGTTCAAGGTGGCGGCGATCGCGGCCGGGACCGAGGCCGGCGGAGCCCTGACCGTCGAGGTGCAGGACGTCGAGGGCGGCGACGGCGAGCGCTTCAAGCTGGTCGTGAAGGACGGCGAGAAGGTCGTCGAGAGCTTCGACGCGTCCGCCAAGAAGGGCTCGCGGACCTACGTCGTCACGCAGGTCAAGCAGCGTTCCAAGACGATCGTGGTCGAGGAGGCGGCCGCCGGCGGGCAGCTCGCCCGCCCGGAAGCCCAGTCCGTGACACTCGCCCCGCCGGTGGCACCGGCCTCGCTCCCGGTGCCGGCCCAGGCCCAGACGGGCGGCACCGCCGCCGCACTGGACTCCACCCGCTTCATCGGCGACTCGGCCGACCGCACCGGCTTCGGCGGCCTGGAGGCCTTCGACGAGATCAGCATGGTCGCCGTGCCCGACCTGATGGCCGCGTACCAGCAGGGGCTGATCGACGCGGAGCAGGTCAAGGCCGTACAGCTGGGCCTGATCTCCCACTGCGAGCTGATGGGCGACCGGATGGCGCTCCTCGACCCGCCGCCCGGCCTCAACGCGCGCGACGTGCGCAAGTGGCGCCAGGAGACGGCCGGTTACGACTCCCGCTACGCGGCCCTCTACTACCCGTGGATCAAGTCCTTCGACCCGGCCACCGGCCGGACGCGCACGGTGCCGCCGTCCGGCCACATGGCCGGCGTGTGGGCCCGCAACGACGCCGAGCGCGGCGTCCACAAGGCCCCCGCCAACGAGATCGTGCGCGGCGCGGTCGACCTGGAGCTCCAGATCACCCGCGGCGAGCAGGACCTGCTCAACCCGGTGGGCGTGAACTGCATCCGCGCCTTCCCGGGCCGCGGCATCCGGGTGTGGGGCGCGCGGACCCTGGCGTCCGACCCGGCCTGGCGCTATCTGAACGTCCGCCGGTACTTCAACTACCTGGAGGAGTCCATCCTCGTCGGCACCCAGTGGGTGGTCTTCGAGCCCAACGACCAGTCGCTGTGGGCGCGGATCCGTCGCAACATCTCGGCGTTCCTGGTCAACGAGTGGCGCCAGGGCGCGCTGTTCGGGCAGCGCGCGGAGGACGCGTTCTACGTGAAGTGCGACGCCGAGACGAACCCGCCGGAGTCCGTGGACCTGGGCCGCGTGGTCTGCGAGATCGGCATCGCGCCGGTGAAGCCGGCCGAGTTCGTGGTGTTCCGGCTTGCGCAGTTCCAGGGCGGTGGCGGGGAGTTGGAGGAGTAGTCCGTACTCCGTACTCCGCACTCCGCACTCCGTGCTCCGTAGGCCGTAGGCCGTAGGCCGTAGGCCGTAGGCCGTAGGCCGACGCCCTTGTCAACCATCCTCTCTTCTCCATCCCGTACGAACAGGAGTGACCCCGCATGGCTCTGGACACCGGTGACGCGCTCACCACACACAATTTCGGCCTGCAGATCGACGGCGTCATGGTCGAGACCCTCCAGGAGATCAGCAGCCTCTCGATGGAGCAGGACGTCATCGAGTACCAGCAGGTCTCGGCCGACGGCAAGCCGATCATCAAGAAGCTCCCCGGCGTGAAGAAGGCCGGCGAGTGCACCGTGACGCGTGGCGCCACGCAGTCCCAGGCCTTCACCGAGTGGATCGCCGCCTCCATCGCGGGCAACATGGGCCAGGCCCGCAAGGACGCCTCGATCATCTTCATGGACTACGAGCTGCGCGAGGTCAAGCGCTACAACCTGCGCAACGCCTGGTGCACGAAGGTGGAGTTGAGCGGCACCAAGGCCGGTGACGCCGCGGCGCTCACCGAGCAGGTCACCATCACCTTCGAAGAACTGACCCTCGGCTGATCCCGGTGCGACGCGAGGGAACGGGGCCGGGGGCGGGTGCGCCGGAGACGGCGCCGCCCCGACAGGAGCCGCTGCGCACCGAGTTCGAGTTCGAGCTGCCGCGCGGCTACGTCGACGAGTCGGGCACGGTGCACCGCCGGGGCGCCATGCGCCTTGCCACGGCCCGGGACGAGCTGGTGCCGCTCCGGGACGTGCGGGTCCGCGAGAACCCCGCGTACCTGTCGGTCGTCCTGCTCGGCCGGGTGATCACCCGACTGGGCTCGCTCCCGTCGGTGCACGACGGGACGGTGGAGAACATGTTCGCCTCCGACCTGGCGTTCCTCCAGGACTTCTACCGGCAGATCAACGCGGAGGGCCACACCCGGGCCGCCGTGGCCTGCCCGCACTGCGAGGAGTCCTTCGAGGTCGAGCTGGCCGGGAGCCGCCTGGGGGAATCGTGACGTACGCGGCCGATCTCATCGAGGAGGAGACCGCGTACCTCGCCTTCCACTTCCACTGGGGCATGGACGCGATCCTCGACCTGGAGCACGCGGACCGGCGCGGATACGTGGCGCGGGCGGCGGCGCTGGTGGAGCGGGCGCAGGGGTGACGGCGGCGGCGAGAACGAGAACGACGGTACGGAGAGAGGGGGTTGGAGAGGATGGGCATGCTTGAGAGGTGGCGCGGGCGCCGCAACCGGGCGCCGCGTGAGGAGACGGCGGCGACGCCGGAGACGGTGCCGGTGGCGGCGCCGGAGAGGGCATCCGGTACGGCGTGGCAGTCCCTGCCCCCCGTTCAGCGGGTCCTCGCACCCCCGGCCCCGGTCGCGGAACACACCTTCTCCGCGTCCCTCGCCACCCACTGGGACCCCTCCTTCCAGACCGCCCTGGGCCACGGCGCCCTCCCCGACGCCCCGGCCGGCGTGCTGCTGGACGCGGTGCGCCCGGTCACGCCGACGGCCGCCGCCGAACTGCCGGGGGTACGGCTCCCGGTGGCGGGCGACGGGCCGGCGGCGGCGGTGCAGCGGGTGGTACGGGAGGCTGCGCAGGTCCCGCAGGCCTCTGCGGGCACGCAGGCCGCCGCGCCGCGGCCTGCGCGACCCGACATCGCGGGGTCCGTCGTACGGCCTCCGGCCGAGGTCGGGCCAAAGGCCGTATCTCGTGGGCGGAGCACCGCCGCCGCGCCCTCGGCACACCCTGGGTCCGAGGCCCCGCGGGGCGGCAGGCCGTCACCGGCACCCGCCGTCAAGGGCGCCGCCTCGGCCAGGGTGGAGCACGCCGATGCCACCGGCGCCCGAGCCGCACACCCCGAGCCCCTGCGCGCAGGCAACCCGGCTCCGGCGCAGGCCGAACCCTCGCAGAACCACCGGCCGGACAACCCGGCACGCCGGACGCCCGCCGCGGGCGCGGGGCCGCAGGCCCCGGTCCAGCGGGCAACGGAGGGCACGCGGGCCACCGCAGCGCCGGGGGCCACCGGACGGCCATCGGCAGTCGGCCCCCCGAACACGGCCGATCAGCCCGTACGGGCCGAGGCAGGAGCCAAGCCCGCTCATGGCGGGGCGGCCCCCGCCGCCTCCACGCCTACGGCAAGGCCGTCGCAGCCCACGGCACACCGTGGAGCCGACGGCCCGCAGGACGGACGGCCGTCACCCGCGCCCGCCGCCCAGCGCGCCAGCGCCGCCCGGCCGCTGGCCGAACCCGCGCAGGTCCACCGTCCCGACACCACGGCTCACCGGACGCCCACCGCAGACGCGGGGCCGCAGCCCCCGGTCCAGCGAGCAACGGACGGCGCGCGGGCCGCCGCGGCACCGGGGTCCGGCGTACAGCCACCGGCACCGGGTCCCCAGAACACGGCCGATCAGCCCGTATGGGCCGAGGCCGGAGCCGAACCCGCTCCTGGCGAAACGAGCCCCGCCGCCTCCACGCGTTCGGCAACCGGCAGGCCGACAACGGCACCCGCCGTCCAGCGCGCCACCCCGGCCGGCGTGCAGGGCACGCCTACGTCTACGCCCGGCCCGGTTCCGCACGCGACCGCGGGCCCGCAGGACACGGGCGCCACCGCCCGGCCCGGAAGCAGCCCGACCCCGCCCGCCGCGGGCGAGGCGCCCCAGCGCTCAGGACGGCCGGGGCCCGCGCCGCACCGACAGGCCCGAGGCCCGCGCGGCGGGCAGCCGGCCCCGGCGCCCACCGTCCAGCGCGCCGCCCCGGAACCGGCGCGGCACCCCGGCGCCACCGCCGCCCCGGACCTGCGTCCCGAGGCCCGGCGCGGAAGCGATCCGGCACCGGCTCCGGCACCGGCACCGGCCACACCCGCGATCAACCGCCGTCCCGACAACACCACCTACCGCACGCCCACAGCGGACGCGGCGCCGCAGGACACCACCGCACGGACCGAGGCGAAGGCCGAGCTCGCCCGTGGTGGGCGAAGCACCACCGTCTCCACGCCTGTGGCGGGGCAGCCGGATCCCACGGCACACCGTGGGGCAGTGGCGCCGACGGTTCAGCGCGCGGCCCCGGTGGTCGGGCACGCAACCGACCCGGCTCCGCCACGAGCCGATCCCGCGACGGGCCGGCGTCCCGGCACTCCCACGTCCGGCACCACCCGTCCACAGGGGCCGCAGGCCGGGCAGTCGTCACCCGCGGCGCCTTCACCGGCCGACCGGGCCGCTGCCCCCAGCCCCACCGGTGGCGGACGGGCGGGTACCGAGCCCGGTCGCTCGGCCGGGCCCGCCTCGGCTGCCCCGGCTCCGCAGCCCGCAATCCATGTCGTCCGTCCCCTGACCGCCCAGCGCGCGCCCCTCGTCTCCGCGCGGGCCGTGCGCCCGGCCCGCCGGTTGCACGCGGTCGGGGCGAAGCCCGAACCGAGCCCCACCCGTACCGCCTCGCCCGACGACAGCCGGGCGTCCCAGAACTCCCCGGGCCCGGACTCCCCCGCCGGGCCCGGGGTTCCCGACACCGCACGGCGGGGGCCCGCCGTGCGGAGGTCGCGGCGGGCGCCGGGGGCCGACTGGAACACCGAAGCGCCGACAGCGCGGCGGTCGCCCATCGGGGCACCGGTCGCGCCAGCCCCGGCTCCCACCCCTGCCACCGTCCAGAAGGCCCCGGCAGCCGAGCCGCCGGCCCCCGAACCCGCGCCGCTTCCCCTCGTGACCCTCATGGACATCCCGCGAGCCACCGCGCCCGTCGTCCGGCGCAGCGCCGTACGGCCGTTGGCCACCGCGCGCCCGCTCGCACCGAGTGTGCCGGAAGCCGCGTCGACGCCGGCACCGGCGGTGGCGCCCCGGACGCCCGTGGTGCCGACCGTCCAGCGCCGGGCGGAGCCCGCACCGGCACCGGCGCCCGCCCCGCCACCCGCGGCGGTGGCGGCATCCGCGCCCCTCCCCCGTACCCGTACCTCCGTACCCATCGCGGGAACCGCTCCGCCCGCCCCCGTCCAGCGGACCGCGACGCCCCCACGCCCCAACCCGACCTCGACCCCGACCCCGACGACACCCGAATCCCCCGCCCACCTCGACGAGTTGGCCCGCCGTCTCGTCACCCCGCTCTCCCGGCTGCTCCGCGCCGAGTTGCGCGCGGACCGGGAGCGCGTGGGCCGGCTCCGCGACCACCGCCACTGACCCGCTGCCCCCTGCCCCCCGCCCACAGACCCTGACCCACCTACCGAGAGACCGTCACCATGCCCCAGCAGCAGGACCCCGCTTCCACCGTCTTCTTCAAGCTGACGATCGACGGCCAGGACCTCGGTCTGTTCAACGGCTGTGACGGGCTGTCCTCCGAGGTCGAGGTGGAACAGCGCCACGAGGGCGGGAACAACGGGTTCGTGTGGCAGTTGCCGACGCGGGTGACGTTCTCGACGATCCGGCTGACGCGACCGCTGACGGCCGACACCGCGCGCGTCGCCGCGTGGATCTCGTCGCTCGCCACCGGCATCACCCGGCCGACCGCGCAGATCGCGGCGCTGCGCGCCGACAAGTCGATCGTGGCGCAGTGGGGCCTGGTGGAGGTGCTGCCGGTGCGGTGGACCGGGCCGTCGCTGGATCCGGCGAGTCCGGGGGTGGCGACGGAGACGCTGGAGATCGCGCATCACGGGTTCACGGACGCGGGGGGTCTGTAGCGATGGCGGCGGTCTCGGGCGGGAAGGCGGCACGCGGGCTCTCACGGGCCTCGCTGGCGATCCATCAGCCGCCGACGGACCTGGACGGCGGGCTCGGCGGGAAGCTGGGCGAGGTCAGGTTCCAGTTCAATCCGGACCAGTTGAGGCTGAGCCGGTCGGCGCACTGGTTCACCGAGCCGAACGTGGCGTACGACCGGGGCGCGCCGCCGAAGTTCACGGGGGCCGAGCCGGCCTCGATGGAGGTCGAGGTGTTCCTCGACGCGTCGGGGACGCCGTCGTCGACCGCGGTGCAGCAGCAGGTGGAACTGCTGCTGTCCTGCTGCGAGGTGACCCAGCAGAGCATCGACGCGAAGGCCCCGTCGCCGCCGTGGGTGTCGTTCTCCTGGGGGTCGTTCTCGACGGTGCGGCTGGTCGCGTACGTGACGTCGGTGTCGGCGACGTACACGCTGTTCAGTCCGAACGGGGTGCCGCTGCGGGCGACGTGCGCGCTGTCGCTGACGGAGATCTCGTCGGCGACGAAGCGTCAGAACCCCACCTCCGGCGCGCTGTCGGCGCGGCGGGTGCACCGTGCGGTGGCCGGGGACTCGCTGGCGTCGCTGGCATGGCGGGAGTACGGGGACGCGACGCGCTGGCGGCTGATCGCCGAGGCCAACGGGATCGACGATCCGATGCGGCTGCGCCCGGGCACGGAACTGCTCCTGCCGTCCACCAATGACACGCCGGAAACCGAGGGCACCTCATGAGCGAGAAGACTTTCACCACCGTCCTCCACGTGCAGCTCGACGGCACTCCGCTGCCGGAGCCGCTGGCCGCGCGGCTGACCGAGGGCTGGGTGGACTCCAGTGTGAACGTGCCGTCGGCGTTCCAGCTGACGTTCGCGGACAAGGACGGCACCCTCACCGAGAGGTTCCGGTTCCTCAAGGTCGGTGCGATGGCGGTGCTTTCGCCGTTCGCCGACGGCAGGCGGGGCGAGCCGATGCTGACGGGCGAGGTGACGGCGGTCGAGGTGGACGCGGCGCCGGGGCACGGACGTCATCTGATCCTGCGGGGGTACGACCCGGGGCACCGGCTGCTGCGCAACCGGCGGGTCGAGGGCTATCCGAACATGACGGCCTCGGACATCGCGCGCAAGCTGGCCTCGCTCAACGGCATCCCCGTCGGGCGGATCGACGCGACGCCGACGGTGTACGAGCTGGCGACCCAGCCCAACATCACCGACTGGGACTTCCTTTCGCGGCTCGCCCGGGAGAACGACGTCCGGCTGTCCCTCGACCCGGCGGGAAGACTGGTCTTCGCCGCCCTGGCGCCGGCCTCGGGCGCGCCCGCCGACACGACGCCGGCCGCGCAGAGCCCGTACGTCCTGGACTTCGGGTCGAACACGCTGCACAGCAGGGTGTCGGTGACGGCCGCGGGGCAGGTCCGCCAGGTCGACGTGCGGGGCTGGGACCCGCGGACGAAGCAGGCGCTGTCCTCGCCCACGCCGGCCCTCGCGAGCCGGGAGATCGTCTCGGACATCACTCCGGCGCAGTTGTCGACGCCGTTCGGCCCGGCCGAACTCACCGCCACGGGCACGCCGTTCACCACGCTGTCGGAGGTGAAGCAGGCGGCCTCGGCGCTCGCGGACGACGTGACGGGCTCCTTCGCGGAGGTGGAGGTGGCGGTCACGGGCAATCCGGCGCTGAAGCCGGGGCAGCCGGTGGCCGTGAAGGGCGCCGGTTTCCCGTTCGAGGGGCGTTACACGGCGACCGGTGTGCGTCATGTCTTCACGTCGGGACGGCAGTTCGCGACCTGGCTGACGGTGTCAGGGCGGCAGTTCCGTTCGCTGTACGGGACGGCCTCGGGCGGCGGCGAGCCGGCGCCGCCGATGCCGGGGGTGGCGGTGGCGCTGGTGACCAACACCAAGGACCCGCTGAACCTGGGCCGGGTGCGGCTGCGGTTCCCGTGGCTGTCGGACACGTACGAGAGCGGCTGGTGCCGGGTGGCGCAGCTCGGCGGCCGGGCGGGCGGCGGGCTGATGCTGCCCGACGTCGACGACGAGGTGCTGTGCGCCTTCGACCGGGGGTCGCTGGAGCATCCGTACGTCCTGGCCGGGCTCTACAACGGGGTGGACCGGCACACGCCGGCCACCGACGGGGCGGCGGCGGTGGATCCGACGAGCGGCCGGGTGCAGTGGCGGGCGCTGACCTCGCGCTCGGGGCACACGGTGGAGCTGCGCGAGGACGCCGGGCGGACCCGGGCCTCGCACGGTGTGCGGCTGCGCACCGGGCAGGGGAAGCTCAGCGTCGAGCTGAACGAGGCCCGTACGACGCTGACCATCGACAGCGACGGCACGGTCACCATCACCGGCGCCCGGGGTGTCACGGTCTCCTCGGGCGGGGACCTGACGCTGTCGGCGCGCGGCCGGATCAGCATGGACGCGAAGCTCGGCGTGGACATCAAGGCCGGGACGAAGTTCAAGGTGGCGGCACTGACCCAGGCGGTGATCAACGCGCCCGCCCTGATCACCACGACCGTGCCGATGCCGAACCCGGTCGCGGCCAACCTGCCGTTCTGAGGAGGGGCCTGATGAGTGAGCACTTCGTCGGCGCCGGCTGGGCCTTCCCGCTGCGCACCGGCCCGAGCGGGGCGATCGCCCTGGTACGACGCGACCGCGAGATCGAGGAGTCGATGCGGCTCGTCCTGGCGACGGCGCCGGGCGAGCGGCCGATGCGGCCCGAATTCGGCTGCGCCGTCCATGAGTTGGTGTTCGCTCCGGTCAACGACGCGACGATGGGCCGGATCCGGTACGAGGTGATGTCCTCGCTCGACCGCTGGGAGCCGCGGATCGAGGTCGAGGAGGTCACGGTCGCGCCCGCGCCGGGCGAGCCGACGACCCTGCACATCGACGTGCGGTACCGGGTGCGCGGCGCCAACAATCCGCGCAACCTCGTCTTCCCCTTCTATGTCATCCCCTCCGAGGACTGAAAGATCCGCCATGGCCCTGCCCTCACCCCGTCTCGACGACCGGCGGTTCCAGCAGTTCGTCGACGACGCCAAGCGCTATGTCCAGCAGGCGTGTCCCGAGTGGACGGACCACAACGTGTCCGACCCGGGCGTCACCCTCATCGAGGCGGTCGCGCACATGGCGGACCAGCTGGTCTACCGGCTGAACCGGGTACCGGAGAAGAACCATCTGGCCTTCCTCGACCTGCTCGGCGTGACGCTGTTCCCGCCCGCCGCGGCCCGGGCCGACGTGACCTTCCGGCTGTCCGCGCCGCAGCCCGAGCCGGTGCTGCTGCCGGCCGGCACGGAGGTGGCTACCGGGCGCACGGAGACGGAGGAGGCGGTCGTGTTCGCGACCACCGCCGATCTGACGGTGGTGCCCTGCACGCTCGACCGGGTGCTGCGGCACGAGTCGGGCGGCACGCCGGAGGACCGCTCGCAGGACGTCCTGGGCGGGCAGGACGTGCCCGCGTTCACGGCACTTCCCCAGGTCGGCGACGCGCTCCTCTTCGGCCTGTCGGCGGCACTGCCGGACTGTGTCCTGGTGCTCGACCTGGACAGCCGGGTGGACGGCGTCGGCGTGGATCCGCGCCGGCCGCCGCTGGTGTGGGAGGCGTGGACGACCGGCGCGGGCTGGACCGTCGTCGAGGTCGACGAGGACTCCACGGGCGGCCTGAACCGGCCCGGCGAGGTGGTGCTCCACATGCCGTCCGGGCACGCGGTGTCGCGGCTCGGCGGCCATGACGCGGGCTGGGTGCGCTGCCGGGTGGTGGAGGCGGCGGCCGGGCTGCCCTCGTACAGCGAGTCGCCGACGGTGCGCTCGGCCGGTGCGTTCACCATCGGCGGCACGGTGCGCGCCGCGCACGCGGAGACCGTACGGGACGAGGCTCTCGGCGAGTCCGAGGGCGTGCCGGGGCAGCGGCTGCGGCTCGCGCACGCGCCGGTCGTGGACCGGCCGCCGCTGCTGCTCCAGGTCGCCGAGCGGGCCGGCGGGAGGACGGACGAGGAGGATCCGGAGGCGGGCTGGCAGGAGTGGACGGCCGTCGCCGACTTCGCCGCCTCGCGTCCCGGCGACCGCCACTTCACCCTGGACGCGGCCACCGGCGAGCTGGCCTTCGGCCCCGCGGTGCGCCAACCCGACGGTACGGTACGGCAGTTCGGAGCCGTACCGCCGAAGGGCGCGGCGATCCGGGCGGTGCGGTACGGCACCGGGGGCGGCCGGGCGGGCAACGTGGCCCGGGGCACGATCACCGTCCTGCGCTCCTCCATCCCGTACATCGCGCGGGTGGAGAACCGCGAGGCGGCACGCGGCGGTGTCGACGGGGAGACCGTCGAGGAGGCGAAGGCCCGGGCGCCGATCACGCTGCGCGCCCAGGAGCGCGCGGTGACCGCCCGCGACTACGAGGAGCTGGCGCGGCGCGCGGCGCCGGAGACGGCGCGGATCGCGTGCCTGGCGGCGGACTCGGCCGCCGGCGGGGCCGAGTCCGGCGTCGGCGAGAACGCGGTGCGAGTCCTGGTGGTGCCGCAGGCGGTGCCGGACCGGGGCGGGCGGCTGCGCTTCGAGCAGCTGGTGCCGGGCGACGAACTCCTCGCCCGCGTGACGGGTTTCCTCGACGAGCGGCGCCCGCTGGGCACCCGGCTCGCCGTGGGTCCCCCGTACTACCAGGGCGTGACCGTGGTCGCGACGCTGCACGCCTTCCGCGCGGCGGAGGCGGAGCGGGTGCGGGCCGACGCGCTCGACACCCTCTACGCGTACCTGGATCCGCTGACCGGCGGCGCGCACGGCGAGGGCTGGCCGTTCGGGCGGCCGCTGCGGGCGGGCGAGGTGTTCGCCGCGCTCCAGCGGGTGCCGGGCGTGGAGCTGGTGGACGAGGTGCTGCTGCACCCGGCGGACCCGCTGACCGGGCGGCGCGGCGACGCGACCGACCGGATCGAGCTGGCGCCCTCGGCGCTGCTCTTCCCGTTCGACCACCGCGTCCGGGTGGTCGAGGCCCGGTGAGCGGATCCGCGCGGGGCACGGTGCCGGGTCTCGCGACGCCGCACCCGCTGGGGGCGGCGCTGCCCGCCGTGTACGCCGAGGACGACTTCGGGCAGCGCTTCGTCGCCGGTCTGGACGTGGTCCTGGCGCCGCTGTTCCACGTCCTGGACTCCCTGGAGGCCTATTTCTCGCCATGGCTGGCGCCCGCCGACTTCGTCGACTACCTGGCGGGCTGGGTCGGCACGGAGCTGACCGGCACCGAGCCGCTCGCGCTGCGCCGGCAGGCGGTGGCCTCGGCGGTGGCGCTGCACCGGGTCCGCGGCACCCGGCAGGGGCTCGTGGCGGCGGTGCGGCTGGCGTTCGGCATCGTCCCCGAGATCACCGAGAGCGGCGGCGCGAGCTGGTCGGCCCGGCCGCTCGGCCCGTTCCCCGGTGCGCCCGAGCCCGGGGTGCACGTCGTCCTCCGGGTCGCGGAGCCGGCCTCGGTGGACCCGCACCGGCTGCGCGCGGTGGTGGCCGCGGCGCGCCCGGCCCACCTGCCGTTCACGGTCGCCGTGACCACGTCCCGTACCTCCGAAGGAGCCTGACCCCCATGAGCGACACGTCCTCTTCCGCCACTCCGTCCGCCTCCCCCTCGCGGGCCTGCCCCGAGTGCGGGAGCCCCGTCCGCAAGCACGACCAGTCCTTCTGTGACGGGTGCGGGGCCTTCCTGCGCTGGGACACACCGGCGTCCGGCTCCCCGGCCACGGCCACGGAGGCGGCGGAAGCGGAGCCGGAACCGGAGGCTCGGCCTGAACCGGAGGCGCCGGTACGTGCCGAGGCCGGGCCCGCGGGGGCGGAGGACGACACGGCGCCGCTGCCGGTCACACCGCCGGCCGCATCGCTGACGGAATCGGTGCCCGCGCCGGTGACCGAGCCCGTGGAGCCCGCGTCGGGCGCCGGGAACACGATCGCCCGCTCGCTGCTCGTACCGGTGCCGGAACACGCGGACGCCGAGGCGCCGCCGATCGCCGCGCCCGTGCTGCCCGCCCGGCCCGGGGCGGCGGCGCCGGTGGTCCGGGCCGCCGCGGCGCCGGCGCCGGTCCGGGACGGGCTGCCGTGCCCGGCGTGCGCGAGCGTCAACGAGCGGGGCCGGCACTTCTGCCGGTCCTGCGCGACACCGATGGTGCCGGAGGCCCTGGACACGGCGGACGGCCCGTACGCGGGTCGGCGCCCCGGCCTGGTCCGCGACCGGAGCCGCTGGATCGTGCGCGCGCTGATCGGCGCGGGCGTGGTGGCCGTGGTGGTGGGCGGCATCGTCGGCGGCCCGCCCGCCGCGCGGGCCGTGCAGGACCACTTCGCCACCCGGGTCCCCGTGCACCCGGTCGCCTGGACGGCCTCGCACGCGGCGCCGAAGCGGGACCCCAAGCTCGCCGGCGACGGCTACTCCGACACCTGGTGGGGCACCGGATACGGGGGCGACTCGGCCGGACAGTTCCTGGAAGCCCGCTTCGGCGAGCCCACCGATCTGCTGAACGTCCTGATCACGCCCGGCAGTTCGAAGAACACCACGCAGGCCGACGGGCAGGCCGCGCCGCGTACCTTCGACCTCGCGGTCACGGACTCCTCCGGCACCACGCGCGTCACGCACCACCGCCTGAACGACGGCGGTACACAGCGTCTGGACCTGCGGGTCCGTGACGCCCTGTCCGTGCGCCTGGTCCTGGGCACCGCCTGGCGCGCCGACCCGCACAAGCAGGTCGCGGTCGCGGAGCTGGAGTTCTTCGGCCGCTCGGTCAACTGACGCTCAGGACGCGGGAGTCACTCCGCGAAGGTGCCGTGGCGGCCGGCCCCCGAGGCGAAGCGGGCCGCGCCCGCCGAGGTCTCCCCGGCCGTCAACGGCACCATGCCGTGCCGGAGTTCTGCCGCCATCGCCTCCTCCTCGGGCAGCCCGTGCTGTTCGAGGACGGACATCCGGTCGTGCCGCAGGCACAGCTGCGGGAACGCGGCGATCCGCCGGGCGAGTTCCTCGGCGGCGGCCCGGGACTCCCCCGGCGGCACCAGGCGGTTGGCGAGCCCGATGGCGTGGGCCTCGGCGGCCGGTACCGGCCGTCCGGTGAGGATCAGGTCCATGGCCCGGCCCTCCCCGATGAGCCGGGGCAGCCGCACCGTACCGCCGTCGATCAGCGGCACGCCCCAGCGGCGGCAGAACACGCCGAACACGGCGTCCTCCTCCACGACCCGCAGATCGCACCACAGGGCGAGTTCGAGCCCTCCGGCCACGGCGTGCCCGGCGACCGCGGCGATCACCGGCTTGCCCAGCCGGAGCCGTGTCGGCCCCATCGGCCCGTCCCCGTCCGCCGCCACCCGGTTGCCGCGCGGCGTCCCGACCGCCTTGAGGTCGGCCCCCGCGCAGAAGGTCCCGCCCTCGCCCCACAGGACGGCCACCGAGGCCTCGTCGTCCGCCTCGAACTCCCGGAAGGCGTCGGCGAGCAGCGCCGCCGTCGGCCCGTCGACGGCGTTGCGCGCGTGCGCCCGCGAGAGCACGACGGTCGTCACGGGCCCGTCTCGCTCGACCCGTACGGAGGGGGCCGGGTCACGATCCACCGGACACCTCCCGGGCGTCCTGGATCCGGCGGAAGGGGCGCTCCGCCTCCAGCGTGAACGCGACGTCGAGCAGGGTGCGTTCGGCGCCCGGGCGGGCCGAGAACATCACGCCGATCGGCAGTCCGGCGTCGGTCGTCGCGGCCGCCGGAAGGGACAGGGAGGGAGTGCCGACGACGTTGTCGATCGGGGTGTACGCCACATAGGCGAGAATCCGCTTGACGAGGGTGCGGTACGGCACCGACGGGCTGAGGTGGCCGATCGGCGGCGTGGTGTGGGCGAGCACCGGTGACATCAGCAGGTCGTGGCCGCGGAAGGCCGCCGCGTACGCCTCCTCGGTACGGCGCAGTCGGCGCAGCACACTGGGGGTGCGGTGCCAGTTCTCCATGTAGTGGGCGCGCAGGCCGCGGCTGAGCGGGTCCATGCGGTGGCGGTCGAAGCCGGCGCCGAGAGTGCGGCCGGTGGCGCCGATGAGGAAGGACAGCAGGCCCCAGTAGGTGAGGAAGTCCTCGGTGAAGCGGGGGTCGATGGCCGGGCTGACCGGTTCCACGATGTGGCCGAGCCGTTCGAGGGCGGTCGCGGTCTCGGTGACGGCGGCGCGGGTGGCGGCGTCGGGGCGCACGCCGTTGGGCGAGTCGAGGATCAGGCCGATCCGCAGCCGGCGCCCCGAGGGGCCTTCGACGAGGCCGACGGGCGGCAGCGCGGGGTTGCGCCAGTGGCGTTCCGCGGCGGCCAGGAAGGCGGCGGTGTCGCGTACGGAGCGGGTGACGACGCCGTCCGTGACGAGGTCGAGGGGCAGTCGGCCGCTCTGCGCGTTGGCGACGACCCGGCCGCGGGTGGGCTTGAGGCCGACGAGTCCGCATGCGGCGGAGGGGATGCGGATGGAGCCACCGCCGTCGTTGGCGTGCGCGATGGGCACGGCGCCGGCGGCGACGAGGGCGGCGCTGCCGCCGGACGAACCGCCCGCCGAGTGGTCGGTGTGCCACGGGTTGCGGACCGGTTCGGCGCCGTCGTACTCGGTGGTCGGGCTGAAGCCGAACTCGGGGAGCCGGGTCTTGCCGAGGACCGTGACGCCGGTGCTGAGGAACTGGCGGGCGAAGGGCGCGTCGTGGCGGGCGGGGCGCGGGGTGAAGGCCGCGCTGCCGTGGCCGGTGGGCAGCCCGCGCCGGTCGGTGTTGTCCTTGACGAAGCTGGGCACGCCGGCGAAGGCGCCCCCGCCGGAGCCGGTCGCGGTGGCCGGAGCGTCCTCGGCGTGCACCTGGACGGCGTGCAGCCGGGCCTCGACCTCGCGGACCCGGGCCGCCGCGTCCCGGGCGGCCTCGGCCGCGCCGACCTCGCCGCTGCGGATCGCGGCGGCGAGGCCCACCGCGTCGTGCTCGCCCAGGGCGTCGTCCCGGAAGGCGTGCACCCTGGTCCGTTCCGCCTGTTCCTCGGAAGTCGTCACCGCTGCCTCAGCCCCCGCCCGTCCGCATGCCTGTGCCTGGTCGCCCCCATCATTCCGTACCCGCAGGTAACACGCGAGGGGATCATGGGTTTGTTTCTCGCCCTTCGCCAGACTGGGCGCATGGCAACCGTCGACGGAGTCCCCGCGTCCACCGCCCAGCTGGCAGCGCTCGCCCTGACCAACTACGGGCACTTCACGACCCTGCGGATCGAGGAGGGCGGCGGAGTGCGCGGCCTCCCGCTGCACCTGGACCGGCTCGTGCGGGACTGCGCCGCCGTGTTCGGGGCGGCGCTCGATCCGGAGCGGGTCGTCACGTACGTACGGGAGGCGGCGGACGGGCGCTCCGGGGCGCTGAACGTGCGGGTGACCGTGTTCGATCCGGCCCTGGACATCACGCGCCCTGCGGAGCCCGCCGGCGATCCGCGGGTGCTGGTGACCGTACGGCCGGCCGGTGGCCTGTTTCCGCCGCCGCTGCGGGTGACGTGCCGGCCGTACCGGCGCGATGTGCCCGCCGTGAAGCACGTGGGCCTGTTCGGGCCGCTGGCGCTGCGGCGCGAGGCGCGGAGCGCCGGCTTCGACGATGTGCTGTTCACGGAGCCGGGGCCCGGGCCCGGCCTCAGGCCCGGTCTCGGGCCCGCCGGGGACGAGCAGGTGACGGAGGGGTGCACCTGGAACGTGGGGTTCGTGGACGCGGAAGGCCGGGTGGTGTGGCCGGCGGCGGACGTGCTGCCCGGGGTCACCATGCGGCTGCTGCGGGAGGCCCGCCCGGGCGCGCTCGTCCGGCCCGTCGGTACCGCCGAACTGCCGGCCCTGCGGGCCGCCTTCGCCACCAACGCGGCGATCGGCGTCCGCGCCGTCCGGGCCGTGGACGGGCACCGCTTCCCCGCCGACGATCCCGTGCTCGCGGAACTTCGGGCGGCCTACGCGGCGCTCCCGGTGGAACGCCTGGCAGACTGAGCGGCCACCTCAGCGAAGGAGCCCGTATGTCGATGGTCGGCGGCCTGCGCAGGATGGCCCGTCTCGCGCGCCGGATGCGCCGGGTGGACCTCAGTCACCCGGCGCGTTCGCCGCTCGGCAGCACCGTGGTCAACTGCGTGGGCTACCGGGACGGGAAGCGGCTCGCGGACGCGGGCGGGGTCGCCGAGACCGTACGCCACCTGCGCCGGCACACCGGGCGCGGCGGATTCGTGTGGCTCGGGCTGCACGAGCCCACCGAGGAGGAGTTCGAGGGGGTGGCCGAGCTGTTCGGGCTGCATCCGCTGGCCGTCGAGGACGCCGTGCACGCGCACCAGCGGCCGAAGCTGGAGCAGTACGGGGACGTGCTGTTCGCGGTGTTCAAGACGGTGACGTACGTCGAGCACGAGCGGCTCACGGCCACCAGCGAGGTCGTCGACACCGGCGAGCTCATGGTCTTCGCCGGGCCCGACTTCGTCGTGACCGTCCGGCACGGGCGGCACGGTTCGCTCGGCCCGCTGCGCGAGGCCCTGGAGGCGCGGCCCGAGCAGCTGGCCCAGGGCCCGTCGGCGGTGCTCCACGCGCTGGCCGACCATGTCGTGGACGAGTATCTCGCGGTCGTGGACGCCGTCCAGGACGACATCGAGCTGGTGGAGACCGAGGTGTTCGCGCCCCGGACGGGCACGCCGCCGGACCCGGGGCGGATCTACCAGCTCAAGCGGGAGCTGCTCGAACTGAAGCGGGCCACGGTGCCGCTGGCCCGCCCGCTGGAGGCGCTGATCGCCCGGCCGCCCGCGGTCCTGGACCCGGCGATACGTCCGTACTTCCGAGACGTCGCTGACCACCTCGCGCGCGCCACCGAGCAGATCAACGCCTTCGACGGTCTGATCGACTCGATCCTGCAGGCACATCTGGCGCAGGTGACGGTCGCGCAGAACGAGGACATGCGCAAGATCACGGCGTGGGCTGCGATCGTCGCCGTGCCGACCATGGTGTGCGGGATCTACGGCATGAACTTCGAGCACATGCCCGAGCTGGGCTGGACCTACGGCTACCCCCTCGTCCTCTCGGTGATGGCGACGGCCTGTCTCCTGCTGCACCGGGGCTTCAAACGCAACGGCTGGCTCTGAGCGCAACGGCTGGCTCTGATCCTCCGGGCGGCTCCGGCTCAGGCCGGGGCGGCGAGCTCCGGGTGCTCCTTGAGGAGGCGGGGCGGGGCCGCCTGCCGCCAGGAGTCGACGACGATCGCGCGGAGCTCGTCGGCGTCGTCCACGGCGGCGAGCCGCACCCGTACCCAGGCGAAGGCCGCCTCGTGGTCGGCCACCCAGAACTTCTCCGGCTCGGCGAGGGCCAGCTCGTCGCGCTCCTCCCTGGGGCAGCGCACGGCCATCGAGGTCTCCTGCTCGGGCAGGGTCAGGAACATCTTCCCGGCGACCCGGAAGGTGGGCATCGACCAGGCCTCCTTCTCCGTGGTCTCCGGGAGGGCGAGCGCGAGCGCGCGGACGTCGTCGGAAGTGCTCATGCGGCCGACCCTACGGTCCGCCACTGACAGCGGCCGGATCACCGGGCCTCCGCCCCGGTGTCCGCACGGCGCTGGTGCCACAGGCAGGACAGGACCACGACCAGCGGCCACAGCGACTGCAGGCAGGTGACGAGGCGCTCGGCGACGCCCGCGGGGCCGTCGCGGTCGGTCGCCACCAGGTACCAGAGCGCGCCGGCCCCCATCGACGCCGTGGCCAGGAGGGCGGGCAGCGGACGCAGCCCCCAGGGGGCCCGCGCCCCGCCCCGTACGGCGGCGAGCAGCGGCCACAGGGCGAGGAACGCGAAGCCGGTCGCGGCGACGGAGCCGTGCCGCAGCGAGCCGCCGCTGGTGGGCGCCGGGACCAGGGCCACGACCACGGCGGCCAGGCCGCCGGCGGCCAGGGCGACCCGCCCGGCGGGCGCGGCGGCGCGCAGCGCCCAGGCGGTGCCGAGGTGGCAGACGCCGACGGCGAAGAGGGCGCTGGTCATGACCCAGAACCCGGCGGCGCCGTAGGCGGCGAGGACGCTGATGGTCTGCCGCACGGCGTTGTAGGAGGGGCCTTCGAGCTCCGCCGCGGTCGTCCAGCCGGCGACCAGCACCACGGGTGCGATGCCAGACGGCAGCAGGGCCCATCTCGGAACGCGTCGCATCGGATCACGGTAGGCGGACCGGCCGCGACGGGCCCGCCGAGCACGCCGCGCGGCGCGGCACGATCCGCCGACCGGGGGTCTCGGAGGGTTCCTACTGCGCGCCGAAGACCTGCGTCCAGTAGGGGCCGCCGGCGTCGTGGATGCCGATGCCGATCTCCTTGAAGGAGCAGTTGAGGATGTTGGCGCGGTGGCCCGGGCTGTTCATCCAGGCGTCCATGACCTCGGCGGGGGTCCGCTGGCCCTTGGCGATGTTCTCGCCGTAGGTGGACCAGCGGTAGCCGGCGGCGGTGACGCGGTCGCCGGGGTCGGCGCCGTCGGGGTTGGTGTGGTCGAAGAAGTTCCGGGCGGCCATGTCGTCGGAGTGGCCCTGGGCGGCGCGCGTGAGCAGGGTGTTGGCGGTGACCGGGCCGCATCCCGCCTTGGCCCGTTCGGCGTTGGTGAGGTCGATCACCTGCTGGGCCTCGGTCGCGTTCGGGTCGCTCGTGCCGCCGCCCGAGGTGCTGGTGGGGCGGGTGGGCTGGGGGCGGGGCGCGGGCGCGGTGGTGCGCGGCGGGGTCGGCTTGGTGGTGGTGCGGCTGGGTGACGGCTTGGGCGGGCGGCTGGAGGGGCGGGCCGTGGGGCTGGTGGTGGGGCTGCCGGTGGTGGTGGCGGGGGCGCCGCCGTCCGGGCTGATGGAGGTGCCGGCGGAGGTGTCGGGCGCGGCGGCCGCGGTGACCTCGGCCGGGTCGGGGTCACCGGCGTCGGGGCCGGTGGTGAGGTAGAAGGTGCCGCCGGTGACGGCGACCACGGCGAGGCCCGCGGCAGCGGCGGCCCGGCGTCGGCCGCGCTTGCGTTCGCGCTCGCGGCGCCGGGCGCCGCGGCCGGCGGGAGCTGCGGACGCGGCGGCGGAGTGCGCGGCGTGCCGGGCGCGTCCGGCGGCGGGCGTCGAGGCGGAGGCGGGGACGGCGTCGAGGGGCGCGGTGGCGGCGGCCGGGTCGAGGCGGGCGCCGTCGCGGACGGCGGCGAGCAGCAGGGCGGCCGGGGGCACGAGGAGGAGTCCGGCGAGCAGGCCCTCGGCGGGGACGAGGCCGTGCCAGAGGCCGGCGCAGTGGGGGCACGCGCGCGCGTGCCGGGCTATGCGCTTGCGCCAGAGCGCGGAGGGGTGCCCGTCCCAGGTGGCGAGACCGTCGCGGAGGGTGGGGCAGAGCGGCTGGGCGGACAGGGCGCGGACGACGACGCGGGCGGTCTCCAGCTGGGTCTTCATACGCTGGACGCGTACGCCGGTGTGCTCGGGGGTGAGGTCGAGGGCGGCGGCGACCTCGTGGCGGGTGAGCTCGCCGGCGCATTCCAGCCACCACAGGGAGAGCAGGGCGCTGTCCTCGGGTTCGAGCCAGCGGGTGGCCTCGGCGGTCTCGCGGCGCTGTCCGGAGAGCTGGAGCCGGGCCACGGCGAGGTCGACGAAGTCGCCGCCGGGGTGGGCGAGGTCGCGGGCGTCGTCGAGGGCGCCGGCGGCGTACCGGGCCTGCTGCCGCTGCCAGTGGGAGCGCAGGGTGTTCATGGCGATGGCGACCAGCCACGAGCGGAAGCTGTCCGGGGCGCGCAGGGTGCCGAGGCCGTCGAGCGCGCGCAGCATGGTCTCCTGCACCACGTCGTCGACGTCGTGGTGCCCGTTCATCGCGCGGCCCACGATGTTGTAGACCAGCGGCAGGTGGTCGGCGACGAGCCGGTCCTGCGCCCGGGGGTCGCCGGCCTGCGCGGCCCTGACCAGCTCGGTCCCGTGCGGTGCGTGCATGCCTTGCCTCATCCTGTCGTCCTGCCTGTTGCCGATGCCCGACACCTTGGGAGACCGGGAGCTCCGCACCGGATAACGGAAAACGCCGGGGAATCTTCTCGGACTTCCGTGCGAGGGGGAAGCCCGGGTTCCGGAAGTGTGCGGTTCGACGGCGTTCGGGACCGTTCGTACCTGTGGATACTCCTGTGCGGATGTCGGTCGCTCGTGATACTCACTTGTCCACGGGCGGAGTGCTGTCTGACCTGCCCGTTCGACATCGCAAGGGGTGGGGACATGGCATTGCTCCGTGAGTGGGGGCTCACACTCGGGAGATGGACCGGCCGGACGGCCGCGGTCCTGGAGCGGGATTCCGGTGAACCGGAGGTGACCCGCGTCCGCGCGGCCGCCGAGGCGGGCGACTGGGCGGGCGTGCGCGCCGTTCTGGAGGCGCGGCCCGAGAGCGGGGACCGCGCGGAACTGCTGATGGGCGTCGCGGACACCGCCGGTGTGGAGGGGTGGATCGGCGGGGCCGTGGACGCCGAGCCGGACTCGGCGCTGCCGAAGCTGGTCGCCGGCCTGCGCCAGGTCTGCTGGGGCTGGGAGGCCCGGTCCGGGCTGCGGGCGCAGCATGTCTCGCGCGAGCAGTTCCAGGTCTTCCACGAGCGGCTGCGCACCGCCGAGACCTGGCTGTACGAGGTGGCCGAGCGTGAGCCGTCCTGGAGCTCGCCCTGGTACGGCCTGCTGATGACCGGGCGCGGTCTGGAGATCGGCCAGGTCACCGTGCGACGCCGTTTCGAGGCGGCGGTGCGGCGCGACCCGTACCACCTGGGCGTGCACCAGCAGCAGTTGCAGCAGCTCTGCGAGAAGTGGGGCGGCTCGCACGAGGCGATGCACGCCTTCGCGCGGGAGTCCGCGTTCGGCGCGCCCGCGGGCACCGCGCTCGGTCAGCTCGTCGCGCTCGCGCACCTGGAGCACTGGCTCGCCCTCGACTCCGGCGCGGACAGCACGTACATCCGCCGCCCCGACGTGGTGGCGGAGCTGCACCGGGCCGCCGACCACTCCTACCGGCACCCTGAGTTCGCCCCGCGCACCGGGCGGCTGCAGATAGCGAACAGCTTCGCCATGGCCTTCTCGCTCGCCGGCGAGCGGGACGCCGCGCGGGAGTGCTTCGAGGCCACCGGGGGCCGGGTCACCGAGTTCCCGTGGCAGTACCTCGACAACGACCCGGTCGCGGCCTACCGCAGGCAGCGCTCGGCCGCCGGCCGCTGAGCCGCGCCCGGCGCCCCGCTGCCGCCGAGCCCGCCGGGCTCCCCGCACCTTCCTCCGTACCGTCGTACCGTCAGAAAGACGTCATCCAGGTGTCCCACTCGCATCGGACCGAGACCGCCCACACCTTCCAGGTCGACCTGCGCGGTCTGGTCGACCTGCTCTCCCACCACCTCTACTCCAGCCCCCGTGTCTATCTGCGCGAGCTGCTGCAGAACGCCGTCGACGCCATCACGGCGCGGCAGGCGCTGACGCCCGACGCGCCCGGCCGCATCACCGTGCGCACCGGTGACACCCTCACCGTCACGGACACCGGCGTCGGTCTGACCGAGGCCGATGTGCACCGCTTCCTCGCCACCATCGGGCGCAGCTCCAAGCGGACCGCCGACGGCGGCTTCGACGGCGCCGGACTCGACGCGGCGCGCGGGGAGTTCATCGGCCAGTTCGGCATCGGACTGCTCGCCTGCTTCGTCGTGGCCGACGAGATCACGGTGCTCAGCCGCTCGGCGGCCGACCCGGCGGCGCCCGCCGTCGAATGGCGCGGACACTCCGACGGCCGCTACACGATCCGTACGCTGCCGGCCTCCGAGGTGCCCGAGCCGGGCACCACCGTGCGGCTGACCCCGCGCGCCGACAACACCGAGTGGACGACCCCGGAGCGGGTGGTCTCCCTGGCCCGGCACTACGGCGGGCTGCTGCGGCACGAGGTGACCGTCGTCGACCCGCGCGGCACGTCCCACCGGGTCAACGAGGCCCCGCCGTGGGAGCGGAGCCACCGCTCGCCGCTGGCCCGCAAGGAGGCGCTGACCGCGCACTGCCGCGAGCTGTTCGACTTCACGCCGCTCGACACCATCGAGCTCGACCTGCCGGCGGCCGGACTGCGCGGCGTGGCCTATGTGCTGCCGACGCCGGTCAGCCCGGCCCAGCGGGCCGGCCACCGCGTGCACCTCAAAGGCATGCTGCTCACCGACCAGGCGCCCGAACTGCTGCCGGACTGGGCCTTCTTCGTGCGCTGCGTGGTCGACACCACCAGTCTGCGGCCGACCGCCTCGCGCGAGTCGCTGTACGAGGACGGCACCCTGTCGGCGGTACGGGACGCGCTCGGCGAGCGGATCCGGGACTGGCTCACCGGGCTCGCCGCCAGCGACCCGGCGCTGCTCCACCGCTTCATCGACACCCACCACCTCGCGGTGAAGGCGCTCGCCCGCTACGACGACGAGCTGCTGCGGATCGTGCTGCCCTGGCTGCCGTTCGAGACCACCGACGGCAACGTCACCCTGGAGGAGTTCGCCCGGACCCACCCGACACTGCTCGTCACCCGCAGCGTCGAGGAGTTCCGGCAGGTCGCGCCGATCGCCGCGGCCGCCGGCCTCGGCGTCGTCAACGGCGGATACACCTACGACCGGGACCTGGTGCACCGGCTGCCGGAGATCCGTCCGGGCACGGCCGTCGAGGACCTCGACCCGGCCACCGTCACCGCGCACCTCGACGCGGTCGACCCGACCGCCGAGCTGCGCGCCGCGGGCTTCCTCGCGGTGGCCCGGGAGACCATCGGCGTGCACGACTGCGACGTCGTGCTGCGCGACTTCCAGCCGGTCACCGCGCCCGCGCTGCTGCTCGACAACCGCGAGGCACGCCACGAGCGCACCCGGGCCGGTCTCGCCGCCGACAGCGACGGCCTGTGGGCCGACATCCTCGGCTCGCTGCGGAACGAGACACCGCGCGCGCAGCTGGTCCTGAACCACCTCAACCCGCTGGTCCGGCAGGCCGTGACGATCACCGAGCGGGGTCTCGCCGTCACCACGGCCGAGGCGCTGTACGGGCAGGCGCTGCTGCTCAGCCGCCGGCCGCTCAGGGCGAGCGAGAGCGCCCTGCTCAACCGGGCCTTCATGGGCCTGCTCAGCCACGCCATGCACCACCCCGGCACGGACACCCCCGGCGCGGGCACCCCCGGCACCGAGCCCCGGAAGGACATCTGATGCTGGACACCCCCGAGGCCGTGTTCGAGGCGCTGCGGGAGAACCACGAGCGCCCGCACGGCCTGCAGCGCACCGTGGTCGCCGAGGAACTGGCGGAGGCGGCCGAGGTCTTCGACAAGCCCGACGTCCTGGTCACCGCGCTGCTCGAGCTGATGACCTCGTACGAGTTCACCGGCGAGCACCGCAAGGCGCCGGTCGTCTTCGCCCGGGTCCTCAAGCTGTGGGACACCGTTCCGGAGTCCTTCAGCGAAGGGGAGGCCCACCAGGTCTTCTGGCGCTTCAAATGGGTGACGACCTCACTGATCCAGGTGCCCGACGTGCCGCTGGCCACGATCCGGGGCTGGGTCGACCGGATGCGCGAGCGGTACGAGACCGGCGGGCACGGCATGCAGCCGGTGGCCGCGATGCGCCACCACGTCGCCGCGCACACCGGAGTGGGCGCCGCCGACGCGTACGACCTGTGGATCACCCGGCCCCGCACCGACCTCAGCGACTGCGAGGCCTGCGAGACCCGGAGCATGGCCCTGCACCTGGTGTCCGCCGGCGACGACACGGCGGCGCTCGACGCCTGGGGACCGGTGCTCGACGGCTCCCAGACGTGTTCCGAGGAGCCGCAGTCGAGCCAGGCGCGCGCCCTGCTGCCCCTGCTGCGCACCGGCCGCACCGACGAGGCCCGCTCCCATCACCTCACCGGCTACCGCCGGGCGCGGGGCAACACCGGCATGCAGCAGGAGCTGGGCCTGCACCTGGAGTTCTGCGCCCTGTCCCGCAACGAGGGCCGGGGCCTGGAGATCCTCGCCGAGAACCGCGGCCTGTTCGAGGCCACGGGCGCCCCGCTGGCCCGGCTCGGCTTCCTCACCGGCGTCGAGGTGCTGCTCGCCCGGATCGTGGCCCAGGGCCACGGGGACGCGACGGTGGCCGGCCCGCCCGGCCGGAACTGGACCGCGGCCGGACTGCTCGGCCATGTGCGGGCCGAGGCGGAGCCGCTGGCCGCCGCGTTCGACGCGCGCAACGGCACCACGGCCGTCGGGGACCGCCGCAGGGCCCGGCTCGGCCAGGAGCCGCTGCTCGCCGAGCCGCTGCCGCTCGGACTGCGCACCACCGTGGTCCGCCCGGCCGCCGGTGCCGGGGCCGCGGAGGTCCCGGCCGTCTCCGGCGCCGGCACGGCGTCGAAGGCCGGCGTCGAGATCCCCGAGGACTTCGTCGAGCTGGTGCACGCCGCACGGCGGCTCTCCGGCGCGGGCCGGCCGTCCGAGCACCGGCTGTGGCAGCGGGTCGCCGAGCGGATGGCGGACGGCAGCGCGCCGGACCCGCACGACCACCGGCTCGGCCCGCGCGAGCTCCTGGAGGCCGAGCTCGCCGACCACCACGCGGGCCGGCACGGCGTCGCGGACCGCATGACCGAGTTCGTCGCCGAACTCGACCGGGCGGCCGAGCTGTTCACCAAGGCCGGCATGCCCTGGCACGCGCTCGCCTCGCGGGCCCGCGCCCTCGCGTGGGGCGGCGAGCGGGACGAGGACCAGGCGCCTGACCCGGAGACGGCGGAGGCGCTCTCCGCCGCCATCGACGAGGTCCTGGCCGAGCTGCTCGCCGAGGTGGAACGGCTCAAGACCGAGGCTCCGCTCACCGGCGAGAAGCCCGGCCCCGGCGAGACGGCGTCGGCCGCCCAGTCCGGCAACGACGTCGCCCGGTCCCGGGTCCTGCACTATCTGATGGTGCTCAACGCGGCGGCCTACGGCGGCTACCGCGCGGTCCTGGGGCAGCTTCCCGAGCCCTCCGAGGCGGCCCTGGCCCGGTTCGACGAGCAGCGGGCGACCCTGCAGGCGGAGGCCGAGCGCCTGTCCGTGCCGCATCAGGCGGCCAACGCCCGCCAGTACGTGGCGGACCTGGCCGGGCGGCGCCGGGACTTCGCCCTCGCCGAGGCCGAGCTGCGCGCCGCCCTGGCGGATCTGGCGGAGTCCGGGCGGCCGTGGCGGTCCACCCGGCCGCGCTGTCTGCTCGCCCAGTTCCTGCTGGCCCGGCAGGAGCCGGCCGAGGCGGCGGAGCTGCTGCACCAGGCGATCGGCGACGCCGTGCGCCATGACGACACGGACTTCCCGATGGCCCCGACGTACGCGATGCTCGGGCACGCCTGCTCGCACCTCGGGGACTTCGGCGGCGCCGTCCGGCATCTGTCGGAGGCGGCCGCGCGGTTCGACCAGGACGGGGAGCGGGAGGAGGCCACGGACGTGCGGCTCCAGCTCGCCGACGTGCTCGCCCGCTCCGGACAGCAGGCCGACGCCGTCGCCGTCCTGGAGTCGGTGCTCGCCGACGAGGCGGCCGCCGAGCTGGACGAGCGGCTGCTCGCGCAGGCCCGGCTCACGCTGGCGCGCGGACTGCGGGATCTCGAGGAGTTCCTGCCCGCCGCCGAGGAGTTCCTGCGGCTCGCGGACACCGTCGCCGGCTGGGAGGACGACCGCGCGGTCCACACCCTGGTGGCCTCGGAGGCGGCCGTGGCACTGGCGCTCGCCGACCGCTGGGACGCGGCGGCCACGGCCCACGACCGGGCCGTCGCCTCGCACGCCGAGGCGCCGAACCCGCCGATGCTCGCCCACATGATGCGCGAGTTCGCCCGGCTCACCATGCTGGCGCGGGAGGAGGAGGGCGTGGCCGCGGCCCTGGAGCACCTGGCGGCGGCCGACGCGCTGCTCGCGGCGGTGCCGGCGGAGGACACGGCGGACTTCGCGCTCTGGTACGAGCAGGGTTCCGTGCACTACCGCCGGGCCCGGGTGCTCGCCGAGGCCCAGCGCTTCCCCGAGGCCCTGGAGGCGGTGGAGGCCGCCATCGCCGCGCACGAGCGGGGCGGCGAGGAGGGCGAGGTGCCGCGCGCCGAGGCGGTGCGCATCGCCGCCCTGATCGAGGGCAACGGCCTGGAGCGGCGCGCTGCCGCCGTCACCCGCCTCACGGCCGCGGCGGCCCGCTGCCGGGCCGGGGGTCTGACGGAGGCGGCGGACATCCTGGACTCGCTGCGGCAGGAGTTCCAGGCGCGCTGAGGATCCGAGGTGCGCGGGGCCCCGGTCACCGATGGGTGGCCGGGGCTCCCGCGCGCACCCCGGCGTGGTACTTGGGAATGCGGAGGGTGATCTTCGTTCCGGCGCCGACGGCGGTCTCGATGACGAGACCCTCGTGCGGTCCGTAGACCTGGCGGAGCCGCTCGTCGACGTTGCGCAGGCCGATCCCGGTGGTCGGTCCGCCCTCGCCGTGCAGGATGCGGCGCAGCCGATCCGGGTCCATGCCGACGCCGTTGTCCTCGATGCTGACGCGGGCGACGGAGCCCTCGTCGACGGCGGCGATGGTGATGAGGCTGCGGTCGACGGAGTCCTCCAGGCCGTGCTTGACGGCGTTCTCCACCAGCGGCTGGAGGCACAGGAAGGGCAGGGCGACCGGCAGCACCTCGGGGGCGATCTGCAGGGTGACCTGGAGGCGGTCGCCGAACCGGGCGCGGACCAGCTCCAGATACTGCTCGATCGAGCCCAGCTCCTCGGCCAGGGTGGTGAACTCGCCGTGCCGGCGGAACGAGTAGCGGGTGAAGTCGGCGAACTCCAGGAGGAGTTCACGGGCCCGCTCGGGGTCGGTGCGCACGAACGAGGCGATCGCGGCCAGCGAGTTGTAGATGAAGTGGGGCGAGATCTGGGCGCGCAGGGCGCGGATCTCCGCCTCGATGAGGCTGCTGCGGGCCCGGTCGAGGTCGGCCAGTTCCAGCTGGACCGAGACCCAGCGGGCCACTTCCTCGGTGGCCCTGGCGACGGCGGCGGAGTCGTGCGAGCCGAAGGCGGCGAGCGCTCCCTTGGGGCGTCCGCCCGCGGTGAGCGGGGCGACGACGCCGAAGCGTACGGCGCAGTCGGCGCGGTCGCAGTCCACCGAGAAGGTGCGGGTGCGGCCGGCCTGCAGCGCCTTGGCGACATGGCCGGCGAGCTGCTCGCCGTGGTGCTCGCCGGTCCCCTCCCAGGCGAGCACGCCGTCGAGTCCGGTGAGCGCGAGGGACTGGGTGCCGAGCAGCGGGCGGAGCCGGCGCACCGCCTTGCGGGCGGTGTCGGGGGCGAGCCCGGCGCGCAGCGGCGGCGCGGCGAGGGACGCGGTGTGCAGGGTCTGGAAGGTGGCGCGTTCGACGGTGTCCGAGTCCGGGCCGGGGCCGTCCCCCCGCCCGCCGGGACCCCGGAGACCGCCGAGCCCGCCGAGCCCGCGCCCCCGGCGGCGTGCGCCCCGGACGTACCCGGCGCCGAGGACGTATCCCGCGCCCCGGACGTAGGCGGCGCCGGCGGCGAAGCAGAGCGCCCCGACGACGGCGCAGCAGAGCAACAGCACGAGTACGGTCATCGGCGCGACTTCCAGGTTCCGGCGGGCGTCGGGTGGGGCACGGGCGGCGCTTCGGGCAGGTGCAGCCGCGCCATGATCGCGTCGGTGCCGGCCGGGACGCCCTTCGGGGTGGCCAGTGAGACCAGGATCATGGTCAGGAAGCCGAGCGGTACGGTCCAGACGGCCGGCCAGGCGAGCAGGGCGCGCGGCCAGCCGGAGCCCGGCCAGCCGGCGACCGTGGCGAGGACGGCGGTGAGCGCCGCCCCGCCCCCGGCGACCATGCCGGCGACGGCGCCCGCGGCGGTGAGCCGGCGCCACCAGATGCCGAGCAGCAGCAGCGGGCAGAAGGACGAGGCGGCCACGGCGAAGGCGAGGCCGACGGCGTTGGCGACGGACAGGCCCTGGACGACGACATGCGCGGCGGCGGGCACCGCGACAGCCACGGCGGCGGCCAGGCGGAAGTGCCGCACGCCGCGCGGCGAGGGCAGGAAGTCCTGGGTGAGGACGCCGGCGACGGCCATGGTGAGGCCGGAGGCGGTGGACAGGAACGCGGCGCAGGCGCCGGCCGCGAGGAGCGCGCCGAGCAGGTCGCCGGCCGTGCCGCCGACGAGCCGGTCGGGCAGCATCAGGACGGCGGTGTCGGTGCTGCCGGTGAGCAGCAGGTCCGGCGCGTACACCCGGCCGAGCGCCCCGTACACCGGCGCGAGGAGGTAGAAGACGCCGACCAGGCCGAGGACGACGACGGTGGTGCGGCGGGCGGCCCGGCCGTCCGGGTTGGTGTAGAAGCGGACGACGACGTGCGGCAGTCCCATGGCCCCCATGAAGGTGGCGAAGATCAGTCCGTACGTGGCGTAGAGCGGGTGCTCCTCGCCCGCCTGTCCGCGGGGTTCGGCCCAGCCGGTGTTGGTGCCGCCGTCGGCGGCGGCGGTGGCGCGTTCGGGCAAGGGGCTGCCGGCGGGGAAGCCGAGCACGGTGCCGGCCTCGACGCGATGGCGGCCGGGCGTCAGGTCGACCTGCTCGGCGTCGTGGCGGCGCCCGTCGACGGTGCCGGTGACGCTGACCCGCAGCGGCGTGTCGAGGCCGAGGGTGAGCGTGTCGTCGATCCGCACCTGGCTGTGCCGGCGGAAGCCGGGCGGCTCGTCGAGTGCGGGGTCGGGCCGCCCGTCGGCGTACCAGGCGAACAGCAGGAACAGCAGCGGCACGAGCAGCGCGGTGAGTTTCAGCCAGTACTGGAAGGCCTGGACGAAGGTGATGGAGCGCATGCCGCCGGCCGCCACCGACAGGGCGACGACGACGGCGACGATGAGTCCGCCCGACCAGTGCGGCAGACCGGTGAGGGTGCCGAGGGTGAGGCCGGCGCCCTGGAGCTGCGGCACCAGATAGAGCCAGCCGACGACCACGACGAGGAGGCCGGCGGCGCGCCGGACGGCCCGGGACTCCAGGCGCACCTCGGCGAAGTCGGGCAGGGTGTAGGCGCCGGAGCGGCGCAGCGGGGCGGCGACGAAGGCGAGCAGCACGAGATAGCCGGCGGTGTAGCCGACGGGGAACCACAGCATGTCGACGCCCTGTGCGAGGACGAGTCCGGCGATGCCGAGGAAGGACGCGGCGGAGAGGTACTCGCCGCTGATGGCGGCTGCGTTGAGGCGGGCGGGCACGCTGCGCGAGGCCACGTAGAAGTCGGAGGTGGTGCGGGAGATGCGCAGTCCGAGGGCGCCGACCGCGATCGTGGCGACGATCACGGCGGACACGGCGATCACGCCGTAGGGCTGGTTCACTCGGCGGCCCCGGCCGGCGCCGTCCTGGTGCGGGCCACCGCTCAGCTCCCTTCGACGGCCCGGGTGTACTCCCGCTCGTTGCGTTCGGCGCGCCGCACGTACCAGCCGGCGAGGACGAGGAAGAGCGGGTACACGGCGATGCCGAGCACGGCCCAGACGACGAGCGGGGGCACCGGGCCCAGGCCGCTGCCGGGGAGCGTGCGCAGAAGCAGTGGCAGGGTGGCGACGAGCACGGCCAGGGTCCCGCCGACGGCGAGCCCGGCGCGCAACTGGGCGCGGATCAGCCGCCGTACCTCGGTGCGCACGGCCGGCGGGAGCGGCTCGGGCCGCTCGGCGACGGGTCGGTACGCCCGGGGCGCGGCGGTGGTGGTCCCGGGGGTGCGGGTGACCACCTCGCGCCGGGGAACCGGTTCCGCTGCCATGTCCGCACGCCCTCCCATGCCTCGATGGGATCACCGCACCGTGTCCGCACCGAGGGTGGAGTGTACGCAGCGGGCCGGGGCACGACCAGAGTCCCGGGGCAATTCGCCTGTACGGGACATCGACCCCGGGACCCGAACGCGCGTGCGGACGTCGGGTACGGTCTGCCGACCGGTCGGCTCGGGAACGCGACGGGCGCGGGCGTTCGCGGCCGGGGAGGAGTGAGGGCGAGATGAACCATCGGGACGTGGTCCGGCTGCTCGGACGCGAGGTGCGGGATCCCGATGACGGCGGGGCCGGCGGGGTCGGCAGGGCCGGCGGGGCCGGCGGGGCCGGCGGCGGTCCGGTCCCGGTGGACCACGAGCGGCTGCTGCGGGCGGTCGGTCCGGGCTTCCTCGCCGGCTGTGTGCGGCTCACCCGGCCCGCCGCGCTGCCGGTGCGTTCCGCCGAGGCCTTCCGGGCGGCGGAGGCCGACCGGATGGGGAACCTGGAGGAGGAGCTGCGGGGCCGCGGCGAGGACCCGCCGGCCGCACTGCTGCCGTGGGCGCGGACCGCCCGGGACGGACTGCTGCTGTGGGACACGGCCGATCCGGATCCCGCGCGGTGGACGACCGTCCTCACCGACGGGGCCTTCCGGTTGTGGCTCGCGTTCCCCTTCGCCGCCTCGGAGTTCGTGGCCCGCTCGCTGCTCGCCCGGGCCGCGGACGAGCCGGCCTTCGAGACCTTCGAGGAGTACGAGGCGTACGGCTCCGGCAGCTTCTGGCGGGTCGCCGACGCCATGCGCGAGACGGCGACCCTCCGGGCCGATCCGGGCCTCGATCCGGCCGAGGCCCTGCTCACCGAGGTGCGGGCCCTCGGCCTGCCCGCCGTCCGCGCGTACGCGGAGGAGCTGCTCGGGCGGTCCCGCGAGGCCGGCCGCGGGGAGCTTCCGGCGGACTTCCGGGCCGTCATGCGGGAGTTCCCGGGAGGTGTGGTCGCCGGGGTCCGGGTGTACCCGGTGGCCGCGGACGGGCCGGGCGCCCCGGTGCTGCGCCGGTGGCCCGACGACACCCGCCGCTTCCTGCAGTGGGGCGAGGCCGACGGACGCCCGCTCGGCTGGCTGACGGACGGCGCCGGGGACCCGGCCCGCTGGCGCCTCGCCTCGGCCGCGGCGGACGGCGCGGAGCCGGAGCCCCTGCCGGACCCCGGCTTCGCGGCCTTCCTGCTCCGCCGGCTGCGGGGCGGTGACACGGCGGCGGCCTGAGCCGCTACTCGGGCAGCACGGTGCCGTCCGGGAGGCGGATGCCGAAGTCCTCCCGAAGGACGGCCAGCACCTCGGCGGGATCGGCGAGTTCGCGTGCCTTGCGGGTGCCGTCGGCGTACGTCTCGGTGAGACGGCGGCCCGCGAGGGCGCGGTGGGCGGTGTCGGTGGTCCGCTGGGCGTAGACGCCGCGGGAGAACGGCGAGCGCGGGTTGGTGGCGATGTGCCAGTTGACGACCTCGTAGTCGGGCGCCTCGAAGGGCTCGACGGTGAAGGAGTACTGGTCGTCCCAGCCGTCGGTCTCCGCGCCGTGCGCCTGGAGCTTCCACAGCGTCAGCGGCCCGTCGTGCGGGGCCTGCACGAGGCGGTGACGGCGCGGGGCGACGTGCGTCTCGGTGCCGGCGGTGAGCGGCACGGGTTCGATCAGGCAGCCGATGCTGCCGAAGCCGACGTCGGTGACGTACGGCACGGGCTCACCGGGCACGTCGGCGAGCATCAGCATGTGGGTGCGCGGGCGTACGTCGCCGGGCCGGGCGCCGACCAGGACGCGCGCGGCGAGCAGGGTGACCCTGAAGCCGAGGGCGGTGAGCGCGGCGGCGAACAGCGTGTTGTGCTCGTAGCAGTAGCCCCCGCGCCCGCCGCGCACGAGCTTGGCCTCCAGCGCGGACAGGGCGAGCGAGGGCGCCGTGCCGAGCACGGGGTCGAGGTTCTCGAACGGGATGCCCGTGAGGTGCGCGCGGTGCACGGAGCGCAGCACGTCGAGGCTGGGCCGGCGCTCCCCGGACCAGCCGATACGGGCGAGGTAGGCGTCGAGATCGATAGTCATGCCCTCACGGTAGGCGGCGGTTCGGGGGCGGCGCCTCGGCCTTCCGGCTCAGGTCCCGGGGAGGACGGACTGGGTCGCCGTGCCGTAGACCTTGAACTCGTAGAGGGAGTAGCCGTACGGGGTGGCGCGCTGGGTGCCGTACATCCGGACGTAGCGGGCGGTGCCGGTCACCGGAACGTCGTCGGTGCCGCCGTCGCCGCTCATGGTGCTGTGGAGGTCGGTCCAGGTGGTGCCGTCGAGGGAGCCCTGCAGACGGTAGGCGCGGGCGTACGCGGCCTCCCAGTCGAGCCGGACGCGGGAGAGGGCGGCGGGGGCGCCGAGGTCGACGCGCAGCCACTGCGGGTCGACGCCCTCGGCGGACGCCCAGCGGCTGGCGGACTGTCCGTCGACGGCCTTCCCGGCTTCGAGTCCCGCGGCCTCGACGGAGGAGGCGGTGGCGGGCCGGCCCTGGGAGAGCAGGGCGTCGGGGGCGGGCGTGCCGGAGTCGGTCAGCTGGTAGGCCCGCATGTTCCGCAGCAGCAGATAGGTGTCGCGCAGCGAGCCGGAAGTGTCGCCGAGGGAACGGTAGATGCCCCACTTGGGGCGTACCCGGTCGGCGAGGAAGGTGTCGACACCGGTCTTGGTGGCGTCCACGATCGTGGTGCCGGCGCTCTTGACCACCCAGCGGACGGAGCCCGCGGTGCCGTCGCCGATCTTCATCTCGTACTCGATGTCGATCCACTTGTCCTGCAGCGGTTCGAGGTCGGTGCGGCCGACCAGGATGTCTCCGGCGAAGATCTTGTGCTCGATGGTCTGCCTGCCGTTGACACGGCGCAGCGAGGTGACGGTGATCGGCGAGGAGCCGTCACCGGGCTGCTTGGTCTGCATGATGTGGGTGAACGTGGTCGTCGCCATCAGCGAGCTCGGGATGTACATCGAGTACGTGACGCGCCAGGTCTGGCCGAGCTTCCAGGAGAGATAGCTCGTCGGGGAGGTGCGGTTGCCGGTGACCTCCTGACGCTGCCGGTCGGTGGCGGAGTCGCGGTCGACCATGTGCATGTCGAAGCGGTAGGCGTCGCCGGCCACCTTGATGTGCGGCTGTCCGCCGGGGTGCGAGTCGGCCCGGTCGTCCTCGACGGTCTCGAAGGCGCCGAGCCCCTGGACGGCGGGATCGGGCGACCACCGGAGCGTCCAGGCGGGGGCGGCATCGGCGTCCGGTGGGGCGGTGAGGGTGCCGATCAGGGTCAGGGCGAGGGCGCTGAGTGCCGCCGCGAGGGCGGCCGGGAACATGCGCCGTCGGGCCGAGTGTGCCGGTCGTGCCATGCGCCACCTCCGGGTGGGGACGGTACGGGCGTGATGGGTGCACGACATGCTGCCGTCGCGACAGAGGTTAGTAAAGGTTCCTGACAGTCTTTGGGCGCAAAAACAGCGATGGGGTGACCGGACCGAAGTCCAGCCACCCCATCACGGGAAGATCCCGATGAACCGTGGTGTCCGAGGGGGGACTTGAACCCCCACGCCCGATAAAGGGCACTAGCACCTCAAGCTAGCGCGTCTGCCATTCCGCCACCCGGACAGGTGAGCCGTCCCGGGCCCTGCGGCCCGCGGCGACATGGATCAATCTACCAGGTGTTCGAGCCGTCGTTCACCACGTTTCCGGTGGTCAGCGCGGTACACCCCAGCCGCGCATCGGGCGGCCGGTGAAGTCGAAGAGCCGCGCGCCCGGGCGGGCCAGGGCCTCGTCGGCGGCGTCGGGGCCGACCCGGACCATCAGGTCGTCGCCCATCACACCGACGGCCATGTTGCCCGTGTAGCGGGGCGCCGCCACTCCGGGCGGGCGGCCGGGACTTGTCATACTGCTGCGATGCCGCCGACGCAGCACGCCGCCCCCGCACCGGAGCCCCTCGTCCCGTCCCCGCCCCTCACCCCCTCCTGCTCCCCCGAGGCGACATCCGCCGACCCGCCGGCACTGGCCGGGCCCACGCTGCTCACGCAGTCCTGGCTGGATCTCGCCTTCCTGCACTGGGCCGTGGACCCGGCGGAGGTCGCACCGCTGCTGCCGCCGGGGACGGTGCCCGACACCTTCGAGGGGGCCGCGCACGTCGGGCTCGTGGCGTTCCGGATGCACCGGGTCGGCTGGTTCCGGCTCCCGGGTGTGCCGTACCTCGGCAGCTTCCCGGAGACGAACGTGCGCCTCTACTCGGTCGACGAGCACGGCCGCCGGGGCGTGGTCTTCCGCTCCCTCGACGCCTCGCGGCTGCTGCCGGTGGCGATCGGGCGCTGGGCGTTCCGGATCCCGTACGTCTGGTCGCGGATGGCGGTCCGGCGGGACGGCGACACCCTGACGTACACGAGCCGCCGGCGCTGGCCGGGGCCGCGCGGCGCGCGCGGCGACCTCGCCGTACGGATCGGGGAGCGGGTGGCGGAACCGACCGCCCTGGAGCACTTCCTCACCGCCCGCTGGGGCCTGCACACCACGGCCCTCGGCCGCCCGCGCCTCCTGCCGAACGCGCACCCGCGCTGGCCGCTGCACCGCGCCGAACTCCTCTCGTACGACGAGGACCTCATCGCCGCGGCGGGTCTCACCCGCCCGCCGGGCGACCCGGTGAGCGTGCTCTACTCCCCCGGCGTCCCGGTGCGCTTCGGCCCACCGGCCCGCACGCCGGCCCGCACACCGGTGTCGGGCCGGGTCCCGGCCCCGCGTCCGGCGGGCCCGGTCTCGTGACCGCCGACCGCACCGCGGACGCCGCCCGGTACATCCGTTTCCAGGGCACGGCGCGCAGCCCGCGCGGACACTTCCCGGGTGTCTTCGCGCTGGCCAACGGCCTGGCCCGGCAGGGTCTGCTGAGCGAGGCGGAGCACCGCTTCTGGCGGACGGCGAACGACTGGTACGACGCCGCCTACCCGAACCCCTCGGACACCGATCCGCAGGTCTACGACCCCGGGGTGAACCCCGGCGCGGTGGCCTGGTTCAAGAGCACCGCCGGCCATCTTCTCGACCGGGTGCCGGGCTACCTGGCCCTGCTCCACGCGCACGGGGTGGCGTGCGAGCGGATCGAGTCGGCGGATCCGGGCCGGATCGTGTACGAGGACGAGGTGCAGGTGGTCGCGGTGCCGCGTACCGAGGTCCCGCCGGTTCGAGTCGGTCGGGCCGGTCCGTGGCTTGAGGCCGACAGGCAGCCCATGGCAGGCTCATGCCGCATGATCGACGAATTCGCGAAGGACAACCTGCACAACAGACTGCGCCGGGACCGCGAGGCGCTGCTCTGGAAGCTCGACGGCTTGTCCGAATACGACGCCCGCCGACCTCTGACGGCGACCGGGACCAACCTCCTCGGCCTGGTCAAGCACGTGGCCACCGTCGAGGCCAGGTATTTCGGCGAGGTCTTCGACCGCCCTTCCCCGGAACCGCTGTGCCGGTGGCAGGACTCCGACGGCAGCGATCAGTGGGCGGCCGAGGACGAGACCCGCGATCAGATCATCGGGTTCTACCGGCGCACGTGGGAACACTCGGACGCGACGATCAGCGAGCTTCCCCTCGACGCCCCCGGCCACGTGCCGTGGTGGCCGGAGCCCTCTCCCAACACGAACCTGTTCGCCGTCTTGACCCATGTCATCGGCGAAACCGTTCGGCATACCGGGCACGCCGACATCCTGCGCGAGGGCGTCGACGGCCGGACCGGCTTGCGCCCCGAACACGAGAAGCCGATCGACGAGGAAGCCCGTGCGGCCCACTGGGCGAAGATCGAGCAGGCCGCCAGGTCGGCCGCATCGATCAGGGCTTGACAGGCCACAGGCTCGGAATTGACGCTCCATCAGGTGTCGGCCGACCGCCGCTGCGGTCGGCCGTGGACGGTGACGGTGACGGTCATGCGGATCGTCTAGGCTCCGGCCGCCTCGCCGGCCTCCCGCGCGATCCGCTCGAACTGGGCACCCATCGCCTCGGCCAGGGCCTGCGCGGCGGACAGCGGCCGGACCATGACGGTGAAGTCGTCGATCTTGCCGTCCTCGTCGAAGTGGAGGAAGTCGCAGCCCTGGATCCGCCTGCCGCCGACGGTGGCGGTGAAGACCAGGGCGTGGTCGCGGCCGCCCGGATCGGCGATCTCCCGCACGTACGTGAAGTCCTCGAAGACCCGCAGCACCCCGCGCAGGATGGCCGCGGTGATCGCCTTGCCCGGGTACGGCTTGAAGGCGACGGGGCTGGTGAAGACGACGTCCTCGGCGAGCAGCGCCTCGACGGCGGCGGTGTCGCGGTCCTCCACGGCCTTGCGGAACGGGTGCATGGTCCAGCCTCTCCTCGTTCGACGACTCAACGGTCAATACTCAACAAATTGAATATGCGTCTCGGAGAGTACGGCGGGCGGTGCGGGCTGTCCAGAGCACTCGTCCGTGTGCCCGTCAGCGGCGCGATGCCCCGGCCACGTAGGCTCACGACGGCGCGGCGCTGTGCGACGAGGAGGACCCATTGAACGCCACCGAGGAAGACCGGCTCCGGCTGGACGAGGCCGACGTCCGCAACGCGAAGACGACGTTGGTGCAGCTCCTCGCGCGGGCCGGGGTCTACTCCGGGGATGCGGAGGAGCTGATCGGACTCGTCGAGGCGGGGGCCCTCGCGCTGGCGCAGCGGGAGCTGGACGCGCTCGCCGCCGAGGCGCCGGGAGGAGAGGCCCGCTACGCCGAGGGGTGGCTGGACGGCGCCCGGGCCGCCGCCGACGGGCTCGGCGCCCGAGCGGAGCGGACCCTGCGCGAGGCCGTGGACCGCGGCGCCGGGGCCGGCGAGGGGGACGGGGGCGAGGACGGCGCGGAGCCGCGTCCGCCGGTGGGCCGGATGGAGCTGGAGCGGGCCAAGGTGGTCGTGCTGCCGCTCTATCTGTCCTTCACCGATGTGTCCGACCTCGACCCGGAGGTCTCCGAGCAGGTCCTCACGGCCGTGCTCGGCACCATGACGGCACGTCAGCGGGCGGCATACGCGGGCAGGTTGACGCGCTTCGCCGAGGAGGGGCGCGAGCGCGTGGCCCGGATGTACGCGGAGTACGGCCCGGGCAGCACCATCGCCATCCACGGCCGCTACTCCCTGCTGCACTCCCCCACCAGCATCGCCGTCCTGGAGCGCCTCCTGACGACGCCCGAGGAACTGCGCGTCGAGTGGGACGCGGCCGAACTCCCGCCGGCCTGGCTCGACGGGCTGACCCGGGCCTGGGAAGCGGCGGCGGCCACCGCCGGCAGCCTCCCCGCATGACACCCGGGCCGCCACACGGCACGCCGCCCGTCGACTTCCTCGACACCGCGACCGGCGACGCCCGCCGGATCGACTTCGTCGAGTGCCCGCCGCCCCCGCTCTCGGCCGGCGAGCAGCGCGAGGTCGACCGCCACTGGGCCGGAATCACGGCCGCCAACCCCGCGGCCTTCGACGGCCCGATCGTCGCCGTGCTGGGGCTCGACCGGACCGCACCCGGCGGCACTTCGGTGCGGTGGACCCGGATGACGTACCGGCACCGCGCCCTGCGGGCGTTACGGCCGGCCTCGGCGGTCCCGGGTTCGGTCTACGTGACCGTGCTGCAGCCCACCGAGGAGGGCCTGGTGCTCGGGCGCGGCTCGTACACGACCGCGGCGCCCGGCCGCTGGAGCCTGCCGGGCGGCGGCGCGGAACCTCCCCCGCCAGGGCGCCCGTTGGACCTCGCCGCGCTCCGGCGGCACGCCGCCGTCGAACTGGCCGAGGAAGTCGGCCTCGCCGTACCGGAGTCGGAGCTGCGGCTGTGGGGACTGACTCGCGGGGCGCGCTTCGGCAGCCTCGGCTTCCACTTCCTGGCGCCGCCCGTTCCGGCCGCACGGGTGCGCCGGTGCCATGCCGGGCTCGTCGCGTCGGAGACGGAGCGCGGTCTGGTCCCGGAACTCGACACCCTGGCCTTCGCGGCGCCCGGCGCCGAGCCGTGCGACGCCTCGCCCGAGCCGTACGCCGACTACCTGCCCCGGCTGCTCGCCCGCTACCGGGCAACACCCGACGCAGGTGTCTGACGGCAGGACCGGGCGGTGCCGCGACCTCGACGGGGACGGGGGAGGTTCTCCCGTCGAGGCGACTCCTCCAGGGCACCGCCCGGTCCATGCCGTGGACGCGAGGGCTTCCCCGTGCCGCGGGGGCTCGCGTCGCGTTCACCATCCTGGCCGACTCGCCCGCCGCCGACCAGGGTTGGCCGGTTGCGTGAACACGCGGTGGCGCGATCGCGCCACTCCCCTCGGCCCGGCCGGTGCCGTGAGCTGCGCGTCTACTATGAACCCCGCCGGAGTGGACGGGGCGGAGAGGACACGGGGACGATGCGTCGGCTGGGGGACCTGGAGGCGGAGATCATGGACCGCTTCTGGCGGTGGAACCGCCCCGCCACGGTGCGCGAGATCGTCGACGACATCAACCGGCACCGGGACATCGCCTACACGACCGTCACCACCGTGACCACGATCCTCTTCCACAAGGCGTATCTGACCCGCGCCCGCGAGGGCCGGATCTGGGTCTACCGGGCCGCCGCCACCCGCGAGGCCTACGCCGCCGCGCTGATGGAGGACGGCCTGGCCGCCGGCGAGGACCGCCCCGCCACCCTCGCCGCCTTCGTCGGGAACCTCGACGAGCACGAACTCGCCGCGCTGCGCGCGGCGTTGGGCACGGTGGGCCGCCAGGGCGAGGGCTGAGCCCTCCGGCCCGGGCGATACGTGCGCATGCGGGCGAGCGCGGCGGCCCCGAACGACGAGGCATGGAGCGTGTGTTCGTCTCGATCCATGCGCTCACGCCAGGGGTGCGAGAGGGGTTCCATCACCAGGCCTCACCGCCCGGAACTCCGGCCTGCCGTCAGTCCGCCGACGAGGGCGGTGAGAAGGGCTGCGGCCTCACCCGCGAGGCCGCCGACGAGGAGGCCTCCGCCGCCCGCCGCCAGTGCGCCGAGGAGGGTGCCCAGCGGGGCGCCGCACGTGGCGAGGGACGCCGCACCACCGGTGCGTACGCCGGGTGCGTAGGGGGTGGCGAGGGTGTAGAGCGGGAGGGCGACGAGTCCTGCGCCGAAGCCGGCCAGGAGGAAGGCCGGGAGTCCGGCGGCGAGGTAGACGGTCGAGAGGGGGAGACCGGCGAGCAGGCCGAGGCCCGCGGCCATGAGAAGCGCCCCCAGGACGATCGTGGAGCGGGCCATTCCGTCGCGCGCGAGCCGCGCGGAGGCGAGACGGACGCCCAGGACGGCGGCCAGCAGCGCCGGCAGGACCATCAGGCCGCTCTGGAACGGGCCGTAACCCCAACCGTGGACGAGTCGCATGCTCGCCCCGTCGTACAGGCCGAACAGGGCGACCCCGAACAGGACCAGGCCGCCGTACGCGCCGGTGCGGGCCCGGTCCCTCAGGGCGTCCGGGCCGAGCAGCGCGGCGGGCGCGGTGCGCTGCTGCCACAGGAAGGCGGCCAGCAGCGCCAGTCCGGCCAGGCCCACGCCCCCGGCGAGGGGGCTGACCTCCCCGTCGTGAAGGTCGCGGAGACCGGCCAGCCCGTACCCGAGGGCGCCGAGGCCGAGGCCTCCGAGCAGCACACCCGGCAGGTCGAAGGGGCCGTTGGACTCTGCGCGGCGCCCGCCGGGGAGTTTCGCCGCGCCGGTCATCGCGAGGACGGCGAGGAGAATCCCCAAGTAGCCGACCAGGCGCCAGCTGAGGAACTCGGTGGAGGCCCCGGCGACCAGCGCCGCCGCGGCGCCGCCGCCGGCGGCCACGACCGCGTACACGGCGAAGCCCCGACGGCGTTCCGCGGGGTCGGAGGAGCCGCCGGCCACGAGCGAGAGCGCGCCGGGCGTGAGGAGCGCCGCGGCCAGGCCGTGGAGCGCGCGGGCGGCGACCAGCATGGGGGCGTCGGCCGAGAGCGCTTCCAGGGCGGCGGCCACCATGAAGGCCACGAGTCCGACGACCACGACGGCCTTGCGTCCGACCCGGTCGACGAGGTGTCCGCCGAGGGGCAGTGCGAGGCCGAGCCCCACCGCGTAGGCCTGGAACACCTGCCCCATGGACGCGTCGGGGAGGCCCAGGTCGGCCTGGAGGTACCAGGAGGAGACGGAGAAGACGGACGCGTCGATCACGACGAGCAGCTGGAGGACGGCGGCCAGGGTGAGCACCCTGCGGTGCCGGCCGCTGCCGGACGCCGCATCCCGGGGCGCGGTGGGCCCCACGGCCATGGGCACCGCGCCCGCGCCGCCGTACACGTACGGCGCGGCGTGCGCGGGGGCCGTCGGGGTGTACGCGCCGGGCGCGGCGGCCTGGTGCGCGAGGGCGACCCGGGGGTCCGGCTGGACGGGCACGACGGGGGCCGGCGGGGCCGGTGTCGTGGGCGGGGCGAAGTCGAGCAACCGGGCCGCGTGGCGGCCCAGTTGGGCGAGCACGGAGCCCGGCAGCCACTCCTCGGTATCCCGCTGCCCGGCGTCCGTGGCCGTGCGCTCGGCGATCTCCCGCGGTGTGGGCCGCCGCGCCGGATCCTTCTCCAGGCAGGCGCGGACGAGGTCGACGAGCGAGTCGGGTACGCCGGTGAGGTCGGCCTCCTCCTCGGCGACCCGGAAGAGGTGGGCGTTGAGGCCGGTGTCCGTGGCACCGAACAGCATCCGTCCCGTGGCCGCGTACACGAGCACCGCGCCGAGGCAGAACACGTCGCTGGCCGGGCTGAGTTCGAGCCCGCGGACCTGCTCCGGGGACATGAAGCCGGGCGAGCCGATGAGCATGCCGGTGCGGGTGTGCAGGCTGTCGCCGGCCAGGCTGTCCATCGCCCGGGCGATGCCGAAGTCGATGACGCGCGGGCCGTCCACGGTCACCAGGACGTTGGACGGCTTGAGGTCGCGGTGGATCAGCCCCGCCTCGTGGACGGCGCCGAGCGCGAGCGCGAGCCGGTTGGCGAGGGCGCGCACGGAGTGCTCGGGCAGCGGACCGAAGTCCTCGGCGACGACGGTGTGCAGATCGGGCCCGGGGATGTACTGGGTCGCCACCCACGGCACGGCCACCTCGTGGTCGGCGTCGAGCACCGCCGCCGTCCAGTTCCCGCCGACCCGCCGGGCGGCGGCCACCTCGCGCGCGAACCGGCGCCGGAACTCCGCGTTCCCCGCGTACTCGGCCTGCACGACCTTCACGGCCACGGTCCGCCCGCCCTCGGAACGCCCCAGATAGACGAGGCCCATGCCGCCCGCGCCGAGGCGGGCGATGAGCCGGTAGGGGCCGATGTGGGTGGGGTCTTCGGCGGTCAACTGGTCCACGAGGGAGAAAGATAGTGCAACTGTCCTACCGCGTCGGGCGGATGGGCAAGATCCGGCCGGGTACGGGGACGGTGCGGGCGGGCGGCACGTACCGGCGCGACGAGTGCGACGGGTACGACCGGCGCGACGGGTGCGACCGGTGCCATGATCGTCGGCACCGTACCGAACACCTTCCAGACCGACCCGTCCCAGGAGCAGCATCGTGCAGACCCTCAGTTACGGAGACGTGAAGGCGGCGGTCGAGCGGGTCGCGGACCGGGTCCGCCCCGTCGTGATCGCCCCCGCCGGAGACCGGGAGGCGGGACACGAGCTCTATCTCGCGCTCGAGTTCCTCCAGCACACCGGCTCGTTCAAGGCGCGCGGCGCGCGCAACTTCCTGCAGGCGCATCGCGAGTCCGGCACCCTGCCCGCGGCCGGGGTGACGATCGCGTCCGGCGGCAACGCCGGGCTCGCCTGCGCTTGGGCGGCGCGGCAGGCGGGTGTGCGGGCGACGGTGTTCCTGCCGGAGACGGCGCCGCGGGTGAAGGTCGAGCGGCTGCGCGGGTACGGGGCGGAGGTGCGGCTCGTCGGTGCGGAGTACGCGGAGGCGCTGGCGGCCTGCGAGGCGTTCGCGGCGGAGAGCGGGGCGCTGGCCTCGCACGCGTACGATCATCCGCTGATCGCGGCGGGAGCGGGCACCCTCCTTGAGGAGATCCGCGAACGGATCCCCGGTCTGGACACGGTGGTGGTGTCGGTCGGCGGGGGCGGGCTGTTCGCGGGGGTGGCGACGGCGGCGCGCGAGCACGGCATCCGGACGGTGGCGGTGGAGCCGGAGAACTGCCGGGCGCTGGACGCGGCGCTCGCGGCGGGGGCGCCGGTCGACGTGCCGGTGGACTCGGTGGCGGCGGACTCGCTCGGGGCCCGGCGGGTCTCGGCGGCGGCCCTGGAGGCGGCCCGGCACGACGGGGTCCGCACCCTGCTCGTCCCGGACGCGGAGATCGTCCGCGCCCGGCAGGCCCTGTGGGACGACCGGCGCCTCGTCGTCGAGCACGCCGCCTCGACCGCGCTCGCCGCGCTCTCGGGCGGCGCCTACCGGCCGGAGCGCGGCGAGCAGGTGTGCGTGGTGCTGTGCGGGGCCAACACCGACCCCTCGGACCTCATGAGGTGAGCCCTGCCGGGTCCGGGCGGGTCCGGTCGGGTCGGGTCGGGTCCGGTCGGGGGAATGTGCGGGCGGGGGCGTTGCCGGCCGGTGCGTGGGTGGTACGTCGAGCCCATGCAGCCAGGCTCGCCACCCGCGGTCGCCCCCTTTCTCCGTACGGCCGCCGCCTACGCGTGGCGGCTGTTGGTCGTCGGCACGCTCGTCTACGGGCTCTTCGCGGTACTCGGGCGGTTCCACGAGATCGGGGTGGCGGTCTTCCTCGGTCTCGTGATCACCGCGCTGCTGCGGCCGGTGGCGGACATCGTGGCCCGCGGACTGCCGCGCCCGCTGGCGGTGGCCCTGACCCTGCTGGGCAGCATCGCGCTGGTCCTGGGCATCCTGGCGCTGGTCGGCGAGGCGGTCGCGGGCGAGCGGACGACGCTGGTACGGGAGTTCCGGGTCGGCGTCGGACGGATCGAGCACTGGCTGGAGCAGCCGCCGTTCCGGGTGAACCCGCAGGCGCTGACCGATGTGCAGGAACGCGTCGGGAGGTATCTGTCGAGCCACCGCTCCACCCTGGTCAGCCAGGCGCTGAGCGGGGCGGGCCGGCTGGTCGAGGTGCTGACCACGCTCGCGCTCGCGCTGTTCAGCTCGGTCTTCTTCATCCACTCGGGCGACCGCCAGTGGTCGTGGTTCCGTGAGCAGCTGCCGGCCTCGGTGCGCACCCACACGGACATCGGCGGGCGCGCGGCCTGGCGCACCTTCACCGGCTACACCCATGGGATCGTCCTTGTCGCGGCGATCAACGCGGTCCTCGTCGGTCTCGCCCTCTGGCTGCTCGGCGTCCCGCTCGCGGTCCCCCTCGCCCTGCTCGAGTTCGCGGCGGCCTTCGTCCCCCTGATCGGCTCGCCGATCGCCCTCGCGGTCGCCGCCGTCGTCGCCCTCGCGTCGAAGGGCCCGCTGGTGGCGGCGATCGTGATCGCCCTGATCGTGGTCATCGGCCAGATCGAGGGCCATCTGCTGCACCCCCTGGTGATGAGCTGGGCGGTGCGCCTCCACCCCCTGGTCGTCGCGATCTCCGTCATCGCCGGCTCGATCGCGGCCGGCATGGTGGGCGCGGTCGTCGCCGTCCCGCTCGTCTCGGTGGTCTGGTCGGTGCACACGTCCCTGCGCGAGGCCCGTGCGGCGGAACGGGCCCTCCAGGAGTAACGGGCCTTCCAGGAGTAACGGGCCTTCCAGGAGCGGGGCGTACGGGCCGTGGCGGGTCTGGTCAGCGACGCGCGGCGGTGAGGATGCTGAGGGCGTTCGCCGTGACGACCGCGCCGACGGCCGCCGCGTCCAGTAGGCCGAGGCGCTGGTCGAGTCCGATCCATCCGACCAGGGCGGCGAGGACGGGGTTGACGCTCATGAAGAGGCCGAAGGCGGCGGGTGGGACGCGGCGGAGGGTGAAGAGGTCGACGAGGTAGGGGACGGCCGTGGAGAGGAGGCCGGTGATGACGGCGCAGCCGAGGGCGATGGCGGTCGGGGGGCGGTTCAGGGCGACGAGGACGCCGACGGGGAGGAAGACGAGCGCGGACAGGCAGGCCGCGGCGGCGCTGCCCTGGGCGCCGGGGATGCGGTGGCCGACCGTGCGGTTGAGCAGGATGTACGCAGCCCAGCAGGCGCCACCGAACGCGCCGATGCCCATGCCGAGGTAGTCGGTGGAGGGCTGCGGGCGCATCAGGGTGACCACGCCGGCCGCGGCGAGGACGGCGCAGGCGGCGTCGACCCGGCGCGCCGCCGAGAGGGCGAGTGCGAGCGGGCCGAGGAACTCCAGGGTCACGGCGAGTCCGAGACCGACCCGGTCGACGGCGGTGTAGAGGGAGAGGTTCATCGCGCCGTAGACGACGGCGAGGAGGAGCACCGGCCACCACTGCTGCCAGGTGAACGAGCGCAGCCGGGGCCGGTCGACGGCGAGGAGGACGAGCGCGGCGACGTACTGGCGGACCGCGACCACCCCGATCGGTCCGATGACGGGGAAGGCGAGCGAACCGGTCGCGGCGCCGATCTGGGTGGACAGACCGCTGCCCAGCATGGCGGCCACGCCGGCCGCCGAGGAACGGGAGGAGGGGCCGGGAGCGGGGGTGGCGAGGGAGGCGGCAGGGGACTGAGCAGGGGCAGGGGTAGGGGCAGGGACTTCTGACATGGGGCGATCGTCGTCCCCGTCCATGGTTGCGCAAAATGCATGACCGGCTCTCATCTATACGCTCGACGCATGGACATCGAACTGCGCCAGCTGCGCTGTCTGGTCGCGATCGTCGACGAGGGCACCTTCACGGATGCCGCCCTGCGGCTCGGCGTCTCCCAGGCCGCGGTCTCCCGCACCCTCGCCTCGCTCGAACAGGCCCTGGGTGTACGCCTGTTGCGTCGCACCTCGCGGTCGGTGACGCCGACGGCGACCGGGACGCGGCTGGTGGCCCATGCGCGCCGGGTGCTCGCGGAGGCGGACGAACTGGTCCGGGTGGCGGCGGCCGGGGAGGGTGCCCTGCGCGTCGGCTACGCGTGGTCGGCGCTCGGCCGGCACACCCCGGCCTTCCAGCGGCGGTGGGCGGCTGCGTACCCGGACACGGAACTGCAGCTGGTGCGGGTGAACACGCCCAGCGCCGGGCTCGCCGAGGGCTCCTGCGACCTGGCGGTGCTGCGCCGGCCGCCGGCGGACCGGCGGTTCGACTCGGCGATCGTCGGCCTGGAACGCCGGCTGTGCGCGATGGCCGCGGACGACCCCCTCGCCCGGCGCCGCTCCGTACGCCTGGCCGAGCTCAGCGGGTACACGCTGCTGATCGACCGGCGTACGGGCACCACGACGCCGGAGCTGTGGCCGCCGGACGCGCGGCCTGCGACCGAGGACACGCACGACGTGGACGACTGGCTCACGGCGATCTCCACCGGCCGCCGGATCGGGATGAGCGCCGAGGCGACGGCCAGCCAGTACCGTCGGCCGGGCGTCGTCTACCGCCCGGTGCGCGACGCCGAACCGGTCGCCGTGCGGCTCGCCTGGTGGCGTGACGATCCGCATCCCGCCACGCAGGACGTCATCGAACTGCTCACCGCCCTGTACCGGACGCCGTGACGTGCCGCGCCACGGAGCCGCCCGGCTGTCAGACCGCGTGGGCGGCGCGCATCGCCGCGATGTCGGAGGCCCCGTAGCCGAGTTCGGCGAGGAGTGCGTCGGTGTGTTCTCCGATGCCGGGGACGGGGTCCATGCGCGGTGCGGTGCCGGCCAGGTCGGCGGGCGGCAGGAGCGCGGGCACGGGCGTGCCGCCGGGTATCCGTACGTCGCGCCAGCGCCCGCGGGCCTCGAGCACCGGGTGGTCGAGGAAGGCGCCCATGTCGTTGACGCCGGCGTTGGCGATGCCGGCCTCGTCGAGGATCCGGCCCGCGGTGGCGCCGTCCAGCTCCGTGAACCGTTCGGCGACCAGGGCGTCCAGCTCCTCGCGGTGGGCGACCCGGTCGGAGCCGGTGGCGAAGCGCGGGTCCTCGACGAGGTCCGGCCGCTTGAGGAACCGCTCGCACAGGGCGGCCCATTCGCGCTCGTTCTGGATGGAGAACAGCACGTCCTTGCCGTCGGCGGCGGTGAAGGCTCCGTAGGGGGCGATGGTGGCGTGCCGGGTGCCGATGCGCGGCGGCTGGGTGCCGCCGAAGGCGGTGTAGTAGGCGGGCTGGTGCATCCACTCGGCGAGCGCCTCGAAGAGGGAGACCTCGACGGCCCGGGCCCGGCCGGTGGTGGCGCGGGTGAACAGGGCGGTGAGGATGCCGCTGTACAGATACATCCCTCCGGCGATGTCGGCGACCGAGATCCCGGCCCGTGCGGTGCCGTGCTCGTTGCCGGTGAGCGAGACCAGACCGGTCTGGCACTGCACGAGCAGGTCGTAGGCCTTGCGCTCCGACCACGGGCCGCTCGTGCCCCAGCCGGAGAGGCCGGCCGGGATGAGGGACGGGAAGCGCTCGGCCAGGGCGGCCGGGCCGAGCCCCAGGCGGTCGGCGGCGCCGGGCGCGAGGTTCTGCACGAAGACGTCGGCCCGGGCGAGCAGCCGCTCCAGGACCTCGCGTCCGGCGTCCGTCTTCAGGTCGAGGGTGATCGACTCCTTGGAGCGGTTGAGCCAGACGAAATAGCTGGACTCGCCGTGCACGGTGGTGTCGTAGCGCCGGGCGAAGTCGCCGTCGCCGGGCCGCTCGACCTTGATCACGCGGGCGCCGAGGTCGGCCAGCTGGCGGGTGGCGAAGGGGGCGGCCACCGCCTGTTCGAGGCTGACGACGGTGATGCCGGTGAGCGGCAGGTCGGCAAGGCGTCCGGTCATCGGGCGTCCTCCTGGGGCTGAACGGGTCCGGGGCGGGGACGATTCGGGGGATTCAGGGCGGATTTCGGGGGGGCGGAACGGAGGTGGAACGGAGAACGGGCGGCGCGCCGTCAGCGTATGACGGCCGAGGAGAGGGCGTGCAGCCGGAGGGCCAGCTGTATCTCCAGGGCACGGGCGGGCGCCTGCCAGTCGGGGCCGAGGAGCCGGCCGATCCGCTCCAGGCGCTGGGCCACGGTGTTGACGTGGACGTGGAGGTCGTCCTTGGTGCGGGCGGGACTCATGCCGCTGGCGAAGTAGGCGTCCATGGTGCGCACCAGGTCGGTGCCGCGGCGCCGGTCGTAGGCGACGACCTGGCCGATGGTGCGCTCGACGAAGCCCTCGATGTCGCGGGTGTCGGCGAGCAGCAGGCCGAGGAAGCCGAGGTCCTCGGCGGCGGCGCCCTCGCCCGGCCGGTGCAGCAGGCGCAGGGCGTCGAGGCAGCGGCGGGCCTCCTCGTAGGCGGGGGCGACCCGGTCGGGGTGGGCGAGAGGCGCGGTGACGGGGGCGGAGGCGCCGACGGTGACGGGCTCGTGGAGCGCGCCGCCGAGGTGTCTGGCGGTCTGCCGGGCGAGTTCGGCGGCGGTCTCGCCGGGGCCGAGGGGCAGCAGCAGGACGGTGCCGCCGTCGCGGGCGGAGGCCAGGCCGTGGCGGGTGGCGGCCAGGTGCGAGGCGGCGGAGCGGAGCCGCTGCCGGTCGGCGCTCTCCCGCCCTCCGCTGTCGGTGTCCCCCTTGGCGCCGGCCCCGTCGACGCGGGCCGCGAGGACGACGTGCGGGGCGTCGGTGTCGGTGTGCAGCCGGGCGGCGCGCTCGCGCAGCAGGCGCCGGTCGCGGTCCGGGGCGTCGAGCAGGTCGTCGAGGAGTTCGCCGCGGACCCGCTGTTCGGCCTCGCCGGCGGAGCGGCGGGCGAGCAGCAGCAGGGAGGTGACGAGGGCGGCGCGCTCCAGGGTGCGCAGGTCGACCGGGTCGAGGCCGGGCCGGTCGTACAGGACGAGGGCGCCGAAGCTCTCGCCGCCGGCGGAGACGGCGGCGATCCAGTCGTCGCCGTCCCGGGCGGCGTGGCCCTCGGCGAGGGCGGCGGGGCCGGGCCGCTCCTCGACGAACTCGACGGTGCCGCCGAGGACTTCGGAGACGGCGGCGGTCACGTCGTGGACGCCGCCGCCGCGCAGGACCAGTTCGGTGAGCCGGTCGTGGACCTCGGAGGCGCGCTCGATGACGCCGCTGTGCTCGCGGATGATGTCGTTGGCCCGCTCCAGCTCGGAGAGCGCGGAGCGGGTCTCGGCGAGCAGGTTGGCGGTGTCGATGGCGACGGCGGCGTGGGCCGCGAAGGAGCCGAGCAGGGCGACCTGCTCGCGCTCGAAGACCCGCGCGCGCCGGTCGGCGGCGAAGAGCACGCCGATGACCTGGCTGCCGAGGGTGAGCGGCACGCCGAGGATGGCGACCAGGCCCTCGTCGCCGACGGCGCTGTCGATGGACTCGGTGTGCTGGAAGCGCTCGTCGCGGAAGTAGTCGTCGGTGACGTAGGGCCGGGCGGTCTGGGCCACCAGTCCGCCGAGCCCCTCCCCCATGCCCAGTCTGACCTGCTGGAACCTGGCGGAGACGGAGCCCTCGGTGACCCGCATGTAGGTGTCGCCGCGCACCGGGTCGTTGAGGCTGAGGTAGGCGACCTCGGTGCCGAGCAGGGAGCGGGCGCGCTGCACGATGGCGCGCAGCACGTCGTCGAGGTCGCGCAGGCCGGCCAGGTCGTGGGCGGTCTCGAAGAGCGCGGACAGCTCGGCCTCGCGGCGGCGCCGGCCCTCCAGCTCGGCCCGGACCCGCAGGGCGAGCTGTTTGGTCCGCTCCAGCTCGGCCAGCTCCTCCGGCCCCGTGCCGCTCGCGCGGGCGAGCAGCACGGGGCGCTCGTACGCCTCGGTGGCGGCGCCGCGGGCGAGGAGCTCCAGGTAGACGGCCTGTTCGTGGGTCATGGTCACAGGGATACCTGTCGTACGGGGGGTCGCACCAGCCCTGTGGACAACCGCCTGTGGACAACGGAGGGCCCTGTGGCGGGCCCCGTCGGCCGGCCTAGTGGGCGGTCCAGCCCCCGTCGAGGGCGAGCGAGGCTCCGGTGACGAAGGAGGCCTGCGGTGTGCAGAGGTACAGCACGGCCTCCGCGACCTCCTCGGGTTCGATCAGCCGTTTGAGTGCCGAGTCCTTCAGGAGCACCTCGGTCAGCACCCGCTCGGCGGGGATGCCGTGGGCGGCGGCCTGGTCGGCGATCTGGCGCTCGACGAGCGGGGTGCGCACATAGCCGGGGTTGACGCAGTTGGAGGTGACGCCGTGCGGGGCGCCTTCGAGGGCGGCGGTCTTGGACAGGCCCTCCAGGCCGTGCTTGGCGGCCACGTAGGCGGCTTTGAAGGCGGAGGCGCGCAGGCCGTGGACGGAGGAGATGTTCACGATCCGGCCCCAGCCCCGCGCGTACATCCCCGGCAACGCGCCCCTGATCAGCCGGAACGGGGCCTCCAGCATCACGGTGAGGACGGTGTGGAAGACGTCCGGCGGGAATTCGTGGAGGGGGCGGACGAGCTGGATCCCGGCGTTGTTCACGAGGATGTCGGCGCCCGCGGCGGCGGCCTCGGCGGCGTCGAGGTCGGTGAGGTCGAGCAGCCGGGCCTCGACGGCGCCGGGCAGGTCCCCGGCCGCCTCGGACAGCGCGTCCAGGCCTTCGGCGGCCCGGTCGACGGCTCTGACCCGGGCTCCGGCGGCGGCCAGCCGCAGCGCGACGGCACGCCCGATGCCGCCTGCGGCGCCGGTGACGAGCGCGGTGCGCCCGGAGAGGTCGACGGTGACGGACCCCGGCGCGGGCCGGGGCGCGACGGCCCGGACGGGACCGGGCTCGGAGGTGGTGGGGGCGCTCATGCTTGGCACCTTATGAAGCGCCCCACCCCCGACCGATGTGCGCCGAACACATAGTTCAGCCCTGGTGGCTGGGGTCGAACCATGTGGGTTCGTCCTTGAGGGCCTGCTCGATGCGGAAGTGCGAGAAGCGCTTCATCTCGGGCAGGGCGTCCAGCTCGAACCAGCCGACCTCGGTCGACTCCTCGTCGTTGACCCGGGCCTCCCCGCCGACGGCCCGGCAGCGGAAGGACACGTCCATGAACTGGCACTGGTCGCCGTTGGGGTAGACGACCGGCTTGCGCAGGGTCTGGACCAGCACGACCCGCTCCACCTCGCAGTGCACGCCGGTCTCCTCGTGCACCTCGCGCACGGCGCAGGCGGCGGGCTGCTCGCCCGGCTCGACGATGCCGCCGACGATCGCCCACATCCCGGTGTCCGCCCGGCGCCCGAGCAGCACCCGCCCCCGGTCGTCGAAGACGACGGCGGAGACGCCCGGCAGGAACAGCAGCTGGTGGCCGGCCGAGGCCCGGATGTCACGGATGAAGTCAGGGGTGCCCATGACCCGACCCTAGATCATCTACGGACGGTCCCGCCGCCCGCGTGGTGTCGGGACCGCCGGCGGTTCCGCTCAGGCGGTACGGCCGCGCCGGGCGCGCGCCGAGCGAGTCGCCGACCAGCCGAGACCGGCCACGGCGACCGCGACGAGCAGCGCCTCGGGCAGGGTGCCCATCCGGGTCGCCGGGGTCAGCGAGGAGCGCAGCGGGACCTTCTCGACGAGGACGTCCGGGGTGAACATCTCGGTCTTCGCGACGACCGTGCCGTCCGGCCGGATGACCGCGCTGACACCGCTGGTGACCGGGACGACCACGCTGCGGCTGTGCTCGACGGCGCGCACCCGGGACATGGCGAGCTGCTGGTAGGTCATCTCGCTGCGCCCGAAGGTGGCGTTGTTGCTGGGTACGGTGATCAGCTGGGCGCCGTGGGTCACGGTGTCCCGGACCGCCCAGTCGAAGGCCGCCTCGTAACAGGTGGCCAGGCCCACCTTCGTACCGGCCAGGTCGAAGACGCCGACCTTGCCGCCCGGCCCGAAGTCACGGCGCACCCGGTCGACGTCGCTGCTGAAGAGGCGCACGAAGGAGCGCATCGGGATGTACTCGCCGAAGGGCTGCACATGCCGCTTGTCGTACTCGGCGACCGGCCCCTTCGCGGGGTTCCACTGGATGAGGGTGTTGCGCAGCTTGCCGGTCTCGGGGGCGATGACGGCGCCGATCACGGTCGGCGCGTTCACCTCGCGGACCGCCTCGTCGATCACCTGGTAGGCGTCGGCGTTGGCGTACGGGTCGATGTCGGAGGAGTTCTCCGGCCACAGCACGAAGTCGGGCTGCGGCTCCTTGCCGGCCTTCACCGCGGCGGCGAGCTCGCGGGTGCGGTCGGCGTGGTTGTCGAGCACGGCGCGCCGCTGCGAGTTGAAGTCGAGGCCGAGGCGGGGCACGTTGCCCTGCACGGCGGCGACGGTGGCGGTGCCGTCCTCCGGGGCGTCGGACACCAGCGGGAGCGCCGCGAGCGCGCCCGTGACGGGCACCAGGACGGCGAGCGCGGCGGCGAGCAGCGGCCCGCGCGCGGGCGTCGCGGGCGTCGCGGCCGGGGTCTCCGGCACCTCGGTACGGGTGCGGGAGGCGGCGCGCCGGGCGAGGACCAGGCGCAGCACCTCGTACAGGCCGAAGCCGCACAGGGCGACGGCGAAGCCGAGCACCGGGGTGCCGCCGACGGCGGCGAGCGGCAGGAAGAACCCGTCCGCCTGACCGAAGGCGATCTTGCCCCAGGGGAAGCCGCCGAACGGCACGCGCGCGCGTGCCGCCTCCCCGAGGACCCACACGGCGGCGGCGAACACCGGCCAGGCGGGCAGCCGGGAGACCATGGCGATGCCGAGGCCGACGGCCCCGACGAACAGCGCCGACACGGCGGCGAGGGCGACCCACGGCACGGGCCCGACCTCCTCGCCGGTCCACACGAGCAGCGGCATCAGGAAGCCGAGGCCGGCCAGATAGCCGAGGCCGAAGCCGGCCCGCGGCCGGCGGCCCCGCAGCGTCCAGCCGAGCAGCGCGAACGCGGGCAGCGCGAGCCACCACAGGGGCCGGGGCGGGAAGCTCAGGTAGAGCATCAGCCCGGCCACCGCGGCCGCGCCGGGCCGCAGCAGCCGCCGCGGACCGCGGGCCCGCTCCGGGGCGGGGGTGGACTCGGGCGCGTCGGCGGGTGCGATGGTGGTGCTCACGTGCCGGAGTCTACGGCGCGAGGCGCCCCCACCAGGAGCGCGGCCCGCCCCACGCGCCCCTTCGGCGCGGCGAGCGCTCCGGTCTTCCCCTTCGGGCCGTACGGCTCAGACCCCCGCGGGTCCTGCCGGAGCCGTCGGGGTCGGCGGGGCGGCGCGGTGGAGGAGGGCGCGGATGGTGCGGACGGCGGATTCGGCGTCGTCGACCGTGACGGTGAAGGTGCGCCCGTCGCCGAGGCGCAGGACCAGGCCCTCGCCGCGCCGGACGACCACGGCGGTGCCCTTCTCGGGGCGCCAGCGGTAGCCCCAGCCGCCCCACTGGCGCGGGGTGACGGAGGGGGCGAAGTCGGCGCCGACCACGTGGGAGAGCGGGATGCGGCGGCGCGGCACGCCGATGTGGCCGCAGCGCACCTCCATCGCCCGGTGGTCGACCCGGACGGCGACCTGCACGAAGGCGAGGGTGCCGAAGAGCACGAGGAGGCCGGCGGCGATGCAGCCGATGACAGCCATCAGGAGCGGGGCGTCGCCCGAGGCCCATGGGGATTCGACGGCGAGCAGCACGCCGAGCGCGAGACAGGCGACCCCGCCGATCGCCGGCAGCCATTGCAGCCGGTTGGTCGCGCGACCGGTCCAGACCGGGGGTGCGGGTCCCTCGGGACCCTGATTCTGGGTGTGGTCCCTCATGGTGACAGCCTACGCACGTTCCGCGGTCGCGGCGCCTCGGCGGAGCCGTCCGGACACGTTCAGTGCGCGACGGCCGCCGCCGCGAGGACGCGGCCCTGCGCATAGGCGAGCGCGGCCGGGGTGAGCGCGCCCGGCCGGCCGCTGTGGAGCACGGTCAGGCCGCCCGTGGGGGCGGCCGCGGGGTCGGCCTCGGCGCCGATCCGCCGCAGCGCCTGTGCGGCGACTGCCCCGGCGGAGCCGTGGAAAACGAGCTCCGGCTGTCCCTCGGCCCGCGGCAGGGCCGCCCGGATCTGCTCCTCGACGAGCTCGTAGTGGGTGCAGCCGAGGACGAGGGCCCGGACGTCCGGGGGCGTCAGCGCCGCCGCGGCGGCGACGGCCCGGCGTACCCCCTCGGCGTCGTCGTGCTCTACGGCGTCGGCGAGACCGGGGCAGGGCACCTCGGTGACGTGGGCGCCGCCGGCGAACTCCTCGATCAGTCCGCGCTGGTACGGGCTGCCGGTGGTGGCGGGGGTGGCCCAGATGGCGACCTCGCCGCCGCCGACCGCGGCGGGCTTGATCGCGGGCACGGTGCCGATCACCGGGATACCGGGCTCGAGCGCGGCCCGCAGCGCGGGCAGCGCGTGCACGCTGGCGGTGTTGCAGCCGACGATGAGGGCGTCCGGACAGTGCGCGGCGGCGGCCCGGGCGACGGCGAGGGCGCGCTCCGTGAGGTCCTCGGTGGTGCGCGGGCCCCACGGCATGCCGTCGGGGTCGGAGGACAGCACCAGGTCCGCGTCGGGCCGCATACGGCGGACCGCCGCCGCAGCCGGGAGCAGGCCGATTCCGGAGTCCATCAGTGCGATCTTCACCCGGTCACCCTAGCCGACCGCCCTTGATTCCCCGGCGATCTGGGGCAGACTGCGGCGAATGAGCCCGCTTGCGTGGATCGCGATCGCCGCTCTGGCCGTCTGGGGGTGGCTGCTCCTCGGCCAGGGCCTGTTCTGGCGCACCGACCAGCGGCTGCCCGCGCCCGCCGGGGCGCCGGCGCGGTGGCCGGGGGTCGTGGTGGTGGTCCCGGCCCGGGACGAGGCCGAGGTGCTGCCGCTGAGCCTGCCGTCGCTGCTCGCCCAGGACTATCCGGGGCGGGCCGAGGTGATCCTGGTGGACGACGGCAGCTCGGACGGCACCGGACGGCTCGCCGCCGAGCTGGCCGCCTGCCACGGCGGGCTGCCCCTGACGGTGGTCTCGCCGGGCGAACCGGAGCCGGGCTGGACGGGCAAGCTGTGGGCGCTGCGGCACGGCATGGCGCTCGCACGCGCGCGTGGACCCGAATTCCTGCTCCTCACGGACGCGGACATCGCGCACGAGCCGGACAGTCTCCGGCTCCTCGTGGAGGCGGCGACCGGTCACCGGCTCGATCTGGTGTCGCAGATGGCGCGGCTTCGGGTGGCGAGCGGCTGGGAGCGCCTGATCGTGCCGGCCTTCGTCTACTTCTTCTGCCAGCTCTACCCCTTCCGCTGGATCAACCGGCGCCGGCCGCTCACGACGGCGGCGGCAGGCGGCTGCGTACTCCTGCGGACGGAGACGGCCGAGCGGGCGGGGGTGCCGACGGCGATCCGGCAGGCGGTGATCGACGACGTGTCGCTGGCCCGGGCGGTGCGCCGGGCGGGCGGCAGGGTGTGGCTGGGACTCGCCGAGCGGGTGGACAGCATCCGTCCGTATCCGCGCCTCGCCGATCTGTGGCGGATGGTGTCGCGCAGCGCCTACGCACAGCTGCGGCACAACCCGCTGCTGCTCGCGGGGACGGTCGCGGGTCTGGCCCTGGTCTATCTGGCGCCGCCCGGCACGCTGGTCGCCGGACTGCTCACCGGCGACGCCCCGGCGGCCTGGGCGGGCGGGCTCGCGTGGGCGGTGATGGCGGGCACGTACCTGCCGATGCTCCGCTACTACCGGCAGCCGCCCTGGCTCGCGCCGCTGCTCCCCTTCACCGCGCTGCTCTATCTGCTGATGACGGCGGACTCGGCCGTGCAGCACTACCGGGGCAAGGGTGCCGCGTGGAAGGGGCGCACCTACGCGCGCCCCGAGGCGGCCCCGGACCGCTGACGCCTCCACCCGCGCGCACCCCGTCCGGCCGATTCCTTCCTCATACACATAAGGAAGGAGCGCGAACTCCTCGCCACGGTCCGCCTTTTCCGACACACGGAGCGACGGCATGGTGACGGGTTCACGACATTCCCGCCTCCGGCGTTGCCGAACGCCCCGCCAATTCCGCGCGTTCGAGATGTACCTTCCGTGAACTTCCGAAGCCGCGGGCGTCAGGATTCCTTGACGCGCACCCCGGAAGGAAGGCCCCCGCTCCCCTTCCCGACCCGTGGGTAACCCCTCCCCATCTCGGGTTTTTCAAGATCTTGGACGCGCTGGGCGACCGTTTTTGCCAGATTCGCTCACATTGCCGATCGGCGGTCTCAACGAACCCGTCAAACAACCCGCTTATCGGGCTCCCCATCCAGCACATCGTGGGCTTAACTTATGGCCATGACCTCCCCGCGCTCCACCTACGGAGGCGGTTACTACACCGCGCCGTCGTTCCCCGACACCCCGATCTACGACTCCCTCGTCGCAGAACGGGGCACGCCTCAGATCGCCCCGATCCGAGTGCCCTCCGCGTACGACACCGGCAACGGCTACGCCGGAAGCAGCAGCTACCTGCCGGCGCTGCCCGCGGCCCTGCCCGCCCTCCCGGCGGCGCCCTCCCCACAGCCTCCCGCCCCGGCCTACAACGGCCATGGTCACGGCCACGCCGGCGGTTACGGCTACCCGCAGCCCGCGCAGCACATGGCGCCCGCCCCGGCCACCCAGCTGATGGCCCCGGTGCCGCTGCAGCCCGCGCCCACCCCGTACATCCCGCAGCAGCCCGCCGCCCCGCGCGGCTACCCGGGCCCGCAGGCGCCGCAGCAGCCGCGCCCTATGGCCGGCGGGTACGAGGCGATGCGCCCGGCCGCCCCTCGCCCGGCGCCGGCGCCCGCCCCCTCGCCGTACGACGATCCGTACAACCGCCCCTACCAGGGCCGCGGATACTGACGTCCGGACCCGGCGGGGCGACTGGCAGGATGAGGGCATGCCGAATCCTGTCTTGCGCTCCGTCCATGTCCACCCGGTCAAGGCAATGCGCGGGTTCGCCCCCGCGGAGGCGGAGGTCCAGCCATGGGGACTGGCCGGTGACCGCCGCTGGACCACCGTGGACACCGCGGGCAAGGTCGTGACCCAACGCCAGCACGCACGGCTGGCGTTGGCCTCCGCCGAGATGCTGCCCGACGGCTCCGTCACCCTCTCCGGCCCCGGCATGGAACCACTGACCGTGGCGGTGCCGGCCCCCGTGGAAGCAGACGCCGACGAGACCGGGACGATCCCGGTGGACATCTTCGGCACCACGGTCCGGGCCGTACCGGCCGATCCTGCCGCCCACGCCTGGTTCACCGCCTATCTGGACGCCCCGGTGCGGCTCGTCCACATGGACGACCCGGCCCGCCGCCGGCCCGTCGACCCCGACTACGCGCTGCCCGGCGAGACCGTCAGCTTCGCCGACGGCTACCCGCTGCTCGTCACCACCACCTCCTCCCTCGACGCCCTCAACTCCCTGATCGCCCAGGGCGATCACGCCGACGAGGGGCCGCTGCCCATGAACCGGTTCCGGCCGAACCTGGTCGTCGACGGCACCACGCCGTGGGCCGAGGACGGCTGGCGGCGCATCGCCGTCGGCGACGTCGTCTTCCGGGTCGCCCGCGACTGCGGCCGCTGCGTGGTCACCACCACCGACCAGCACACCGGCGAGCGTGGCAAGGAACCGCTGCGCACCCTGGCCCGGCACCGCGCGCGGGGGAACCAGCTGGTCTTCGGCCAGAACCTGGTGCCCGAGCACCGGGGCGTGGTCCGGGTCGGCGACCCGGTCAAGATCCTCGACTGAGCCTCGCGCCCCCTCCCCTGTCCGGTCCCCCGGTCACCTTCCTCGACTCCGGCCGAAATTCCTCCCGAGAGGCGCGGAAACCACCCCCGGGGGACACTCGTTGGAAGAGCGGCAACCACCGAGGGGCCCTTCGCGGGCAGTCGACGAGACGAGGGGGTGCGGAGCGTGCGTGCAGCCACGGGGCTCTGGCGCTGGCGGCACAATCCCCTGCGCCGGACCACCGACCTGGTCGAGGCCTGGGTCGCGGTGACGGCCGTGCTGCTGCTCCTCCTCGCCGTGCCGGCGGCCGGCTGGGCCGCCGGGGTCTCCGCGAACACCTCGCTGCAGCACTCCGTACGCCTCCAGCAGCGGGAACGGGTGCCGACCGTGGCCCAGGTGGTGCGCACCGCCGACACCCCCACCGAGGCGGACGAGAACGCGGACATGGGCGCCGAGCAGCAACTGCGCCCCGCCGTGGTGGCGCGCTGGACGGCGCCCGACGGCAGTGCGCGCACCGGGACCGTCACCACGTCCAAGTCCCACGCGCACGCGGGCGCCGTCTTCCCGATGTGGACGGACCGGGCGGGCCGGGCGGTCACCCCGCCGATGCACCCCGACACCGCCCGCGCGCACGCGCTGGTCGCCGGACTGACGGTGGCGCTCCTGTCCGCCTTCCTGATCGAGTCCGCCCGGCGGCTCGTCGTACACCGGCTGATGCAGCGGCGGTACGCGCGTCTCGACCGCGCATGGGCCCAGGTCGGTCCGGACTGGGGGCGGACGGGCACCGGCAGCTAGGCCGTGTCTTTCGGATCAGGCCGGATCAACGTCGGGAGCCCGGCAAGATCCGGAAGACACGGCCTAGGCCGGGCCCGGCTGCCGGCGGGGAGCGGGGCGACCCGTCAACCCGGCGGCGCCGCGCGCGCTACGGTGGGGCATCGGATCCCGGCCCCGGTCTTCGCACCGGCCCGTTCCGGCAGCAGAGCAGCAGGGCAGCAGGGCAGCAGGCACAGCGTCGACGCACGAGGTGGGGGCAGAGCACACCCATGGCACAGGGCACGGTCCAGGTGACGCACACCGGTACGTCGCGGTGGCGGCGCCGCACGGGCGAGTACCCCTCCCTCGCCGCCGCCCTGGAGGCCGCGGGCGACGGGGACGTCCTCACCGTGGCCCCGGGCACCTACCGGGAGAACCTCGTCATCCGGCGGGCCGTCACCCTCCGGGGCGGCGACGGGTCGGTGGGCTCGGTGCGGATCGCGCCCGCCGACGGCGTGCCGCTGACCGTACGGGCCTCGGCCACCCTGCAGGACCTGCACATCGAGGGGCAGGACGCGGCGGCGCCCGCGCTGCTCGTCGAGGACGGCACGCCCGAGCTGCTCGACCTGCGGATCGTGACCCGTTCCGCGGCCGGTCTCGAGGTGCGCGGCGCGGCCCGGCCCACCGTGCGGCGCTGCACCGTCGACAATCCCGCCGGGGTCGGGCTCGCCGTACTCGACGGCGCGGGCGGGGTGTTCGAGGAGTGCGAGATCGTGTCCGCCGGGCAGTCGGGGGTCTCGGTGCGCGGCGGCGGGCATCCGCGCCTGGAGCGCTGCCGGGTGCACCACGCCTCGGGCGCCGGGATCGCGGTGACCGGCGAGGGCAGCGGCCTGGAGGGCCTCGGCTGCGAGGTGTACGAGATCAAGGGCGCCGGGTTGCAGATCGCCTCCCGGGCGACCGCGCATCTCACCGACTCGACGGTGCACCGGACCTCGGCCGACGGCATCACCCTGGACACCGACGCGGTGCTCACGCTGTCCGACTGCGACATCCACGACGTGCCGGAGAACGCCGTGGACCTGCGGTCCCGTTCGGTCCTGACACTGACCCGGTCCACGGTGCGCCGGTTCGGGCGCAACGGTCTCTCGGTCTGGGACCCGGGGACCCGGGTGGACGCCAACCAGTGCGAGATCCACGACAGTACGGGCGACTATCCGGCGGTGTGGGTGAGCGACGGCGCGACGGCCGTGCTCGACTCCTGCCGCGTGCACGACGTGCCGGACGCGCTGTTCGTCCTCGACCGGGGCTCGCGCGCCGATGTCGTCGACAGCGATCTGTCGCAGGTGCGCAACACGGCCGTGTCGGTGAGCGACGGCGCCACGGCCCAACTGGACGACTGCCGGATCCGGGAGGCTTCCACGGGCGCCTGGTTCCGGGACCACGGCAGCGGCGGCACGCTGGGCGGCTGCACCATCGACGCGGTGCAGACCGGGGTCATCGTCACCAAGGGCGCTGATCCGACGATCGAGCGGTGCACGGTCACCTCGCCCGCCGAGGCCGGTTTCTACGTGTCGGCGGAGGGCCGCGGCTCCTTCCTGGGCTGCCGGGTGACCGGCAGCGGGGGCTACGGCTTCCATGTGATGGACGGCTGCCGTACGACACTGCGCAAGTGCCGCACGGAGCGCTGCTCGCGCGGGGGTTACGAGTTCCCCGAGGAAGGGCCGGTCGCGGAGGACTGCACCAGCGACGAGAGCCAGGTACGGACCCCGGCCGGGCCGGAGCCGGGCGGGGTGCTCACGGCCACCCGGTCGACGGGCGGGCTGCTCGGCACGGTGCCGGCACCGCGCTCCCCCGCCGTGGTGGCGTCCGTGCCGGCCGCCCCTGAGCCGGTGGCCTCGCGGTCCTCGCAGGAGGTCCTCGGCGAACTGGACGCGCTGGTGGGCCTGGAGAGCGTCAAGCACGAGGTACGGACGCTGACCAACATGATCGAGGTGGGGCGGCGCCGGCAGGAGGCGGGCCTCAAGGCCGTGTCCGCGCGCCGCCATCTGGTCTTCACCGGCAACCCCGGCACCGGCAAGACGACGGTGGCGCGGCTCTACGGCGAGGTGCTCGCCGCCCTCGGGGTCCTGGAGCGGGGCCATCTGGTCGAGGTGTCCCGGGTCGACCTGGTGGGCGAGCACATCGGCTCGACGGCGATCCGAACCCAGGAGGCCTTCGACCGGGCCCGTGGCGGTGTGCTGTTCGTGGACGAGGCGTACGCGCTCGCGCCGGAGGACTCGGGGCGGGACTTCGGGCGCGAGGCGATCGACACGCTGGTGAAGCTGATGGAGGACCACCGGGACGCGGTGGTGGTGATCGCCGCGGGCTACACGGCGGAGATGGAACGCTTCCTGACCGTCAACCCCGGGGTGGCCTCGCGTTTCTCACGGACCATCACCTTCACCGACTACGTCCCCGAAGAGCTGCTGCGGATCGTGGAGCAGCAGGCCGAGGAGCACGAGTACCGGCTCGCGGAGGGCAGCGGCGAGGCCCTGGTGAAGTACTTCGCCGAGCTTCCCAAAGGCCCCACCTTCGGCAACGGGCGCACCGCACGCCAGACCTTCGAGGCGATGGTGGAGCGGCACGCGGGCCGGGTCGCCGCGCTCGTCGAGCCGAGCACGGACGACCTGACCCTGCTCTATCCGGAGGATCTGCCAGAACTGCCCTGAATGGGCGTGGTGTTGTCTCGTTGCCTGGGCAGCGCGGGCGGCAGCCGGTCGAGCAGTGCGGCGCGGGCGGCGGCGAAGGCCGGGTCGGCCTGGTAGTCGGAGTGGCCCAGGATCGGTTCCGGCAGCGGGTGTTCACGGGTGCGGCCGTACGCGACGGGGTCGAGCAGTTCGGGGCGGTCGACGTCCGGCCGGTCGCCCTCGGCGGGGACCCGGACGGGTCCTCCGATGGGGTCGGTGGCCCGGTAGAGGTTGCTCCAGCAGTGCACCGTGCGGTGCAGGCCGCGCAGCGCGTCGGGGCCGAAATAGGCGGGGAACCAGCGCCCGTAGAGGCGTTCGAGCGGCGAGCCGTACGTGAGCAGCGCGACCCGGCCGCGGGTCGCGGGCGGCAGTTGCCAGACCGCGGCGGCGGCGAGCACGCTGCCCTGGGAGTGGCCTGAGATGACGAGCCGGCCGCCGGTCTGCCGGGTCCAGGAGCTCATCCGCCAGGTGAGGTCGGGGACGGCCCGCTCGGCGTAGCAGGGCGGGGCGAAGGGATGGGCGGCGCGCGGCCAGAAGGTGCCGACGTCCCAGAGGATGCCGATGGTGCGGCGGGCGGAGGGGTCCTTGTAGGCACGGCGGCCCAGGGTGACGAAGAGCAGGAAGCCGAAACCGATCATCCAGGAGCCGAGGGACTGGGCGGCGGTGGCGGCCGAGGCGATGGCCGGGTGGGCGCCGTCGAAGGCCCGTCCGGGAACGTTTCCGCTGGCCCAGGCGCCGGCCACAGAGGCCGCGCCGAGCAGCAGGGTGGCGCCGGAGACGACGCCGACGAGCACGGGCGCGGAGTCGGTGAGCGCGGCGCGGGCCCGGCTCGCCGCGATCTGGTCGGTGCGCAGCCGGTCGGGGTCCGCCTCGCGGTAGGCGGCGTCGACGACCGGGCGGAGCCGGCGCCCGGCGAGCACGGTACGGGCGACGAGCAGCGCAGTGGGTGCGAGGAGCAGCAGGAGCAGGACCGGGATGACCGAGGCCTGCCAGCTCAGCAGCACCGGCGGGCCGGTCATCGGGCCGTCGCCGGTCCCGGGCGTGCCGGACCCGTCGAGCCAGTCGGCTACGCGCTGGGCGACGCCGCCCGACATGACGCCGCCGAGGGCGCAGGCCAGCATGGCGGTGGCGGGTCCGCCGAGCCCGTACAGGGCGGTGCGCGGGTCGCGGATCGGTCGTTGGAGCAACAGGGCGACGCAGGCGAGGGCGACGACCAGACCGCCTTGGGCGAGGGTGAGGACGCCGAAGGCGGGGTTGCCGGGCAGGGTGCCGGTGGAGGTCCAGTCGGGGCGGGACCAGCCGGTGTGGACGGCGGTGAGCGCGAGCAGCAGCAGTGCGGCGGCGGGCAGCCAGGAGACCAGGGCGCGTTCGATGCGCAGGTCGAGCCGGTGCTCGCTGCGGCCGCGGCGGCAGACCACCCACAGCACGACGAGCCCGAGGACGACGAGGGCGCCCTGCAGGGGCCGGCCGAGGAGTTCCCGCGCGCCTCCGGGGGCGGCCCGGTGGTCGTGGCCTGCCGCGGCGCCGGCGAGGACCGCGGCGACGGTGAGGAACCCCGCGGCGGTGTGCGCGGCGCGCAGCCGGGCGACGAGCCTGCGGCCGTACCAGAAACCGGGACGCCCGAGGGCGGGCCGGAGTTCGACGGGTGTGGCCGGGGCGGGGGTCACGGTGTCGGCGGCCTCGGTGTCGCCGGCCTCGGTGTCGCCACCGGCGGCGGGGGCGGGCGCCGGATCGGGCTCGGCGTCCGGGTCGGCGTCGTAGCCGGTCGGCGGGCGCTGGGCCTCGTACGCGCTCCAGGTGCGGTTGGACAGGTACCAGAGCAGGCCCACGAGGGCGGTGGGTACGAGCGCGGCGAGCGCGAGCCGGCGGCCGGGCTCGGACCACCAGCCGCCGCGCTCGGCGGACAGGAAGCCGAGCCAGGAGCGCTCTCCGGCGCAGTCGGCGGAGCCCGCGCACTGCCAGGCCGTCAGATCGAGGGCGACCTCGCAGGCGGCGGCGGTGAGCAGCACGGTCAGGGTGAGCGCGACGAGCCGGACGAGGACGCCGTAGAGGCGCACGAGCCGGGCGCGGCCCTCGGCGGGCGGGCGCATCCAGTGGGCGAGGTTGACCACCATGAACGGCAGGAGCAGCAGCCACAGGGCGCGGGTGCCGTTGCCGGAGGTGAGGTTGGACCAGCAGTAGGCCTCGGGCACGGGGCCGTCGGCATGGCGCTCGGGGTGTTCCTCGGCGTCGACGTCGTCCCGGCGGCGGAACACCGCGGCCGTCCTGTCGCCGGTGACCCGCACCGTGCGCGGGTCGTCCAGCATGTCGGCCGGGGTGGCTCCGCCCACGCCGTGGACGAGCAGTTCGAGCGCCGCACCCCCGCTCGTCGGGTGCGGTGTGGCAGGGGACACGTCGGTGGCTCGCTCTCTCGGTGGGAGGATCGGGCGGTGGGAGGATCAGCGGTGACAGGATCCCGGGTGGCGGGATCCCGGGTGACAGGATCCCGATGGCAGGATCTCGGGTGGGAGGATCTCCGGTGGAGGTCCGGGCCGGAGGGCTCGGCGGCGTCCACCAGGATCGCGGACGACCGCGCCCGGCGGGGCCGTCCTCACCGAATCCGACGCCCTTCCTCCTTTGTTTCCCCATTCCTTCGGAAAGGACCGGCCCCGGCGGTGAGTGACCATCAGAACCTGTTGGCGGAGCAGCGACGCGCGCTGATCCTCGACGAGGTGCGCCGGCGCGGCGGTGTACGGGTCAATGAGCTGACCCGCCGGCTGAACGTCTCCGACATGACCGTCCGGCGGGACCTGGACGCGCTGGCCCGGCAGGGCATGGTCGCCAAGGTGCACGGCGGCGCGGTGCCGGTGGACGAGGCGAGCGTCCACGAGCCGGGCTTCGAGGCGAAGTCGGTGCTGGAACTCGGCGCGAAGGAGGAGATCGCGCGGGCGGCGGCACGGATGGTGCGGCCGGGCACGGCCATCGCCCTTTCGGGCGGTACGACGACCTATGCCCTGGCCCGGCAGCTGCTCGACGTGCCGGAGCTGACCGTGGTGACGAACTCGGTGCGGGTCGCGGACGTGTTCCACGAGGCGCAGCAGTCCGGTGCGGGCGGCGAGGCGCGGCCGGGCGCGGCGACGGTGGTGCTGACCGGCGGGGTGCGGACCCCGTCGGACGCGCTGGTGGGTCCGGTGGCCGACCAGGCGATCCGCTCGCTGCACTTCGACGCGCTGTTCCTCGGGGTGCACGGCATCTCCGTGGAGGCCGGTCTGTCCACGCCCAACCTGGCGGAGGCCGAGACCAATCGGCGCCTGGTGCAGGCGGCGCGGCGGGTGGTGGTCGTCGCCGACCACACCAAGTGGGGGACTGTGGGCCTGAGTTCGTTCGCCGCGCTGGACGAGGTGGACACGCTGGTGACGGATCCGGGCGTGTCGCCGCGGGTGCGGGCCGAGATGGCGGAGCATCTGCCGGGGCTCGTGGTGGCGGGCAAGGAGGACCCGGACGCGGAGGAGCACGAGGAGGCGCACGAGGGCGACGGCGCGGCGTACGGGGACGCGCCGGAGTGAGCCGGTTCCTGATCGAGCGGACCGTCGCGCTGCCGCCGGAGGAGGTGTGGCGCCGGCTCACGGACTGGCCGGCGCACGGCGCGCGGGTGCCGCTCACCCGGACGATCGTCCTGACGCCCGGCCCTGACGGCCTGGGCACCCGGTTCACGGCGCGCACCGGAATCGGCCGGCTCGGTTTCGACGACCCGATGGAGGTCGTGGTGTTCACCCCGCCCGCGCCGGGCCGTACCGGTGTGTGCCGGCTGGAGAAGCGGGGCCGGGTGGTGCTCGGCCGGGCCGCGTTCGAGGTGACGGGGGCGGCCGTCGGCAGCCGGGTGGTGTGGATCGAGGAGTTGCGCCTGCGGGGCGTGCCGTCCGTCTTCGACCCCCTGCTCGCGGCGGCCGGCCGGTGGGTGTTCGCCCGCGCGCTCGACGGACTGCTGCGTCACTGACGGGTTGTCAGTTACGGTGGTGGGCCACGACCCCGAGACGGGAGGTACGGCCATGCAGCGCCGACTCCGGCCGGTGGAGCTCGACTTCGCCGAGTCCGCGCCCCTGCGCCTGGTGTTCGCCACCGAGTTGGCCGCCCCGCCCTCGGCGGTCTACCGCTCGCTCGCGGTGGAACTCGGCAGCACCCCCGCCTGGTTCACCGCGGTGGCCGCCGCGACGCCGACCCACGGCGGCGCCGGGCGCACGGTCCGGCTGCACGGCGGGATCGAGTTCCGCGAGACGATCCTGGCGAGCGACCCCGGCGCGCGCTACGCGTACCGGATCGACCGGACCAACGCCCCGGGCCTGACCGCGCTCCTGGAGGAGTGGGTGCTCTCCCCCGCGGCGGACGGCACGCGGGTGCGCTGGACCATGGCCGTGGACGGCAACGGCCCCTGCCGGCTGGCCCTGCGGCTCGCCCGCCCCGGCGTCGGGAAGTCCTTCCGGGACGCGATGCGCAACCTGGACCGGCGGCTCACTCCGGCCAGACACCCGTCGCCAGGAACCGGTCGATAGCGGCGGAGTAGGGCGCGATGTCGAGGCCCTGGGCGGCCAGCCAGTCGTCCGAGTAGTACTTGTCGAGGTAGCGCTCGCCCGGGTCGCAGATCAGGGTGACGACGCTGCCGGTGCGCCGCTCGGCGACCATCTCGGCGACGATCTTCAGCGCGCTCCACAGGCCGGTGCCGGTGGAGCCGCCCGCCTTGCGGCCGATGGCGTCCTCCAGGGCGCGGACGGCGGCCACGCTGGCCGCGTCCGGGACCTTCATCATGCGGTCGACGGCGCCGGGCACGAAGCTCGGCTCCATGCGGGGCCGGCCGATGCCCTCGATGCGCGAGCCGCAGTCGGCGGTGGCCTCCGGGTCCTCGTGCACCCAGCCGTCGAAGAAACAGGAGTTCTCCGGGTCGGCCACGCAGATCCGGGTGTCGTACTGCATGTAGTGCACATAGCGGGCGATGGTGGCCGAGGTGCCGCCGGTGCCGGCGGTGGCGACGATCCACGTGGGTTCCGGGTAGCGCTCCAGCTTCAGCTGCTGGTACATCGACTCGGCGATGTTGTTGTTGCCGCGCCAGTCGGTGGCCCGCTCGGCGTAGGTGAACTGGTCCATGTAGTGGCCGCCGGTGCGCTCGGCGAGGGCGGCGGCCTCCTCGTACATGGTGCGCGAGTCTTCGACGAAGTGGCAGCGGCCGCCGTGGAACTCGATGAGCCGGCACTTCTCCGGGCTGGTGGTGCGCGGCATGACGGCGATGAAGGGGACGCCGATCAGCTTGGCGAAGTAGGCCTCGGAGACGGCGGTCGAGCCGCTGGAGGCCTCGATGACGGGCGCGTCAGGCCGGATCCAGCCGTTGCACAGGCCGTAGAGGAAGAGCGAGCGGGCGAGCCGGTGCTTGAGGCTGCCGGTCGGGTGGGTCGACTCGTCCTTGAGGTAGAGGTCGATGCCCCAGCTCTCGGGCAGCGGGAAGCGCAGCAGGTGGGTGTCGGCCGAGCGGTTCGCGTCGGCGTGCACCTTGCGCACGGCCTCCTTGAGCCAGGACCGGTAGCCGGGGTCGCTGCGGTCGACATCGACGGTGGCCATGGGGCCGATGGTGCTGGTCATGCGTGTCTGCCTCTTCTCACGGTGCCCGCGGGGTGTCCGCGGGAAGGCTCGTGGCGGGTGTCCACGGGGGTTCCCCACTGACCGACAATACCGCTCTCACCTGGGCAAACGTTCCCTTTGAGAGTCCATAGGAGTCGCTTACGGAAGGTCTGCTGGTGCACCGGGGCGCGGCCCGGCACACTGGGGACAGGCAGCCTGCGCGAAGGGGGCGGAGCACCATGTCGGAGCGCGAGTCGAAGGCCGAGTCGGAACCCGAGTCGGAGCCCGAGTTCACGGCCACGGGGGTACGCATCGAGCGCTGGCCCCGCTCGCTGACCCGCGCGGGCGAGGTCCGGATCGAGGACGGACGCCTTTCGCTGCTCACGAGTTACGGCAGCGAGATCGACAGCGCGCCACTCGGTACGGTCCGGGCGGGCCGCCCGTGGTTCGCCAAGGACGACGAGGCGGTGGCGACGGTCAACGGCACGCGCTACCGGCTGTCGGGCTCGGGGCGCCTCCTGGAGGCCCTGAAGAAGGCCACCGGTCACGCCGGCCACCACTGAGCCCGACCACACCACCGACCCCGACCGCTCCGCCGCCCCCGCCTGTCCGCCGCCTCTGACCTGCGGTGGATCGCCGCGAGTTGCGACCCGGTCACCACTGGTTCAGGCTGGAACCACCTCACTGAGGGTTTACCTGCGGTGACGCTGCGATCCAGCCCACCGCCCTGCTACACCGCATGACAGATCCGAATCTCCGTCTTCTTCCGGACCTACTTCGGGGAGTCGCAGCCGTGATCAGCGAGCCCAGCAGGTACTGCACGGTGGAGCTTCAGGCCCTGCCGGCGCGGATCGGTCAGGTCCGCAGAATCGTTACGGCGCAGCTGCGCCACTGGCATCTCGATTCCTTGATCGACCTTGCCGCGCTCGGCGTGACCGAGCTCCTGACCAATGTTCACCGACACGCGCAGCCCGACAAGACGTGCACCGTCGAGATCGCGCTGCTGCTCGACCGCCTCACGGTCTCCGTCCGCGACAACGACCCCCGGATACCGGGCGTCGCCGAACCGGACGCCGACGAGGACGAGTTCGCGACCTCCGGCCGCGGCCTCGCCATCATCGAGGCGATGAGCGAGAGCTGGGGCGTGCGCCCCCAGGGCGAATCCGGGAAGTGTGTCTGGTTCACCCTCCAGGCGCCGTCCTCACCGGTCGCCGTCCTGCCGCACCTCGACGCCGTGCACGGCGCCACCACCGACGGCCCGCTGGTCGACGCCGTACCGCTCGGCGCGCCGGGCCTGGTGCAGTCCGCGGCCCGCTGACCGCAGCGGACCTGACCGAAGCGGACCGACCGAAATCGGACCGTCCGATGCGGACGGCACCGCGTCGGACGACGCGGCCGAGCGGGGGCCGGTCTCCCGGAACCCCCGCCCCTCGGCCTCCTCTGACGCCGGTTCACTCCGTCGCGACGGCCCGCAGCACGTCCAGGCGGGCCGCCCGGCGCGCCGGCCGCCAGGCCGCGACGACACCCGCGGCGAGACCGATCAGAGCGACCACCGCGAGCCGCAGCGGCGGCAGCGCGAAACTGAACGCGCTGTCCGAGGCACCGTCCGAGGCCCCCACCAGGACCCAGCCGAGGAAGCCGCCGAGCAGCAGCCCGCCGACCGTGCCGAAGGCCGCGACGAGGACGGACTCCCAGCGGACCATGGCCCGCAGCTGCGCCCGGGTCTGGCCGACCGCCCGCAGCAGGCCCAGTTCGCGGGTGCGTTCGTGCACGGCGAGGGTCAGCGTGTTGGCGATGCCGAGCAGGGCGATCAGGACCGCCAGCGCGAGCAGCGCGTAGACCAGGGTCAGCATCATGTCGATGCCGGCCGCCGAGGACTCCGCGTACTCCTCACGGGTCTGCACCTCGGGGTCGCCGAAGCGCTCCGCGACCCGCTGCACGGCAGCCTCGCCCGCGCCGGTGGAGACACCGTCCCGGAACGTCACGGCGACCAGCCGGTCGGCGTCCTGGATCCGGTGCGGGGCCCAGGCCTGACGGGTGAGCAGATAGTCGCCTGCCAGGTCGGCCCGCGTGTACACGGCCCGTACGGTGAAGGTCTGCCGGGTGCCGTCGGTGAAGGCGAGCTCGGCGGTGCGGCCGGGCACGAGCCCGTACCGCTCGGCCTCGTCGTCGGCCACCGCGATCCCGTCCGTGCCGAGCCCGGTCAGCGAGCCGCGTACGGTCCCGAGGTCGAGCACCCGGGAGAGCGCCGCCGGGTCCGTGACGGTCAGGGCCCGGCCCCGGCCGTCGACCTCGGCGATCCCGCGTCCCAGGCCGACGGCCGTGTCCACCTCGGGCAGCGCGGCCACGGCGGGCGCGAGACCCGGGCTGAGGCCGCTGCCGCCCGCGCCGAACGAGGGTGTGCTGACGGCCACGTCACCCGCGAAGGAGCGGGACACCGTGTCGTCCATGGTCGCCTTGAGGGAGGCGCCGAAGACCGTGAAGAGGGAGACCACGGCCACGCCGATCATCAGCGCGGTGGCGGTCGCGGCGGTACGGCGCGGGCTGCGCAGCGCGTTGCGGCGGGCGAGCCCGCGGTTGGTGCCGCGCAGCGGGCCGCCCAGGATCCGTACCGCGTACGAGGAGGCCACCGGGCCCAGGACCACGAACGCGGCGAGCGCGAGCACCGCGCCCGAGCCGGCGAGCCACAGCGAGGGCACCGCGAGCACCCCGGTGAGCACCAGGCCGACGGCGAGCAGCAGCAGCCCGGCGCCGAGCGCGGTGCGGCGGCGCGAGGCGGCGGAGTCGTCCACGGCGGTCTCGCGCAGCGCGGCGAGCGGGGCGGTGCGCCCGGCCCGTACGGCGGGCAGCAGGGCCGAACCGACACAGACGGCGAGACCGACCGCGAAGGGCAGTACGAGCGAGACCGCGCCGATCACCAGGGAGCCGTCCGGGAACGGGAAGCCGATCGCCGGGAAGAGGGCCTGCAGACCGGCGGCGATGCCGATGCCGCCGAGCAGCCCGGCCGCCGAGGCGAGCACCGCGACGGCGACCGCCTCGGCCAGGGTCATGCCGACGACCTGGCGGCGCTCGGCGCCCAGCGCGCGCAGCAGCGCGTTCTCGCGGGTGCGCTGGGCGACGACGATGGCGAAGGTGTTGTGGATGGAGAACACCGAGACCAGCAGGGCGATGCCGCTGAAGACCAGGAGCAGGGTGGTGAACAGGCCGAGGAAGCGGCCGGAGATCGTCTCGTTGCTCTCGTCGGTGGCCTGCCGACCGGTGATCGCCTCGACGTCGTCGGGGAGAGCCGGGGCCAGGGCCTCGACCAGCTCCTCCTGGGAGGTCCCGGGGCCGGCCCGGACGAGGATGTCGGTGGCCTCACCGGGCTTCGGCGCGAGGTACCTCTCGGCGTCGGCCGGGGTCAGACCGGTGTAGGTGACCTGGCCCATGCCGTCCTCGCCGCCGAAGGTGGCGAGACCGACGACGGTCACGCGCACCGGGTCGGGGGTGCGCAGGACGGTGGTGGAGCCGAGCGTGAGGCCGCCGGCCTCGGCGGCGCCGCGGTTGACGACGACCTCGCCGGTCTTCTGCGGGGCGCGGCCCTCGGCGAGGGCGTACGGGTTGAGCTCGGGGTCCGCGATCCAGGTGCCGGCCAGGGTGGGCGGGCCCTGACCGCCGACGGGCTTGCCGTTCGCACCGACGAGCTGGCCCGCCCCCTCGACGCGCGGGACGGCCGCCGCGACGCCCGGGACCTGGGCGATCCGGGCGGCGAGGGCGGCGTCGACCGGGCCGCGGGTGCCCTGGGTCTCGCCGGCCGCGGTCACCACGTCCGTACTGCGGACGACGGCGTCGGTGCCGCGGTTGGCGTCGGCGAAGAGGGTGTCGAAGTTGGCGCGCAGGGTGTCGCCCATGACCAGGGTGCCGGTGAGGAAGGCGACGCCGAGCAGGACGGCCGCGAAGGTGCCGAGGAAGCGGCGCCGGTGGGTGCGGAGGGAGGCGAGCGAGAGGCGGAGGGTGGTCATGACACCGCTCCTCTGCTGTCGAGGGACTTCATCCGGTCCAGGACGAGTTCGGAGGTCGGATCCTGGATCCGGTCGACGAGCCGTCCGTCGGCGAGGAAGACCACCTCGTCGGCGTGGGCGGCGGCCACCGGGTCGTGGGTGACCATGACGACGGTGCGGCCGGTGCCGCGCACGGTGTCGCCGAGCAGCCGCAGCACCTCCTCGCCGGAGCGGGAGTCGAGGTTGCCGGTGGGTTCGTCGGCGAAGACCACGTCGGGGGCTCCGGCGAAGGCCCGGGCGACGGCGACCCGCTGCTGCTGGCCGCCGGACAGCTCGCTCGGGCGGTGGTGCAGCCGGTCGCGCAGGCCGACGGTGTCGATCAGGGCGTCGAGCCGCGCCCGGTCGGGGGTGATCCCGGCCAGGTCCAGAGGCAGGGTGATGTTCTCCGCGACGGTCAGCGTCGGCAGCAGGTTGAAGGCCTGGAAGACGAATCCGATCCGCTCGCGGCGCAGCAGGGTGAGCCCGCGGTCGTCGAGGGCGGAGAGATCGGTGTCGCCGATCAGCGTGGAGCCGGAGGTGAGGGTGTCCAGACCGGCGGCGCAGTGCATCAGGGTGGACTTGCCGGAGCCCGAGGGGCCCATGATCGCGGTGAAGCGGCCGGCCGGGAAGCCGACGCTCACCCCGTCCAGGGCCCGGACCTCGGTGTCTCCGGCGCCGTAGACCTTCACGGCGTCGACGACGCGCGCGGCGGCGGCGGGGAGCGCGGTGCTGGTCATCGGCGGCGCCCCTTGTCATCGGTCGTGCGGCCGAACTGCTCCTCCAGGACCGTCAGCCGGCGCCAGTACTCGTCCTCGTCGATCTCGCCCGCGGCGAAGCGGTGGCCGAGGAGCGCGATCGGCGACTGCTCGTCCACGCGCGGGGTGCCGGGACCGGCCGGACCGTATCGGCGAAGCCGGCCGAAGCGGCGCAGCAGGGTGATCACGGTGATGATCACGGCCGCCCAGAAGAGCGGGAAGAAGAGGATCCACGGGCCGGGGCCCGCGTGGGCGAGGGTGTTCATCGTCGGTCAGCTCCTCGTGCGTCCTTCTCGATGCCTTCGGTGATGCTTCGAGACTCGCTCCGGGAGGGCCCCCGGGTCGTCGTACGGCCAGCGGCTTCGCACGTACCACGGCGGGAGTACGGGCAGGCCCGGCGGCTGCTCCTCGACTCTGTACCTACTGGTATGTACAGTGAGGATCATGAGCGCTGCCAGGAATGCCGACGCCTCCGAGCGACTGATCGAGGCCACCCGCGAGCTGCTGTGGGAGCGCGGTTACGTCGGCACCAGCCCGAAGGCGATCCAGCGGGCCGCCGGAGCGGGCCAGGGCAGCATGTACCACCACTTCGACGGCAAGCAGGATCTGGCCCTTGCCGCGATCCGGCGGAGCGCGGCCGAGCTGCGGGACGCGGCCGAGCGGGTCCTCGGCGGCACGGGCACGGCGTACGAGCGGATCGAGGCGTATCTGCTGCGCGAGCGCGACGTGCTGCGCGGCTGCCCGGTGGGGCGGCTGACCATGGACCCCGAGGTCGTCGCGAGCGAGGAGCTGCGGGCACCCGTCGACGAGACGCTCGACTGGCTGCGCGGCCGGCTCGCCGGGATCGTCCAGGAGGGCCTGGACGCCGGGGAGTTCGGCGCGGAGGCCGGCGGTCCGCCGGACTCCGGGGAGCTCGCCGCGACGATCGTCGCGACCGTCCAGGGCGGCTACGTCCTCGCCCGCGCCACCGGCTCCCCCGCCGCCTTCGACACGGCCGTACGCGGCCTGCTCACGCTGCTCGCCCCCCCCGTACCGCCCGACCCACCGCCCGACCCACCGGCCGACCCGCCGCCCGCTGACGACGACGTGAGGAGCACGGTTCATGCACGCCCTGCAGTACGAGATCACACTGCCCGCGGACTACGACATGGGGATCATCCGGGAGCGGGTGGCGACCCGCGGGCATCTACTGGACGCCTTCCCGGGCCTGGGCCTGAAGGCCTATCTGATCCGTGAGCGGGCGGACGGCTCGCCGGTGAACCAGTACGCGCCCTTCTACCTGTGGGCCGACCCGGCCGGGATGAACGCGTTCCTGTGGGGGCCCGGATTCCAGGGCATCGTCGAGGACTTCGGGCGTCCGGTGGTCCAGCACTGGACCGGGCTCGCGTACGACGAGGGCCCGGCGGCCGCCGAGCCACCGCGCACCGCGACGCGCCGCCGCCGGCCGGTTCCGGACCGTCTCACCCCGGCCGAGGCGGTCGAACGCGCCCTGGAACGGCAGGCCGCCGACGTCAAGGCGGACGGTGTGGTGGCGCGGGCCGTCGCCGTGGATCCGCGCCACTGGGAGCTGCTCACCTTCACCCTGTGGGCCGACCCCGGTGCCGTGGAGCCGAACGCCGACCGCTTCCAGGTGCTGCACCTGTCGGCTCCGGCCCGGTCCGCGCTCGGCCCGGGACGCACCTGGTGAGCCGGAAGGCGTGAGCCGACCGGCGGCTCAGCGGCGCACGTGTGCGGCGATCGTCCGGGCGCAGTCGAGCGATTCGGTACGGGTGGTGTCGACCTCCAGGTCGTACGTGACGCCCCGATGGACCAGTTCGGCCTGCCGAGCCGCCATGCCGCTGGTGCGGTCGCCGCGGGCGATCTCGCGGGCGGCGGCCGCCTCGGGGGCGCAGCGGACGCCGACCCACAGCACGTCGAGCCCGGCGGTGGCCGCGCGCCAGCGGTCCTGGGAGGCGGCGCCGCCGAGGAAGACGTCGTCGACGACGATCCGCGCACCGGCCCGGGCCATCGCCGCGATCCCTTCGGTCCAGGCCGCCTCCAGGGAGCGGAACGCCGGTCCGACACGTACCGCGCCCTCCGCGTCGAACTCGATGCCGCCCGGCGTGCCTTCGAGCTTCGCGGGCAGGGCGTCGACGAAGTCGTCGACGCCGAAGGCCAGCCAGGGGTCGGGCAGCACGGCCTGGAGGCACCGGACCATGCCGGTCTTGCCGGAGCTGGAACCGCCGTTGAGGATGATCATCCGGGTCGTCACGCGGCCACCTTAGGGGCTTCCCTCGGCCCGCCCCAGCGGTTTTCACCGGCCCGGTCTTCGCCGGCCCGGGTCTTGACCGGCCCGGTCTGTACCGGACTGGTCTTTACCGGCCCTCGGCGGTCAACGCCCCGCCCTCAGCCCACCGGCACCAGGGTGAGGTAGGCGATGCCGAGGATGCCGCGGTAGCCGAGCCACTGACCGCGCTGGCGGTCGACCCTGGCGGGTCTCGGCGGCGAGCGGGTGCTCGGGGTGGGCGGCGAGCCAGAGTTCGGCGGCGTGGCGGTAGCCGGACTCGAAGGCGTCCCACTCCTCCGGGCTCGCCGTCTCGATCCAGGCGGGCCGGAAGCCCGCCTCGATCACGAGGTCCACGAGGGCGTCGAGGGTGGTGTGGTCGTCGACGCGGGCGCCGGGCCACATCCGGGCGAGCTCGGTGTCCGTCGGCGTGCGCTGCCAGAAGCCCTCGCCGAGCAGGACGCGGCCCCCGGGCCGTACCAGACGCCGCAGTTCACGCAGGATGGCGACGAGGTCGTACGGGCCGTCGGGGTCGCACAGCGCCTGGCCGGCGCCGAGGCACAGCACGGTGTCGGCGGGGCCGCGGGTGGTACGGAACCCCGACTCCTCGGCGTATTCGACACGTCCGTCGAGCCGCCGCTCGGCGGCGAGCTGACGCCCCAGGGCGAGGTCGTCGCCGTTGATGTCGATCCCGAGGCCCTTCGAGCCGGGGACGGCGGCGACCAGGCTCAGCAGCAACTCGCCCCAGCCGCAGCCGATGTCGAGGACGGTGGCGGGCGACGCGGCGGCGAGCCGCTCGATCATGGCGTCGACCCGGGTCTCGGACAGCGGGCCGTGGAAGGTGAGTCCGGTACCGAAGGCCGGCGGTCCGGCTACGGCATCGGCGGGGACGGGGTCTGTGGCGGCGATTTCGGTCATGGGGCGCGACCCTAGCTGGCGTCGGCTGTCCCGCCCAAGGCATTTAGGGGGTCGTCGAGGACCGGCTGCCAGGCGAGTTCGGCGGCGCCGACCAGGCTGTTGTGATCCAGGGTGCAGGGCAGGATCGGTACGCCTCCGCTGCGGCCCCACAGGCTGCGGTCGGCGACCACGGCGCGCAGCCGGCCGGGGTCGGCGTCCAGGAGCTCGCGGTGCAGGCCGCCGAGGATGATCCGGTCGGGGTTGAGGATGTTGACCAGGCCGGCCAGGCCGAGGCCGAGGCGGTCGATCAACTCCCCGGTGGCGACCCGGACTCCGGGGTCGTCGGGGTGGTCGCGCAGCAGGTCGCGGGCCTGCTGGAGCAGCGAGACCTCGGGGCCGGGGTCGCGGCCGGCCGCGGTGAGGAAGGCCAGCGGGTCGGTCTCGACGTCGAGACAGCCGCGCGAACCGCAGTGGCAGGGGCGGCCCTCGGGGTTGACGGTGAGGTGACCGACCTCCAGGGCGAGGCCCGAACTCCCGGTGTGCAGCCGCCCGTCGAGGACGAGCGCGCCGCCGACGCCGCGGTGGCCGGTGGCCACGCACAGCAGGTCCTTGGCGCCGCGGCCGGCGCCGTGCCGATGCTCGGCGAGGGCGGCGAGGTTGACGTCGTTGCCGGTGAAGGAGGGGCCCTCGATGCCGGCCGCACGGACCTGCTCGGCGAAGATCTCGCGTACCGGCGCCCCGGCCGGCCAGGCGAGGTGCAGCGGATTGAGCGCGGTGCCCTCGGGCTCGGCGACGGCGGAGGGCGCGGCGAGACCGGCGCCGACGCAGCGCCGCCCGGTGGCGCGGAGCAGCGCGGCCCCGGCCTCGACGACGGCGCCGAGCACCTGGGCGGGGTCGGCGGAGACGGTCACGCAGCCGGGGGCGGTGGCCTCGATGGTGCCGCCGAGGCCGACCAGCGCGGCGCGGAAGCCGTCGGCGTGCACCTGGGCGGCGAGGGCGACGGGGCCCTTCTCGTCGATGGTGAGCCGGTGCGAGGGGCGGCCCTGGGAGCCGGCGGCGGCGCCGGGGTTGGAGTCGACGCGGATGAGGCCGAGGGCCTCCAGTTCGGCGGCGACGGCCCCGGCGGTGGCGCGGGTGACACCGAGCTCGGCGGTGAGCACGGCGCGGGTCGGGGCCCGGCCCGTGTGCACGAGTTCGAGCGCGGGTCCGAGCGCGCTGCGCCCCCTGTCCAGCCGTGTCCGGGTCGTCGTCGCCTTGCCGTTCATGGCCCCGAGTGTCCCATGATCGCCCGCCCGGAGACTCCCGCCGTCCCTCTTTGGCCGGGTCCGCACCCTCGGAGGCGTACGCCGGGGACCTCCGGGAGGCCGGGACGTACGGGTCCGGTGGCCGGGGCGGGCGCGTCGAGCGGCCGGGGCAGGCGCGTCCGGCGGCTTGAATCCGGGCGGCGGTCGCCCCTATCCTGAGTTTGTGCCGCTACTAAACAAAGTACGGACGGCCGTATCGGGGGGAACCCGCGGAGACACCGCCACCCTCTCCCTGACCCGCCTCCGCACCGCCCTCACCCTGTTCTTCGCCCTCGACGGATTCCTCTTCGCCGGCTGGGTGGTCCGCATCCCGGCCATCAAGCAGCAGACCGGCGCCTCCGCCGGCGACCTCGGCCTCGCGCTGCTCGGCGTGTCCGCGGGCGCGGTCGTCACGATGACGCTCACCGGGCGCCTGTGCCGCCGCTACGGCAGTCACCTCGTCACCGTCGTCACGGCCGTGTTCCTCTCGCTCTCGCTCGCCCTGCCCCCGCTGACCCGCTCCCCGCTCACCCTCGGCCTGGTCCTGCTGGCCTTCGGCGCCGCGTACGGCGGGATCAACGTCGCCATGAACAGCGCCGCCGTCGACCTGGTCGCCGCGCTGCGCCGCCCCGTGATGCCGAGCTTCCACGCCGCCTTCAGCCTCGGCGGCATGCTCGGCGCCGGACTCGGCGGACTCGTCGCCGGCGCCCTCTCCCCCACCGCCCATCTGCTCGGCCTCACGGTCGCCGGACTGCTCCTGACGGCCGCCGCCGGCCCCGTACTCCTGCGGCATCCCTCCCCCGCCCCGCCCGAGGCGCTGCCCGCCCGGCCCGAGGCCGATGCCGGGCCGCCGCGCAGCGCCGGGGCCCGCCGGACCGTGCTCGTCTTCGGCGTGATCGCGCTGTGCACGGCGTACGGGGAAGGCGCGCTCGCCGATTGGGGCGCCCTGCACCTGGCGCAGGACCTGGCCGCGCACCCGGGCGTGGCGGCGGCCGGCTACTCGCTGTTCGCCCTCACCATGACCGCCGGCCGGCTCTCCGGCACCGTCCTGCTCGAACGCCTCGGACAGACCCGCACCCTGGTCGCGGGCGGGCTCACCGCCGCCGCGGGCATGCTGCTCGGCGCGCTCGCCCCGACCGTGTGGGCCGCCCTGCTCGGCTTCGCCGTGACGGGCCTCGGCCTGGCCAACATCTTCCCGGTCGCCGTGGCGCGCGCCGGCGCCGTCGCCGGACCCGGCGGTGTCGCCACCGCGTCGACCCTCGGCTACGGCGGCATGCTGCTCGGCCCGCCGTCCATCGGCTTCCTCGCCGACTGGTTCTCGCTGCCGGTCGCCCTGACGACGGTCGCGGTGCTGGCCGCGGGGGCGGCGGCGATGGGGTGGGCGGTACGGGACAGGCGGGCGTCCGGGCGGAGTTGAGCGTCCGGGAGGAGTTGAGCGGTTCGGCGCGGGGGCGGCGGGGGCGACTGCCCGGGTCACGGGGACGGGGCCCGTGGGGCGGGCGCTCCCAGGCCCTCGCCCGCCCGCGCGCAGGCCGCGCGGGGTCTCTCACGGCCCCCCGCTGCGACCTCGCCCCCGCCCGCTCCGGCGCCTCGTCATAATCCGTGTCATGGACACCCTGAGCATCGACACGCACATCGACGCGCTCGACACCGCGGGCAAGGCGCTCCTGACCGCCGCGGCGGCGGCCGGGACCGACGCGGAGGTCGCCACCTGCCCGGGCTGGCGGGTGCGCGACCTGCTGCGGCACACCACGATGGTGCACCGCTGGGCCACCGCCTTCGTCGCCGAGGGCCACACCTCGTACCACCCGGACGGCGGCGAGCCCGATCTCGACGGCGACGCGCTCCTCGCGTACGTACGCGAAGGGCACGAGCAGCTCGTGGCGGCCCTCCGTGCCGCCCCGGCCGACCTGGAGTGCTGGACCTTCCTGCCCGCGCCGTCGCCGCTCGCCTTCTGGGCGCGCCGCCAGGCCCACGAGACCACTGTCCACCGGGCGGACGCCGAGTCGGCACTGCCCGCCGGTCCCGGTCCGGTGGATCCGGCGCTCGCCGTCGACGGCGTGGACGAGCTGCTGCGCGCCATGCACGGACGGGACAAGAGCCGGGTGCGTACGGAGGAGCCTGCCCTGCTCCGCGTCCGGGCCACGGACACCGGGGACGTCTGGGACGTACATCTGTCCCCGGAGGCACCGCGCACCGAGCGGATCGCGGGCGACGGCGGCTCCGGCCCGGCCGACTGCGAACTGAGCGGGCCCGCCGACCGGTTGTATCTGACGCTGTGGAACCGGCTGCCGCTGGACGCGGTGACGGTGACCGGCGACCCGGGGATCGCCCGGCTGTGGCGGGAGAACTCCGCCATCACCTGGTCGTAGGACGCCGCCTCACCCGAGCCAGCCGGGGCGCACCAGGCCCGACTCGTAGGCGAGGACGACGAGTTGGGCCCGGTCGCGGGCGCCGAGCTTCACCATGGTGCGACTCACATGGGTCTTGGCGGTCAGCGGGCTGACGACGAGGCGGCGGGCGATCTCCTCGTTGGACAGACCGAGGCCGACCAGGGCCATCACCTCCCGCTCCCGCTCGGTGAGTTCGTCGAGCCCGACGGTCCGGGCGGGCGCCTTGGAGCGGGCCGCGAACTCCTCGATCAGACGGCGGGTCACGCCGGGCGAGAGCAGCGCGTCGCCGTCCGTCACCGCGCGCACGGCCCGCAGCAGCTCCTCGGGCTCGGTGTCCTTCACCAGGAACCCCGAAGCGCCGGAGCGGATGGCCTCGAAGACGTACTCGTCGAGCTCGAAGGTGGTCAGCATGACCACCTTCACCGTGCCGAGGTCCGGGTCGCCGGTGATCTCGCGGGTGGCGGCGAGCCCGTCGAGCCGGGGCATCCGGATGTCCATCAGGACGACGTCGGGGCGCAGGGCGCGGACCCGGGCGACGGCCTCCACGCCGTCCGCCGCCTCGCCGGCGACCTCGATGTCCGGCTGGGCCGACAGCAGGGCGTGGAAGCCGGCCCGGACGAGGGACTGGTCGTCGGCGAGCAGGACCCGGATGACCGGGTCCGGTGTGCGGGTCGGCTCGGAAGTGTCGGTCGGCTCGGGCGTGTCGGGCGTCGCGGGCGTCTCGGGCGTCGCAGGCGTCTCGGGGCTCACGGGGTCGGCTCCTCGGGGCGGACGGGGAGGCTGGCGCGCACCCGGAAGCCGCCGTCCGGCCGGGTGCCCGCCTCGATGGTGCCACCGAGCGCGGCGGCCCGCTCCCGCATTCCGGCGAGTCCGTTGCCGCTGCCGCCCGCGTCGCCGCCGGTGGCCGGGCCCGCGTCGTCGACGCTCAGCTCCAGGGCGTCCGGACCGTAGCCGAGGACGACGGTGGCGGTGCGCGAGCCGGAGTGGCGCACCACGTTGGTGAGCGCCTCCTGCACGATCCGGAACGCGGCCAGCTCCGTCCCCGGCGGCAGCGCTCTCGGCCGCCCCTCGGTCTCGGTGCGCACGGTGAGGCCGGCCGCGGCGGCCTGCTCGACCAGTTCCGGGAGCCGGCCGAGGCCGGGCGCGGGCGCGCGGGGTGCGTCGCCGGGGGCGCGCAAGGTGTCGAGCACCTGCCGCACCTCGCCGAGTGCCTCCTTGCTGGCGGCCTTGATGGTGGTGAGCGCGGTGCGGGCCTGGCCGGGGTCCGAGTCGAGCAGCGCGAGCCCGACGCCGGCCTGCACGTTGATCACGGCGAGGGAGTGGGCGAGGACGTCGTGCAGCTCGCGGGCGATGCGCAGGCGCTCCTCGTCGGCCCGGCGCCGCTCGGCGGCGGCCCGTTCGGCGCGCTCCTTGGCCCACTGCTCGCGGCGCACCCGGACCAGTTCGGAGGCGGCCAGGATGGCGACGACGAAAGCAGCGGTCGGGAGTTCCTGTCCCCAGGGCGCCGGGCCGTCGCCGGCGGGCGGCAGATACCGGTACAGCCAGTGCACGATCAGCAGGTGTCCGGCCCAGAGCGATCCGAGCGCCCACCACGCGGCGCGGCGGTGCCCGTGGACGACAGCGGCGAAGCAGGCGACCGCGACGGGGACGAAGACCGGCCCGTACGCGAATCCCGCCGCCAGGTAGGCCAGCGTCACCGCCGCCACGGCGGACACGACGGGCACGGGGCGGCGGTGCCGGAGGAGCAGCGGCAGGACGGCGAGGACGAGCAGGGTGCGACCGAGTCCGTCGAGCGCGACCCGCTCGGGCTGGTTGCGGGCGGCGAAGCCGGAGCCGACGAGCACGAACACCCCGACGGCGAGCGTCGACCGCCAGGGCAGACCGTGTCCCTCCCCGCCGCGCCAAGTGCTCCCGCGCCAGGGCCCCCGCCTGCTGCTCGGCTGTTCGTCCATGCGCCCACGCTAGACGCGCCGGACCTGCGGGGGCGTCCGCCGGGCGGGGTGGTCACCCGTACTCCTGAGGGAGTACGGGGGTGGGGGCGCGGGTCGTGGGTGGGGGGCGCGGGTGCCGCCCCGGTCACGGTTTCGGCAGGATCCCCACGTCGCGGCCCAGTCGTTCCGCCGCCGCCGCGAAGAAGGCGTCGCGGTCCTCGACGACGTTGTTGAACTGGCCGAAGACCTCGAAGGAGATCAGGCCGAACAGCTGGGCCCAGGCGAAGACGAGGGCGACGCCGAGGGGCGGGGGGAGGTCGGGGGCGATGTCGGCGGCCAGTCGCTCGGCCTCGGAGTGAAGGGTGGCCGGGAGCGGTGGCGGGGCGACGCACTTGTCGTTGTACGCGGCCCGGGCGGTGGACACGAGCAGCAGGCCGACCCGCGAGGCGGGGCCGATGGTGTCCTGGGGGGCCGTGTAGCCGGGGACCGGGGAGCCGTAGATCAGGGCGTACTCGTGGGGGTGTGCCACCGCCCAGGCGCGGACGGCGCGGCAGACGGCGGTCCAGTGGGCGAGGTGGTCTCCGGGGGCGGCGGCCTCGGCGGGGGTGCGGGCCTGTTCGGCGGCGGCGCCGACGGAGTCGTACGCGTCGATGATCAGCGCGGTCAGCAGGTCGTCGCGGCTCGGGAAGTAGCGGTAGAGCGCGGAGGAGACCATGCCGAGCTCGCGCGCGACGGCGCGCAGGGAGAGCTTGGCGGCGCCTTCGGCGGCGAGCTGCCGGCGGGCCTCGTCCTTGATGGCGGCGGTGATCTCGGTCCGGGCGCGGGCGCGGGCTCCTTGAACGGTGGTCATGGAGAGCAGTCTGCCACGTTTCGGAGCAGTGCACTGAAACGAGAGCACCGCTCTTGCTTGTGAGCGCCGATCCGTGCACACTGATCTCAAGCGAGAGCACCGCTCACACTTCGGAGCGGCGCTCATCCCCATAGCTCGCGCCAGCCGCCTGGAGGCTCCGATGTCCGCCCAGACCACCGACCACGTCAAGAAGCCCGGCTGGTTCACCGTCCACGTCATGAACCGGTCCGTCGCCTGGCTCACCCGGCGCGGCATCAGCGTCTGGGGCTCCCGGGTCCTCGCCGTACGCGGCCGCAAGAGCGGCGAATGGCGCACCACCCCCGTCAATCTGCTGACGGTGGACGGCGCCCAGTACCTGGTCGCCCCGCGCGGGCACGTCCAGTGGACCCGCAACATGCGGGCGGCGGGCGGCGGAGAGCTGCACCTCGGCAAGCACGTGCAGCCGTTCACGGCCGTGGAGATCGCCGACGACGACAAGCCCGCACTGCTCCGCGCCTACCTCAAGCGCTGGAAGGCGGAGGTCGGCGTGTTCTTCGCCGGTGTCGGTCCCGATTCGACGGACGAGGAGCTGCGGGCCATCGCGCCCAAGCACCCGGTCTTCCGGATCACCACGGTCTGACGCGGAACGACCGACGCGCGGGGGCGGGGTCCGGCCGGATGGCCGGATGGCCGGATGGCCGGACCCCGCCCCCGCACCACGACAGCCCTACGACACCTCGGACTCGGACTCGCCCTTGCGCGGCGTCACGCCGCGCCCCGCCGGGCCCACGCCCACCGACGTGTCCATCGACCGGTCGAGCAGATCGAGCGCCCGACGCGCGAGGCCGTTGCCCCGCACCATGCCCGCCAGCGTCGTCACGCCGCGGGTGATGTCGGCGAAGGCCTTCCAGGCCGGCCGCACCCCCGTTATCGTCGCGTGCAGCAGCCCCGGCCGGCGCTCGAAGACCGCGAGCATCCGGCGGCCCACGGCCATCTCGACACCCAGCCCGGCCTTGATGGCGAAGGCGTAGTTGAGCGCCTGGCGTCGCGCGTCCACGGCGTCGCCCGCCTCCGCGATCCGGACCGCCCACTCCCCCGCGAGACGCCCGGAGCGCAGCGCGAAGGAGATGCCCTCGCGGGTCCACGGCTCAAGCAGGCCGGCCGCGTCGCCGCAGACCAGGACCCGGCCACGGGAGAGCGGCGAGTCGTCGGTGCGGCAGCGGGTCAGATGGCCGGAGGAGATCGCCGGTTCGAAGCCCGCGAGCCCGAGGCCCGCGATGAAGTCCTCCAGATAGCGCTTGGTGGCCGCGCCCTCGCCGCGCGCCGAGATGACGCCGACGGTGAGCGTGTCGCCCTTGGGGAACACCCACCCGTAACTGCCCGGCAGCGGACCCCAGTCGATGAGGACCCGGCCCTTCCAGTCCTCCGCGACCGACGCCGGCACCGGGATCTCGGCCTCCAGGCCGAGGTCGACCTGGCCGAGCTTCACGCCGACGTGTGCCCCTATGCGGCTCGCGCTGCCGTCGGCGCCGACGACCGCGCGGGCGAGCACGATCTCGCCGTCGGCGAGCACCACGGCGACCGTGCGGCGGTCCGGCACGGACGGACCGTGCTGCTCCACCCGGCTGACGGTCACTCCGGTGCGCAGTTCGGCGCCCGCCTTCTGGGCGTGCTCGACCAGCTGGGCGTCGAACTCGGGCCGGTTGATGAGCCCGAAGAGCATCTTCCGGGAACGGCGGGTACGGGCGAAACGCCCGCCGAGCTGGAAGGTGACGGCGTGCACACGGTCCTGCAGGGGCAGCTCGAAACCGGGCGGCAGCGCGTCGCGCGACGGGCCGATGATGCCGCCGCCGCAGGTCTTGTAGCGGGGCAGCTCGGCCTTCTCCAGGAGCAGCACCCGGCGGCCGGACACGGCCGCCGCGTAGGCCGCCGAGGCCCCGGCGGGGCCGGCGCCGACGACGACCACGTCCCAGACCTGCTGTCCGTCGTCCGGGCCCACCGGCCCGGTGCCGGCCGCCGCCACGCCTTCCGCCACGCCTTCTGCCGCGCCCTCGTCCGCTCCGGCGTCTGCGTTCTCGCTGCTCACGATGTGCTTCTGCTCCCGATCCGACCGGTGGTTCCTGCTCTGCCGCATCCTACGGCCCGGTAGCGGGGCTCGGCCGGGCCGGGCCGCCCCGCGCCGTAGGATCGGCAGTACGTTCGCCGTGCAACCGAACACGGCGTCGTCCTCACAACGTCGCACCCACCAGGAGCGTGCCCATGACCGCGAATCCGATCGCCGAGACCATCGCATCCCTGATGCCCCGTGCCAAGGCGGAGCTGACGGAGCTGGTGGCCTTCCAGTCGGTCGCGGACGAGGCCGTCGCCCCGCGCAGCGAGTGCGAGGCCGCCGCGAACTGGGTGGCCGACGCGCTGCGCGCCGAGGACTTCCAGGACGTGGCGCTGCTCGACACCCCGGACGGTTCGCAGTCGGTGTACGGCGTGCTGCCCGGCCCGGCGGGCGCGCCGACCGTGCTGCTCTACGCGCACTACGACGTACAGCCGATGCTGGTCGAGTCGGCCTGGCTGACCCCGCCGTTCGAGCTGACCGAGCGCGAGGACGGGCGCTGGTACGGGCGCGGCGCGGCCGACTGCAAGGGCGGCTTCATCATGCACCTGCTCGCGCTGCGTGCCCTGAAGGCGAACGGCGGCGTGCCGGTCACGGTCAAGATGATCGTGGAGGGCTCGGAGGAGCAGGGCACCGGCGGTCTGGAGCGGTACGCGGAGGCGCACCCCGAGCTGCTGACGGCCGAGGCGATCGTGATCGGCGACGCGGGCAACTTCCGGGTCGGGCTGCCGACGGTGACGGCGACCCTGCGCGGCATGACGATGATCCGGGTCAGCGTCGACACGCTGCAGGGCAATCTGCACTCGGGTCAGTTCGGCGGTGCCGCGCCGGACGCGCTCGCGGCGCTGATCCGCATCCTGGACTCGCTGCGCGCCGAGGACGGTTCGACGGTGATCGACGGTCTGCCGGCGGACGCGGCGTGGGAGGGCCTGCAGTACCCGGAGGCGGACTTCCGCGAGGACGCGAAGGTGCTCGACGGGGTGGACCTGCCGGGCAACGGCACGGTGGCCGACCGGATCTGGGCCCGCCCGGCGGTGACCGTCATCGGCATCGACGTCCACCCGGTGGCCGGCGCCACCGCGTCCATCCCGGCGAGCGCCCGTGCGCAGATCAGCCTGCGGGTGCCGCCCGGTCAGGACGCGGCGAAGGCGACGGAGCTGCTGATCGCGCACATCGAGAAGCACACGCCGTGGAACGCGCGGGTGGCCGTCGAGCAGGTCGGCCAGGGCCAGGCGTTCCAGGCGGACACCTCCAGCCCGGCGTACGCGTCGATGGCGGAGGCGATGAAGGTCGCGTACCCCGGTCAGGAGATGCAGGCGGCCGGCATGGGCGGCTCGATCCCGCTGTGCAACACGCTGGCCTCGCTCTACCCGGAGTCGGAGATCCTGCTGATCGGCCTGAGCGAGCCGGACGCGCAGATCCACGCGGTGAACGAGTCGGTGTCGCCGGACGAGCTGGAGCGCCTGTCGGTGGCCGAGGCGCACTTCCTGGTCAACTACGCGCGCTCGAAGGCGTAACCGCTTCACCGGGGTCACGCTCTGGGCGGAACTCGCCCAGAGCGTAGACCGGTCCGCCGGGCGGGGCGGCGGGCGTACGTTCGCGGCATGGACCTCACCGACCCGGAGCTCGTCGAGATCGGCCCCCGCCTGCACATGCTCCGCTTCCCCATCGGTCAGGCCTATGTCTGGCGCGACGGCGAGGACGTGACCCTGATCGACGCCGGCTGGGCCGGTGCGGCGGACCAGATCGGGACGGCGCTGCGCGGCGCCGGACTCGACCCGTCGCGCATCCGCCGGATCGTGCTCACCCACGGCCACCGCGACCACGTGGGCGCGGCCGGGGAGTTGGCGGAGCGCTTCGGCGCCGAGATCCTGGCGCACGCGCTCGACGCCCCGTACGTCCGGGGCGAACTCCCCGTCCCCGAGCCCGATCTCCTGGACTGGGAGCATCCAATCCACGAGCACGGACTCACCAGCCCGGAGGCGCCGCCGACCCGGGTGGACCGCGAGCTCTCCGACGGCGAGGTGCTCGACTTCGGCGACGGCGCGGTGGTCGTCCACGGCCCCGGCCACACGCCCGGCTCGATCGCCCTTCATCTGCCGTGCCACGGCGTGCTGTTCACCGGTGACACGGTGGCCTCGGTACCGGACGTGATGTTCGGCGTGCTCCACGTGGACCGGGCCGAGGCGCTCGCCTCCATGCGCCGGCTCGCCGCCCTGCGCCCGTCGGTGCTGTGCTGCGGCCATGGCGAGCCGGTGACGGAGGACACGGCCGAACGCTTCGCCAAGGCGGCGGAACCGGCGGGCTGAGCGGACCCGGCGAGTGAGGCGGCCGTGCGCCGTCGCGGCGATATCCCGTGGCGGCGGGTCGGGCGGATCAGGAGAATCCCTCGGCATGGGAGCAGACATCCACGGGTTCGTCGAGTGCCGGAGCACGTACCGGACGCTCGACGACGACGAAGCGAGCTGGCATGCCGCGATCGACCTCGATCTGCTCTACGGCGGCCGCGACTACGACGCCTTCGGCTGCCTCTTCGGCGTGCGCAACCATGCGGGCTTCCGTCCTCTGGCCGAGCACCGCGGCCTGCCCGCCGACGCCGCGCCGGAGACCCGCGCCGCGTTCGAGGAGTGGGGCCGCGACGGCCACGATCCGTCGTGGATCGGCTGGCCCGAGCTGACCCGGGTCGACTGGTCCGAGCCGGCCGAGCGCCCGGAGGAGCGGGCCCACCGCTACCGCCGCGGCCCGGACGGCGACTGGGTCCTCGTCGGCAGGGTGTTCCCCGACCGCTCGGACCGGGCGGAGGGCGAGTCGTGGGAGTGGGACGGCGAGCTCTTCCGCATGGAGCGCATGACCCGGCGTGAGGCGGTGCCGGCCGACGGCGAATGGCGCCCGGTGTGGACGACGATGGGTGCCCTCGCCGAGGTGCACGGCGAGGAGAACGTCCGCCTGGTGGTCTGGTTCGACAACTAGGACGCGTCCGACCCGCGAACCGGCCCGCCGGTCAGCCCACCGGGACGCCGGCCTCCAGGTTCAGGACCGTGCCGCGTTCGCGGGCGCGGAGGGCCCAGTGGAGGCGGGTGTAGCGGACCGGGGGGAGCAGGTCGGCGGCCTCGGTCTCGGTGACGAAGCGCCAGGCGCGGAGTTCGGCGCCGGGCAGGAGGAGGCGTTCGGCGTCGGCGGAGCCGAGTCGGCCGCCGTCGAAGAGGAGGCGCAGACCGCCGTAGCCGGGGGGCTGCGGGCGTTCCCAGTCGACGAGGAGCAGCCGGGGCACGGTGTCGAGTCGGAGCCCTATCTCCTCGGCGACCTCGCGCATGCCGGCGCGGGCGGGCGGCTCGCCGGGTTCGACGACTCCGCCGGGGAACTCCCAGCCGGGCTTGTAGGTGGGGTCGACCAGCAGGAATCGGTCGTCCTCGTCGAAGAGGAGCACGCCGGCGGCCAGCGTCTCGCCGGTCGGTTCGGGGGTCTGGACGATGCCGCAGGGAGCGGCCTGACCGCTGGTGACGGCGTCGGCGACGGCCCGGGCGGTCTCGGCGGCGGTCAGCGCGGAGTTGTCCACGGCGTACGCGTCGGCGGCGAGCCAGCCGTCGAGCGCACCGCGATAGCGGTCGATCTGGTCCAGGCACCAGCGGCCGGCGCGGGCCGCGGCCTCCGCCGGGGTCTCGCCGACGGCCAGGGCGGTGACCGCCGCCTCGGCGGCGTCGACGGCGCCCACGAGCGCGGCCCGGCCGTCGATCCGCTCGCGCAGGATCGTTTCATCGGGTGCGAGCACCACGTGCCGCACCTCGATCCGGCGGGCCGCCAGGCCGCCGAAGATCTCGTCGCGGTACTCCTGCCGCAGCAGGGTCATGGGCACCACGAGGACCCCGCCCAGTTCGGCGAGCATGGCGGCGGCGGTGTCCACGACGAGGCGGCGCCAGATCGGCAGGTCCTGGAAGTCGTCGACCTCCGCGAGACGTTTCCGCGGGAGCATCCGGCTCAACGCGCCACCGGTGGACTCGGGGTCGTACAGCGTGCTGTCCGGGATCAGCTCGACCAGTTCGCGCGCGGTGCTGGACTTCCCCGCGCCGAACGCCCCGTTGATCCAGATGATCACGATTCCCCCTCATCGTCGGCCCCAGGTGGCTTGCCCGCACCACCCTGCCACGGAAACCACCGGACGTCGGCGGCCCGGCGCACGCCATCGCGCGTGGCCGCTCGCCGGTACGGGGCGAGGGTCCGGCGCCGTCCCGGCAGATGCCCCGTGCCGCGCCCGGGCGGTGCGGAGCGGTGCGCGCCGGGCCTCACCGGACCTCGCCGGACACGGTGGCGGTACGCCGCGGAGGGCGCGGCCCCGACGCCGTACGACGCCCCCGCGCCTGCCATGCGCCCCGCGTACGCCCCCCACAGCCCGGCCTGCGCCGCCGGGTGCGCTCAGCGCCGTACCGTACCGGCGTCCGCGTCCGGCCCCGCGTCCGTGCGCGGGGCGGCGGCCGCGGCGGCGCCGAGGAGGCCGGCGTCGGTGCCGGTGAGGGCGGGCACGACCGTGAGGTCGCGGACGAAGGAGAGCGTGGCGTACGAGCGGAGGCTGCGGCGCAGCGGGGCGAAGAGGACCTCGCCGGCGCCGGCGACTCCCCCGCCGACGACCGCGATGTCGATCTCGACCAGGGAGGCGGTGGCGGCGATGCCGGCGGCCAGGGCCTGGGCGGCGCGTTCGAAGGAGGCGACGGCGACGGGGTCCCCGGCCCGGGCGGCGGCGGCCACCGCGGCGGCGGAGGCGTCGCCGTCCGGGCCGGGCCGCCAGCCGGCCTCCAGCGCGCGGCGGGCGATGTGCGGGCCGCTGGCGATCCGCTCGACGCAGCCCCGTCCGCCGCAGGCGCAGGGGTCGCCGTCCAGGTCCACGCTGATGTGGCCGATGTGACCGGCATTGCCGGTGGGGCCGGGGTGGAGCCGGCCGCCGAGGACCAGGCCGCCGCCGACGCCGGTGGAGACGACGAGGCACAGCGCGTTGTCGTGGCCGCGCGCGGCCCCCTGCCAGTGCTCGGCGGCGGTCATCGCGACGCCGTCGCCGACCAGGGTGACGGGCCGCCCGCCGGTGGCCCAGCGCACGCGCTCGACCAGCGGGAAGTCACGCCAGCCGGGCACGTTGACCGGGCTGACGGTGCCCGCCGAGGCATCGACCGGACCCGCGCTGCCGATGCCCACGGCTCCGGCGGAGGCCCACAGCGGGGACTCCGCGAGCTCGTCGAGCACCGTCGTCACGGCCTTCATCACCGTCTCGCCGTCCTCCCGCGCGGGGGTCGGCCGCCGGGCGCGCACCTGGATGCGGCCGCCGGCGTCGACCAGCGCTCCGGCGATCTTGGTGCCGCCGATGTCGAGGGCGACGACGAGGTCTGTGCGCATGGGCTCCGGGTCTCCGTGGGGACGGTGGGTGTGACCTACAGTCTTCCCGCCTCTGACAACGTTGTCCAGGGCCTATGCTCGACAGCAACGAGATCGATACGCATCTGAGCGCCCGATCGCGCATCCGACGGAGGAACCGCACACCGTGGCCGACATCGTCCGACGCCCCGAGCACCGCTACGGCAATCGGCCCACCATGAAGGACGTCGCCGCCCGTGCGGGCGTGGGCCTGAAGACCGTCTCACGGGTCGTCAACGGCGAGCCGGGGGTCACCCCCGACACCGAACGGCGGGTGCAGGAGGCCATCGAGTCGCTCGGCTTCCGCCGCAACGACAGCGCGCGGGTGCTGCGCAAGGGGCGCACCGCCTCGGTCGGGCTGGTCCTCGAAGACCTCGCCGACCCGTTCTACGGTCCGCTGAGCCGCGCCGTCGAGGAGGTGGCGCGGGCGCACGGGGCGCTGCTCATCAACGGTTCCAGCGCCGAGGACCCGGAGCGCGAGCAGGAGCTGGCGCTCGCGCTGTGCGCGCGCCGGGTGGACGGGCTCATCGTCATCCCGGCGGGCGGCGACCACCGCTATCTGGAGCCGGAGATGCGGGCGGGCGTGGCCACGGTCTTCGTGGACCGGCCGGCCGGGCGGATCGAGGCGGACACCGTGCTCTCGGACAGCTTCGGCGGCTCCCGCGCGGGCGTGGCGCATCTGATCGCGCACGGGCACCGCCGGATCGGTTTCATCGGCGACCGGCCGCGCATCCACACCGCGACGGAGCGGCTGCGCGGCTACCGGGCCGCGATGGAGGACGCGGGGCTCGAAGTGGCCGAGGCGTGGGTGTCGCTCGGTCCGACGGATCCGGAGCGGGTCGCGGCGGCGGTCGAGGCGATGCTGTCCGGTCCGGAGCCGGTGACGGCGCTCTTCGCGGGCAACAACCGGGTGACCGTGACGGCGGTCCGCGTGCTCGCCGGGCGCGAACAGCCGGTCGCGCTGGTCGGGTTCGACGACATCGAGCTCGCGGATCTGCTCGGCATCACGGTCATCGCGCAGGACGCGGCGGCGCTCGGCCGCACGGCGGCGGAGCGCCTGTTCCGGCGCCTCGACGGAGTGGCCGGGGCGCCGGAGACACTGGTCCTGGAGACGCGGCTGCTCGCCCGGGGCTCGGGCGAGATCGCGCCGCCGGCCTGACCCCCCGGCGGTCGGCTCAGCAGATCGGCAGGCCCGGCACCGGCTGGTCGTTGTTCCCGCCCTTGATGTAGACGACGCTGAAGTACACGTTGGTGTTGCCGCTGTCGTCGTCGGTCCTGGCCCACCAGATGTTGGTCCACTGACCGTAGGTCTCGCGGCGGCCCAGGTCGACCTGGCAGTAGAAGTAGTTCGTGCCGGCGTTCAGGATGCCCATCTCGCCGCCGTCGTGACGGTACGTCTTCTCCGTGCGCCACACCTGGCAGTCGTACTTCCCGCCGCCCTTCGCGGTGCAGCCGCCGCCGCTCGACGGCGCGGGCGCGGGCGCGGTCTTCGTACCTCCGGTCCGGCCGGGTGTCGGCGCCGTCGTCGGCCGGGTGCCGGGCGGGGCCGAGGAGGCGGGCGGCGCGGAGTCCGTGGGCGCGGACGGGGAGGCCGACGGCCGCCCGCCCTCCCGCGAGGGTGTCGCGGACGCGGTCGGCCGCCCGTCGGCGGTCGCTCCCCCACCCGGCTTGCCCGGGTCGAGGACCCGCCCGGGGTCGCCGGTGGGCCGGCCCGACGCCTCGCCGCCGGCCGTCGGTTCGCGGCCGTCGCCGCTGTCGCGGTCGAGGAGCGCGTACGTCACCCCGCCGCCGACCAGCAGCACCCCCGCGACGGCCGCGGCGGCGACCAGCGCCCCCGACCGCCTCCGCGCAGGCCGCCCGGCCGTCACCGAGGCCCCGCCGCCGGGCCCGCCCTGCTCTCCGGACGCGACGGAGGCCGTCGCCGCCCCGCCCGGGAAGCCCACCGGCGCGGGCGCCGACATCGCCACCGGAGCGACCGCCGGGCCGAAGCCCTGGGGTGGGCGCGGTACGGCGCCGGGCTCGGTGGGCGTCCACGCCTGCGCGGGCGCGGCGAGCGGTGCCGCCGGACCGCCGGTCGCGGTCCCAGGCGGTACGACGTCCCGGCCGGCCGGCGTCCACCCCTGCGCGGGCGCGGCAGGCGGTGCCGCCGGGCCGCCGCCCGCGGCCCAAGGGGTGCCGGGTTCCTGCGCGAGCGGTCCTGCCGGGCCGCCGGTCTCCGGCCGGGGCGGTACGGGCTCCTGTGCGGTGGGCGTCCACGGCTGCGCCGGTACGGCACCGGGCACGCCCGGGAGCGAGCCCGCCGGGGCGGTCGGGGCGGTCGGGCCCGGAGCACCTGCCGCCGGAGGCGGCGCCAGCCCCGGACCCGCCGCCGGACCCGTGTCCCCGGCCGCCACCGCCCGCAGCAGGCCCGCCGCCGTCCGCGCGTCCGGGCGGCGGGACGGGTCCTTGTCGAGGAGGCGCAGCAGGACCGGGGTCAGGGGGCCGGCGCGGAGGGGGGTCGGGAGGGGTTCGACCACGATGGCGTTGAGGGTGGACCAGGTGGAGGTGCGGCGGAAGGGCGAGGTGCCCTCGACCGCCGCGTACAGGGTGGCGCCGAGTGCCCATACGTCGGAGGCGGGCCCCGGCTGCCGTCCCTGGGCGCGTTCGGGCGCCAGGTAGTCGAGGGAGCCGACGATCTCGCCACTGCGGGTGAGATGGGTGGCGTTGCCGTCGTCGGGGTCCTCCATCGCGGCGATGCCGAAGTCGGTCAGGACGACCCGGCCGCCCCCGGCGGGTCCGCCGCGGTCGAGCAGCACGTTGCCCGGCTTCACGTCCCGGTGGAGCACGCCCGCTTCGTGCGCGGCGGCGAGCGCCTCCAGGACGGCGGCGCCGATGCCCGCCGCCTCCCGCGGGTCGATCACACCGCGCTCGGCGAGGACACCGTCGAGCGAGGGCCCTTCGACCAGTTCCATGACGATGACGGGCCGCCCCTGATGCTCGGTCACGTCGTGGACGGCGACCACTCCGGGGTGGCGGATCCGGGCCGCCGCCCGGGCCTCGCGCTGCATGCGCAGCCGCAGGTCTTCCAGTTCCGCCCCCGACGCGTCGTTGTAGGTGCGCAGTTCCTTGACCGCCACCTCACGGCCGAGCACCTCGTCGACCGCGCGCCAGACGACTCCCATGCCGCCGCGCCCGAGTCGGCTCACCACCCGGTAGCGGCCGGACAGCCGCTCGTACTCCCCCGAAGACACCCGTGCCCCGTTCCTCTGTCGGCTGCGATGGACGCGTACAGAGTACGGGGCACGGAGCGTGGCCCTGGGCGGGCCGAGGGTTACTGGGCTGTCGCCGTCAGATCGCCGCGGCGCGGGGCCGAGAAGCGCTCCAGGTCGGCGCGGGTCATGCCGGTGAGGGCGTCGACCTCCGCGCTGTCGAGGGCGCCGCACTGCAGGCCGCGGAGCAGGTAGGAGGAGAGCGCCTTGGCGGTGGCGGGCTCGTCCATGACGTCGCCGCCGGCGTGGTTGGCGTAGGCGGAGAGACGCTGAGCGGCACTCTCGAAGCCCTCGCGGTAGAAGGCGAAGACGGCGGCGTAACGGGTGGGGATGTGGCCGGGGTGCATGTCCCAGCCCTGGTAGTAGGCGCGGGCCAGGGCGCGGCGGGTGAGGCCGTAGTGGAGCTTCCAGGCCTCGTGGACATGGGCGGTGGAGCCGACCGGGAGCACGTTGGTGGAGCCGTCGGAGACGCGCACTCCCGTGCCCGCGGCGGCGACCTGCATGATCGCCTTGGCGTGGTCGGCGGCCGGGTGGTCGCTGGCCTGGTAGGCGGCGGAGACGCCGAGGCAGGCGCTGTAGTCGAAGGTGCCGTAGTGCAGGCCGGTGGCGCGGCCCTCGGCGGCGTCGATCATGCGGGCGACGGTGGCGGTGCCGTCGGCGGCGAGGATGGCCTGGCTGGTCTCGATCTGGATCTCGAAGCCGAGGCGGCCCTCGTCGAGGCCGTGGGCCCTCTCGAAGGCCTCCAGGAGGCGTACGAAGGCGGTGACCTGCTCGGGGTAGGTGACCTTGGGGAGGGTGAGGACGAGACCGTCGGGCAGGCCGCCGTGCTCCATGAGGCCGGTGAGGAAGACGTCGGTGGTGCGGATGCCCCGGTCGCGCACGGCGGACTCCATGCACTTCATCCGGATGCCCATGTACGGGGCGGCGCTGAGGTCCGCGTACGCCTCGGTGATGATCCGGGCGGCGCGGGCGGCGTCGCGGTCCTCGTCACCGCCCCCGTAACCGTCCTCGAAGTCGACCCGGAGGTCCTCGACGGGCTCGCGCTCCAGCTTGGCCCGGACGCGTCCGTAGACGTCCTCGGCGAGGTCGTCGGCCAGGCCGAGGACGCCGGCGAAGGTCGCCGCGTCCGGGGCGTGCTCGTCGAGGGCGGCGAGGGCCTGGTCGCCCCAGGAGCGGATGGTGCCGGCGTCGAAGACGTCGCCGGGGACGTAGACGGTGTGGACGGGCTGGCGGGTGCCGGGGTCTCCCGGGTAGCGACGGTCCAGCTCGGCGTCCACGGTGGCGAGGGAGGCGCTGATGCCCTCGCTGACCGCGCCGGCGAGGCTCGTCGACACCTTCTCCTGCTGGCCCATCCCACGTCCTCCTGTTTTCCGCTGCACGGAATCAACAATCCGTATGGCGAAGTTAGTAGTCGGTCCGGACCTGCGTCAATGGGTGTCCACCCGTCGGTGAAACGGCCGGGGGCCGCGCGGTGACGATCACCACGCGGCCCCCGGACCGGTACGAGTGCCCAGCTCAGCCCTTACGGGCCTGGATCTCCTGGGTCAGCTGCGGCACGACGTCGAACAGGTCGCCGACCACGCCGTAGTCGACCAGGTCGAAGATCGGCGCCTCGGCGTCCTTGTTGATCGCGACGATGGTCTTCGAGGTCTGCATACCCGCGCGGTGCTGGATCGCACCGGAGATGCCGGAGGCGATGTACAGCTGCGGCGAGACCGACTTGCCGGTCTGGCCGACCTGGTTGGAGTGCGGGTACCAGCCGGCGTCGACGGCGGCGCGGGAGGCGCCGACGGCGGCACCGAGCGAGTCGGCGAGCGCCTCGATGATGCCGAAGTTCTCGGCGCCGTTGACGCCGCGGCCGCCGGAGACCACGATCGCGGCCTCGGTCAGCTCCGGGCGGCCGGTCGACTCGCGCGGGGTGCGGGCGGTGACCTTGGTGCCGTGCGCCTTCTCCGAGAAGGAGACGGCGAGGGCCTCGACCGTACCGGCGGCCGGGGCGGCCTCCACGGGGGCCGAGTTCGGCTTGACCGTGATGACCGGAGTGCCCTTGGAGACACGGGACTTGGTGGTGTACGAGGCGGCGAACGCGGACTGCGTCGCGACCGGGCCCTCGGCGCCGGCCTCGAGGTCCACGGCGTCGGTGATGATGCCGGAGCCGATGCGGACGGCGAGGCGGGCGGCGATCTCCTTGCCCTCGGCGGAGGACGGGACGAGCACGGCGGCCGGGGAGACAGCCTCGTACGCGGCCTGGAGGGCCTCCACCTTCGGGACGACGAGGTACTCGGCGAACTCGGGGGCCTCGGCGGTGAGGACCTTCACGGCGCCGTGCTCGGCGAGCGCGGCGGCGGTGTCGGCGGCGCCGTTGCCGAGCGCGACGGCGACCGGCTCGCCGAGGCGGCGGGCGAGGGTCAGCAGCTCCAGGGTGGGCTTGCGGACGGCTCCGTCGACGTGGTCGACGTAGACGAGAATCTCAGCCATGGGACTTCAATCTCCTGCGGAAGAAACGGGGGACGTCGGGGAAACAGCGAACGGCGCGGTTCGCGCGGGCCCTAGATGAACTTCTGGCCCGCAAGGAACTCGGCCAGCTGCTTGCCGCCCTCGCCCTCGTCCGTGACGATCGTGCCCTTGGTGCGGGCGGGGCGCTCGTTCGCCTCGTCGACCTTGGTCCAGGAGCCCTCCAGGCCGACCTCCTCCGCCTCGATGTCGAGGTCGGACAGGTCCAGGGACTCCACCGGCTTCTTCTTGGCGGCCATGATGCCCTTGAAGGACGGGTAGCGGGCCTCGCCCGACTGGTCCGTCACGGAGACGACGGCCGGGAGGGAGGCCTCCAGCTGCTCGGAGGCGGTGTCGCCGTCACGGCGGCCCGTCACCTTGCCGTCCTCGACCTTGACCTCGGAGAGCAGGGTGACCTGCGGGACGCCCAGGCGCTCGGCCAGGATCGCCGGGAGGACACCCATGGTGCCGTCGGTGGAGGCCATGCCGGCGATGACGACGTCGTAGCCGGTCTTCTCGATGGCCTTGGCGAGCACCAGGGAGGTGCCCATGACGTCGGTGCCGTGCAGGTCGTCGTCCTCGACGTGGACGGCCTTGTCGGCACCCATGGACAGCGCCTTGCGCAGGGCGTCCTTGGCGTCCTCGGGGCCGACCGTGAGCACGGTGACCTCTGCGTCGTCCGCCTCTTCGGCGATCTGCAGGGCCTGCTCGACCGCGTACTCGTCGAGCTCCGAAAGGAGGCCGTCGACGTCGTCGCGGTCGACCGTCAGGTCATCGGCGAACTTCCGGTCGCCAGTGGCGTCCGGCACGTACTTCACACAGACAACGATCCTCAAGCTCACGCCGGCTCTCCTACTGCATCGTCATAACTGGGCTGCCTTGTTGCTCGCAGCATAGGCGCCTGAAGGGCGGGTTTCCGGTCGGGGCGTCCGACGCCCCGCCGAAATATTACTCGCCAGTACACCCAGTTCGTTACCAGTGAGCAAGCGCTCAGCCGTGTGACCTTGCCAACGCCCGCACAGGGCTCGTACGGGAACTCTCAGTCGCGCAGGGCGTTGAAGCGCCCCTGGTGGTAGAGCAGCGGACGGCCCGCGCCGTCCGGGTCGCCGGCCACGGCCTCGGCGATGACGATCCGGTGGTCGCCGGCCGGGACCCTGGCCACCACGCGGCACACCAGCCAGGCGAGCACCCCGTCTAGGACCGGCACTCCCTCGGGGCCGTGGCTCCAGCGGGTGGGCGCGCCGAAGCGGTCGGCGCCGCTGCGCGCGAAGGTGGCCGCCAGGTCCGCCTGGTGCTCGCCGAGTATGTGCACGCCGACGTGCTCGGCCCCGGCGAGCACCGGCCAGCTGGAGGATCCGGTGCCCACGCCGAAGGAGATCAGCGGGGGTTCGGCGGCCACGGAGTTGAGCGAGGTGGCGGTGAAGCCGACCGGGCGCCCCTCGCCGTACGCGGTGATGACCGCGACGCCGGCGGCGTGCTGCCGGAAGACGGAGCGCAGCAGTTCGGGGGAGCCGGGGCGCGGGGCACCGACGGCGGGGACCGGGTCGGCGGCGAACGAGGTGCGCGGGGAGGGAGCGGAGGGAATCGTCGGGAGCGTGCGGAGCTCGGGCGAGACCGTCATGGAATTGTCCTTCTGCGAGGGCGGGAGAGGGGTCGCGGGGCCGTCAGACACCCGGACAGCGCGCGCTCGCGTTGCGGCCGAGGTCCACATGGGCCCGGCCGTAGAGAAGGAGTTCTGGGAGCATTGCGCCAGACTGACGATCGTTGACGTGCTCAGTCAAGTGTACGTATCAGCATGCGGACGATATCGCCAGGATGCGGACATGCTCACACCGCCCGCCCCAGCGCCGCGATGACATCGGCCCTACGAGGCTGCCCGGCGGCCCGGATGACGATGCGGCCGTCCCGGTCGAGGACGAGGACGGTGGGCGTACGGGCGATGCCGAGGGCGCGCACGAGGTCGAGCCGCTCCTCGGCGTCGATCTCCACGTGTCCGACGCCCTCGACCATGGCGGCGACCTCGGCGAGGGTGCGGCGGGTGGCCCGGCAGGGCTGGCAGAAGGCGGTGGAGAACTGGACCAGGGTGGCCTTCTCCCCCAGCTCGGCGCCCAGTTCCGCCGCGTCCAGGACCTCACCCACCGCTTCCCGCCTCCTCGTGCCGTGTTCGCTCGTCATGCCTGGTGCAGCGCCCCGGGGGACCGCTGAATTCCCGCCATGACCACCCGGAGTGACGAGAATCTCCCCCTACGAAGCCGTCAGGACTGGTCACGGGCCCCCACATGGGGCACGATCTGCCCAAAGCCGAAAACCTACGGCTGCGTAACTTCGCCGGGAGAACCCTCCCCAGGCACAGACGTAAGGGGTTCCTCCCAGATGGCAGAACTCGTCTATCGGCCGGTCATCGGCGCCGCCCTGACCATGTTCAAGGCGCTGGACCTGAAGATCGACACCCAGGGGTCGCACCACATCCCCCGCCAGGGCGGCGCGGTGCTGGTGAGCAATCACATCAGCTATCTGGACTTCATCTTCACCGGTCTGGCCGCGCTGCCGCAGAAGCGTCTGGTGCGCTTCATGGCGAAGGAGTCGGTGTTCCGGCACAAGGTGTCGGGGCCGCTGATGCGCGCGATGAAGCACATCCCGGTGGACCGCTCGCAGGGCGAGCACGCCTACCAGCACGCGCTGAGCGCGCTGCGTTCGGGCGAGATCGTGGGTGTCTTCCCCGAGGCGACCATCTCGCAGTCGTTCACTCTGAAGAGCTTCAAGTCGGGTGCGGCGCGCCTCGCGCAGGAGGCCGGCGTGCCGCTGATCCCGATGGCGCTGTGGGGCACCCAGCGGGTGTGGACCAAGGGGCGGCCGCGGAACTTCAAGCGCAGCCACATCCCGATCACCATCCGGGTCGGCGAGCCGCTGGAGGCACCGGCCGACCAGTACGCGGGTGCGATCACCCGGCGGCTGCGGGAGCGCGTGCAGGAGCTCCTGGAGGCGGCGCAGCGGGCCTACCCGGTGCGCCCCAAGGACGCGAGCGACACCTGGTGGGTGCCCGCGCACCTCGGGGGCACGGCGCCGACGCCGGAGGAGCTCAAGGCCGCGGAGCGCCGCGAACAGCAGTAGGAGGCGGCCAGAGGGCCGCGGCAGGCCCTCAGGGGCTCACTCGGGGTCGCGGACGGTGATCCGGGCCCCGGGGCTGACCTTCACGAGCAGCTCGGCGAGTTCGTCGCCGGCCGCGCGCAGCTCGTCGAGGGTCATCGGCGCGAGCGATTCGAGCAGGAACAGCGCGTCGGTGGTGTCGTCGTCGATGCGGGTGCGCGGGCCCTGGCGCCAGTTCCAGCGACGGCAGGTGACGCCCGCCTCGTCACACCAGACGACCTCACCGGGCTCGGGGTGCTCCACGGTCTCCTCGCCGCCGGCGACGGTGACGAAGTCCTCCTCGCCGGTGGCCCGGATCAGCCGCATGCCGCCCTGGATGCGTCCCAGGTCCTCGCCGCCGACCGGGATCAGATGGGCGACGCTGATCGCGTTGTAGGCGTCGACGAGCCGGTTGATCCGGGGCAGCCCGCCGTCCGCGAGGGCCCGCCTGGCGAGCGCCTCTGCGGAGTTGCGGGTACGGGAGGGCTTGGCGCCGAAGGCCGTGTAGGCGGCCCGCCAGGCGGCCACGTGCGGGTCCTGGTCGGGGGTGCGCCCGTCGAGGCGCGCCGCGAGGCGCCGCGCGGCGTCGTCGAGCAGGGCCGAACTGGTCGCGTCGCTGGGTCCGTTGACCAGTCCGCGGGCCTCGACCGCGAGGTGGGTGAAGCCGGGCACGAGGGCGCGGACCTCGTCGGAGACGGTGAGCGTGAGGGTCATGCAGTCCATCATAGAGGACCCGTCAGTCCATTGCATTGAACTCTTGTGAGCACAAGTGCGCGGCCGGACGGAAGTCGGTGACCTCCGTCCGGCCGCATACCCGTACGGAGACGGCGCCAGGGACGGCTAGCGCGACATCTCTTCCTTCAGCGCCTGGAGGAAGGCGTCGACGTCGTCCTCCGTGGTGTCGAAGGAGCACATCCAGCGCACGTCGCCGGCCGCCTCGTCCCAGAAGTAGAAGCGGAAGCGCTTCTGGAGACGCCGGCTGACCTCGTGCGGCAGTCGCGCGAAGACCGCGTTGGCCTGCACCGGATAGAGGATCTCCACCCCGTCCACGCCCCGCACGCCGGCCGCGAGGCGCTGGGCCATCGCGTTGGCGTGACCGGCGTTGCGCAGCCACAGGTCCTTGGCGAGCAGCGCCTCCAGCTGCACCGACACGAAGCGCATCTTGGAGGCGAGCTGCATGGACAGCTTGCGCAGGTGCTTCATGTGGCTGACCGCGTCCGGGTTGAGGACCACCACGGCCTCGCCGAACATCATGCCGTTCTTGGTGCCGCCGTACGAGATGACGTCGACACCGACCGCGTTGGTGAACGCGCGCATCGGCACGTTCAGGGACGCGGCCGCGTTGGCTATCCGGGCGCCGTCGAGGTGGACCTTCATTCCCTTGGCGTGGGCGTGGTCCACGATGGCCCGGATCTCCTCGACCGTGTAGACGGTGCCGAGCTCGGTGTTCTGGGTGATCGAGACCACCTGCGGCATCGCCCGGTGCTCGTCGTCCCAGCCCCAGGCCTGCCGGTCGATCAGCTCGGGGGTGAGCTTGCCGTCCGGGGTGGGCACGGTGAGCAGCTTGAGACCGCCCATCCGCTCGGGCGCGCCGCCCTCGTCCACGTTGATGTGCGCGGACTCGGCGCAGATCACCGCGCCCCAGCGGTCGGTGAGCGCCTGGAGCGCGGTCACGTTGGCCCCGGTCCCGTTGAAGACCGGGAACGCCTCGGCCGAGGGGCCGAAGTGGCTGTGCATGACGCGCTGCAGGTGGTCGGTGTAGTCGTCCTCGCCGTAGGCGACCTGGTGGCCGCCGTTGGCGAGGGCGATGGCCGCGAGGACCTCCGGATGGACTCCGGCGTAGTTGTCGCTGGCGAAGCCGCGGACCGACGGGTCGTGGTGACGACGGGCATCGGTCCGCGAGGCCGCGGTCAGGGCTTGGGGGTCAGCCACAGGCGCTGTCCATTCACTTCCTGTGCGGGCCGCTCCCAGAGTCCGGCGATGGCGTCGGCCAGTTCCTTGACGTCGGTGAAGCCCGCGAACTTCGCATTGGGGCGCTCCGCGCGCATCGCGTCGTGCACCAGTGCCTTGATCACCAGGATCGCAGCGGCCGCCTGCGGCCCCTCGTCACCCCCCAGCTTGCGGAAGGAGTCCGCCATGGCGAGCGTCCAGGCCTCGGCCGCGGCCTTGCCGGCGTTGTACGCGGCGTTGTTGGCCTGCGGCTTGTGCGCGCCGACCTGGCTGATCAGCGCGTACCGGCCGCGGCCGCCGCTGCGGAGCAGTCCGTCGTGGAAGGCGAGCGAGGTGTGCTGGACCGTGCGGATGAGGAGCTTCTCCAGGAAGTCCCAGTCCTTGAGATCGGTCTCGGCGAAGGAGGACGCGCCGCGCCAGCCGCCGACGAGGTGGACCAGGCCGTCGACCCGGCCGAACTCCTTCTCGGTCTTGGCGGCCCACTCCCGGGTGGCCTCCAGGTCGAGCAGGTCGACCGTGTCGCCGGTGACCGTCGCGCCGCCGTGGGCGTAGCGGGCGGCGTCGACCGCCTCGGCGAGCCGCGCCGGGTCGGCGTCGGAGGCGACCACGGTCGCGCCCGCCTCGGCGAGGCGCAGCAGGGTCGCGCGACCCGCCGGGCCGGCCGCACCCGCGACCGCGATGACGGCTCCGTCGAGCGGCCCACCGTTTCCGTTGGCGTTCATGGACGACTCCTCCGTGTGTTCCGTAACGTCGGTCACGCGGCGGCCCGCTCGGGCATGTCCGCGGCGGTGATGCCCTTGGTGTCGGCGATGACGCCCTTCATCTTCTTGGACAGGGCCTCAAAGAACATGCTGAGCGGAAACTCGTCCGGAAGCACGTCGTCGACGAGCTTGCGCGGCGGGAGCGAGACGTCGAGGGCGTCGGCGCCCTTGGCCCACTTCGAGCCCGGGTGCGGGGCGAGGTAGGTGGAGACCAGCTCGTACGCCTTGAACCAGTGGACGAGCTTCGGACGGTCGATGCCGTCGCGGTAGAGCGTCTCGATCTCGGCGCAGAGCTGGTTGGTGACCTCGGGGGCGCGCTGCCAGTCGATGGTCAGCGTGTTGTCGGTCCAGCGCACCACGTCGTGCCGGTGGAGGTACGCGAAGAGCAGCTGACCGCCGAGGCCGTCGTAGTTGCGGGTGCGGTCGCCGGTGAGCGGGAAGCGGAACATCCGGTCGAAGAGCACGGCGTACTGCACGTCACGGCCGTGCTCGTTGCCCTCGGCCTCCAGCTGCACGGCCGCCTTGAAGGAGGTCAGGTCGCAGCGCAGCTCCTCCAGGCCGTACATCCAGAACGGCTGGCGCTGCTTGATCATGAACGGGTCGAAGGGCAGGTCGCCGCGGCTGTGGGCACGGTCGTGGATCAGGTCCCACAGGGCGAAGGCCTCTTCGCAGCGTTTCTGGTCCCCGAGCAGGGTCGCGATGTCCGCGGGCAGCTCGACACCCAGGATGTCGACGGCGGCCTCGGTCACCTTGCGGAAGCGGGCGGCCTCGCGGTCGCAGAAGATGGCGCCCCACGTGAAGCTCTCCGGCACCTCGCGCACGGCGACGGTCTCGGGGAAGAGCACGGCCGAGTTGGTGTCGTAGCCGGCCGTGAAGTCCTCGAAGGTGATGCCGCAGTAGCCGGGGTTGTCGAAGCGGGTGGCCTCGAGCTCGGAGAGCCACTCCGGCCACACCATGCGCAGCACGACGGCCTCGATGTTGCGGTCCGGGTTGCCGTTCTGCGTGTACATCGGGAAGACGACGAGGTGCTGCAGCCCGTCCCGGCGGTCGGCGGCCGGGTGGAAGGCCATCAGCGCGTCCAGGAAGTCCGGGACCTCGAAGCCCGCCGCGGCCCACTTGCGCAGGTCGGCGACGAGGGCGCGGTGGTACGCGGCGTCGTGCGGGAGCAGCGGGGAGAGCTGCTCGACCGCGGCGACGATGCGCTCGACGGTCTGCTCGGCCTGGGCACGGGCCGGAGCGCCCTCGGCGGCGAAGTCGATGGAGCCGTCCGCGCTCTGCCAGGGGCGGAGCTCCTCCACGGCATTCTTGAGCTCGGTCCAGGCAGGGTGGGTGATCACCGGGGTGTCGGTGGCTATCCCCCCACCGGTCACGTCCTGCACAAGAATTTCCGTCATTTCTCTTCCTCCACAGGAGAACCTTGCGTCCACACACCGTAACCAGGGACGGCCTCACCCCACAAGAGGAGCAGGAAAAATTCTCCTGCCAACCCCCCGGTGTCACCGCGAATTTTCCTGTCTGGTGCGCCGTGAGGCCGAGAAATACGGTGTTCCGCGCGCCCGCTTCCCGTTTCGTCCCCAGCTACTAGGCTGCGCCAAGGAGCCGATCGGCGCCCGGCGCGGCCGGGGCCGCGGACCTCGACGGAAGCGAGAAGATCTTGAGTTTCCTCACCATCGGTCATCGCGGAGTCATGGGCGTCGCGCCCGAGAACACCCTGCTCTCCTTCGTACGGGCGGAGCAGGCCGGCATGGACGCCATCGAACTCGACCTCCACCTCAGCAAGGACGGCGCGCTCGTCGTGATGCACGACGCCGACGTCGACCGCACCACGGACGGCACCGGCCCGATCGCCGGCAAGACGCTCGCGGAGCTGAAGGAGCTCGACGCGGGCGGCGGGGAGCGGATCCCCGTCTTCGAGGAGGTCCTGACGGCGGTCCGGGCGCCGCTCCAGGCCGAGATCAAGGACGCCGCGGCGGCCCGGGCGCTGGCCGCGGTGATCGACGGGCGCGGGCTGACCGGACGGGTGGAGGTGCTGTCCTTCCACGACGAGGCGCTCGCGGAGATCGGCGGCCTGGTCCCCGGGGTGCGCACCGCGCTGGTCGCCGACGGGGATCAGGGCGAGGTCGTGGAGCGCGCCCTCGCGGTCGGGGCGCAGGCGCTGGTCCTCAACATCCGGCACCTCACCCTGCACACCGTCGACACGGCGCACAAGGCGGGGCTGCGGGTGATCGGCTGGGTCGTGAACACCCAGGACGACCTGCGGCTCGCCCGCGCCCTGGGCCTCGACGGGGCCACCACCGACCGTCCGGAGATCCGCAGCACGGGCCGCTTCACGGCCTGAGCGCCGCCACCGGGCGCGGCGGGCCCGGAGGGCAGGCCTGACGCGCGGGGGCGCGGCTCAGACGAGCGGCTTCACCAGGAGCTCGAACTCCAGGTCGTCGCGCTGCGGCACGCCGAAGCGCTCGTCGCCGTACGGGAAGGGGGTCATCCGGCCCGTACGGCGGTAGCCGCGGCGCTCGTACCAGGCGATCAGCTCCTCACGCACGGAGATCACCGTCATGTGCATCTCGCGCACGTCCCACAGCTCGCGCACCCGGCGCTCGGCCTCGGTGATGATCCGCCGGCCGAGGCCGGCGCCCTGGAGCTCGGGGCGGACCGCGAACATGCCGAAGTAGGCGGCCTCGCCGCGGTGTTCGAGCTGGCAGCAGGCGACGATCGCGCCGTCCCGCTCCACCACCATCAGCCGGCTGCCGGCCGTGGTGATGACCGCCGCGACGCCCTCCGCGTCCGTGCGCTGCCCCTGCAGGATGTCCGCCTCGGTGGTCCAGCCGGCCCGGCTGGAGTCGCCGCGGTAGGCCGACTCGACGAGCGGGACGAGCGCAGTGACGTCGTCGAGCACGGCGTCGCGGTAGGTGACGGGGGCGGTCTGCCGGGGCGCGGCGGTGTCCATGGTGTGCGGGTCTCCCCTCGGGCGTGGGTGATCGGCGGGCGCGATCGCTCCGAGCCTAGGGCATGGCTTGTGGATCACGGCCGGGTCCGCGGGCCGGGTCCGCGGGCCATGCCCTGGCGCGCGCCCCCGCACTCCCCCTCGTACACCCGTGCGCGCCCGGATGCCCGCGTGACCGTGCGGGCCGCCGGGCATGCACGGAGCGTCGGGACCGCGAGGAGGGGGGTGTGCGGCGTGCACGGACCGGCGTTGTCCGGGTGGCTGCTCGTGGTGCTGTGCGCGGCCAGCGGGGCGTACTGCCTGTTGCGTATGCGGGCGGCGGGGGCGGCCGAGCGCGGCGCGGCCGGGAGCGAGGCGGTGATGGGCTTCGGCATGGCCGCGATGGCGCTGCCGGCCGCGGTGTTCACCCCGCCGGAGTGGAGCTGGGTGCTGTACGCGGTGCTGTTCGGGCTCGCCGCGCTGCACGGGCTCGTGGCGGCGGTGCGGCACGGCGGGCACCATCTGCACCATCTGGTGGGCTCGCTCGCGATGGTCTACATGGCGCTCGCGATGGCCGCGGCCCCCGCCGGGGCGGGCGGGCACGCGGGACACGGCGCGGCGGCCGCCACCGCGACGGGTGGCATACCCGTGCTCACAGGGGCGCTGCTCGCCTATTACGGGGTGTACGTGCTGCGTTCGGGTGCCCGGCTCGTGCCGGTGCCGGTGCCGGCGTCCGAGGGCACGGCCCGAATACGGAGCGGCGGCGGTGCGGGCGGCGGGGAACTGACGTTGGTGTGCCGGTTGTCGATGGGGCTCGCGATGCTGGCGATGCTGCTCACGCTGTGACCTCGCGGGCGAATCAAACCGTGGTGTGCGTCACTTGCCGCGCAAGGCCATACCCCGGCCTGGTACCGCACTCATAGGCTGACGCCATGTTGGTCTCCCTCGCGCTGCTCGCACTCGGCGTCCTGACCGCCGTCGTCGCCCCGCGACGTCTCGCGCGGGCCGACTGGGCGGAACGGGAACCCGTGGTGGCGCTGTGGGTGTGGCAGTGCGTGGTGGCAGCGGTGCTGCTCAGCTTCGCGCTGTCGATGACCTTCAGTGCGGCGGCGGCCTGGCAGGCGGTGCGCGGCCAGGTCTTCGCGCCCGCGCCGCGTGCCGTCATCGAGGCGTACGAGCTGGGGGCGAACGGGCCGTGGTCGGCGGCGCTCGCCGTGGTGCTCGCGGCCGGCGGGCTGTGGACCGGGGCGATGCTGGGCCGGGAGATCGGCCGGGCGCGGGCCCGCCGCAGGCAGCGCCGTGACGAACTGCTCGTACGGGCGCCGCTGTTGCCCGGTGAGGAGCCCTCGGGCAGCGCCCGGCTCGTGGTCCTGGAGGGCGAGCGGGCGGACGCCTGGTGGCTGCCCGGCGGGACACCGCGCCTCGTCATCACCACGGCCGCGCTGCGCCGGCTCAAGGGCCGGCAGCTGGACGCGGTGCTCGCGCACGAGCAGGGACACGCCCGGGCGCGGCACGACTGGCTGCTGCACTGCTCGGCGGCGCTCGCGGACGGTTTCCCGGGCGTGCCGGTCTTCGCGGCCTTCCGCGGTGAGATGCACCGGCTGGTGGAGCTGGCGGCCGACGACGTGGCCTCGCGCCGTTTCGGACGGCTCACGGTGGCCCTGGCGCTGGTGGAACTCAACGAGGACCGGGGGGTGTTCGGCCCCGGCACGGCTCCGGACGCCGGACTTCCGGAGCGGGTGAACCGGCTGCTCAGCGCCACTCCGCGGCTGACCGCGGGCCGCCGCCTCGGACTGACGGCCGCGGCGGCGCTGGTCCCGGTGGTCCCGGTGCTCGTGGCCTTCGTCCCGGCGCTGCGCGCCCTCGGCTGACCGCTGACCGCGACGCGGCCGACCCCGCGCGCACGCCGCCGACCCGCCGTCGGGCAGGATGCGGGCCATGCGCATCTCCGCCGTCGTGACCGGCGCCCTGGGCGTGCTGCTCCTCGTCCTCGTGGCGGTGAGGTGGTCCCCGTTGCTCTCCTTCGACCGGGAGGTGGCCGATGCCCTGCACCGCCACGCACTCGCCCATCCCGGCTTCACACAGCTCAACCGGATCCTGACCGACTGGGTCTGGGACCCGTGGACCCTGCGCGCGCTCACCCTGCTCGCGGTCCTGTGGCTGCTGCGCCGGGGGGAGCGGCTGCTCGCGCTGTGGATCACCGGCGCCACCCTGCTGGCCTGGTTGCTCCAGCACGGCCTGAAGACGGCGGTGGGGCGGGCGCGCCCGCACTGGCCGGATCCCGTCGACTCGGCGCCGTACCAGGCCTTCCCCTCCGGCCACGCCATGGCGGCGGCGGTGGCCTGCGGGCTGCTGCTCTGGGTGCTCGCGCTGCGCTGGAGGGAGGGGTGGCGGGGCTGGGGCACGCTCGCCGGGGCAGCCGTCGTGTCGGTGCTCGGGGTGGGCTGGACCCGGGTCTATCTGGGTGTCCACTGGCCCTCGGACGTGCTGGCCGGCTGGCTGTTCGGCTGGTGCTGCGTGGCCGTGACGATCATCACGTACCGCCTGGTGACGGCGGGTGGGCCGCCGACCGCGGAGCCGGGCGCCGGGAGCAGAATGGAAGGCACACGATGAAGCCGCCTGTCCTGGACGATCCCCCGCGTCGCCCAGAACAGACGGCAGGTCCCGCCGCCGGCCACGAGGGCGCGACGACAGGACGCGCTGAGTATATTGGCTCGGAGCCAGTCAACGCAGGAGTCCAGCATGTCCCCGCGTAGCGCATCGGTCAATGAAGAGCTTCGGCGGCGCTCCCGTGACCGGATCCTTGCGGCCACAGTGGACCTCGTCTCGGAGCGCGGTTACGAGGCGACGACCCTCGGGGACATCGCCGAGCGGGCCGGATCGGCCCGTGGCCTGGTCTCGTACTACTTCCCGGGCAAACGTCAGCTGCTGCAGTCCGCCGTGCACCGGCTGATGCACCGGACCCTGGAGGCGGCCCTGGAGCGCGAGCCGCGCTCGGAGGACGGCCGGGAGCGGCTCGCCCGGGCGATCGACGCGATCCTGGGCCTCGCCGAGGAGCGGCCGGTGCTCATGCGGACGCACATGGCGGGCATCCTGCAGGCGGAGGGCTTCGTGCGGTGCCCCGAGCAGCAGCGGCTCGCGACGCTGCTGCGGGACACGGTCGAGCGGTACGGCTCCGAGGACGTGGAGACCGACTACCCGCTGCTGCGGGCGCTGCTCATGGGCGCGGTGTTCGCGGTGCTGCTGCCGGGGGCGCCGATGCCGGCGGCCCGGCTGCGGGCGGAGCTGTTCCTGCGGTACGGGCTCGACTGGGAGCTCGGCGTGCCGCCGGGCGGGGGTCCGCCCGACGGCACGCGGTCGATCGTCCCGGTCTCACGGGTGGGACGTCAGTCCTCGAAGTCCTCGAAGTAGTCCGGCTGGGTCTGGACGTTGAGCTCGTCCATCCGGATCCGCCCCGCCTTGTCGGTGCGCCTGTCGCTGAGCTTCAGCACGTCGAAGCCCTTGACCAGGTCGTTCGAGTAGATGAAGCCGTTGTAGTAGTAGGCGGACCAGGAGCCGCCGCCGACCAGGGTGGTGGCGGAGATCGGGCCGCGCTCGAAGTACGCGATCTCCTTCGGCCGCCGGGAGTCGGTGAAGTCCCAGACGGAGATGCCGCCCTGGTACCAGGCCTGGACCATGATGTCCTTGCCCTTCACCGGGATCAGCGAGCCGTTGTGGGCGACGCAGTTCTCGGTGTCGGCCTGGTGGCGCGGGATCTTGTAGTAGCTGCGGAAGACCAGCTTGCGCTTGTCGCCCTTGCCGACGATGTCGTAGATGCCGTCCGCGCCGCGGTTCGGGCCGACGGCCGCGTTGCAGGTGGCCGCGCCGCCGCCGCCGAGCTCGTCGGTGAAGACGACCTTGTCGGCCTTCTGGTTGAAGGTCGCGGAGTGCCAGAAGGCGAAGTTGACGTTGTCCTGGACCCGGTCGATCACCCGGGGCTGCTCGGGGTTCTCGATGTCGAACAGGATGCCGTCGCCCATGCAGGCGCCGGCGGCCAGGTCCTTGCCCGGGAGCACGGTGATGTCGTGGCAGCCGGTGGTCTTGGAGACGCCCGGGTTGGTGGGCGCGCCGGGGTTGCCGCCGCCGTCGGGGCCCTCACCGGGGAACAGCACCGGGAAGCCGACCACCTTGGCCTGCTCGGGCGCGTTGCGCGGGACCTTGATCACGGAGATGCCGTCGTGCGGGGGCTGGCAGTCCGGGAACGCGGCGTTGGGCGAGTAGGACGAGACGTACACGTAGACGTTCTTGCGCTCGGGCACGAGGGTGTGGGTGTGCGAGCCGCAGGCGGTCTCGACGGCGGCGACGTATTTCGGGTTGGCGACGTCGCTGATGTCGAAGATCTTCATTCCCTCCCAGGATTCCTTCACCGAGGCGGGCTGCGAGGTGCTGGCGCAGGAGTTGTCGCTTCGGGAGGAGTCGGTGGAGAGGAAGAGCAGATTGCCGGAGACGGACACGTCGTTCTGCGATCCGGGGCAGAGCACCTGGGTGACGGTCTTCGGGTTCCCCGGGTCGCTGATGTCGAAGACCCGGAAGCCGTCGTAGTTCCCGGCGAAGGCGTACTTGCCCTGGAACGCCAGGTCCGAGTTGGTGCCCTTGAGGGCGTCCTTGGGGATGTTGACGAGATGTTCGATGTTGGCGCTGTGGACGATCTCGTCCACGCCGGGTATCTCACCGCTCGCGATGGCGGCGCGGGCGTCGGCCGCCTGCTCCGCGGTGACGTCGTTCCGAACGGGCGCGTCGCCCGGGTCGGGTGTGGCGGCCGCGGGTCCTGCGGCGAGCAGTCCGATCAGCAGACCTGCCGCGGCGGTCGCCGCACCCAGGCCTCTGATCCGTGCACGCGGGGTACTCGTGGTACGCACGAAGTCACTCCGTCCTCTCTGGATTTCGTTCGCAGTTGAACGACGGATGGACCCCGGCAGTATCTTCCTTAGCGTGCACATCTCAACAGATGGCAACAGAGACGTAATGAGTTTTCCTCGAACCGCCGCCGTCGACCGAGTTCCCGAAGTTTCCCGAGTGACCGAAGTTGCCGAAGTGCCTTTGGAGGTCGCATTGTCGAAACATCGTGTCCGTGGTGCCCTCGCCGCACTGCTCGCCGCCTGTGCCGTATTCGCCCTGGGGGCCTGTGAGTCGGGGCCGGACGAGACCAAGCCGGTTTCCGGCTCCGGGAGTTCGGGGAAGAGCCCGGGGATCGTGGCGCCGGGCAAGCCCGGTGAGCCCGCGAAACGGGTCTCCCCGGAGGAGGCGGCCCGGCTGATGCCGGACGAGCGCCCCAACGGCGCCGACTACGGCTATGTGCAGATGATGATCGAGCACCACCGCCAGGCCCTTGCCATGACCGCGCTCGCCCCGCGGCGCGCGAAGGATCCGCGGGTCCGCAAGGTCGCCGAGCGGATCTCGGCGGCGCAGGGGCCGGAGATCGGGGCGATGGAGGGCTGGCTGAAGAACAACGGCGGTCCGCGCCCGATGACCGGCCACGACCATCACGCCATGCCGGGCATGGCGACCGAGGCGCAGCTCGCGCAGCTGCGGGCGGCGAAGGGCGCGGCCTTCGACAGTCTCTTCCTGAAGCTGATGATCACTCACCACGACGGCGCGATCACGATGGCGGCGGACGTCCTGAGCCAGGGCAACAACGTGCTCGTGGAGGAGATGGCGAGCGATGTGATCGCGCAGCAGTCGGCCGAGATCGACCGGATGCGGTCGCTGTAGGGGCGGGCCGGGGGCCGGGGCCGGGCCTCGGGGCCGGCCGATCGGTTGACCCCGGGCCGGCCGTGCGGCGGTCGGGAACGGGCCGTATGGCCGGAGGGCCCGCTCTCCGGCTTCCGGATCTCTCCTACGGCTCGCCCAGGCGGACGGACTGGGCCTCGGTGGCCGCGAGGATGCTGTCCAGGAGGCCGGGGAAGAGGGCTTCGAGGTCGTCGCGGCGGAGGATGTTGAGCTTGGTCGTGCCGCGGTAGAGCTGGCGGACCACGCCGCTCTCGCGCAGCACACGGAAGTGGTGGGTGGTCGTCGACTTGGTGACCGGCAGGACGAAGGACGAGCAGGCGAACTCCTCGCCCTCGCCGCGGACCATGTCCCGGACGATCCGCAGCCGGACCGCGTCGGCGAGCGCGTGGAGCACGGCTTCGAGGCGGATCTCCTCGCGCTCGGGGTGCTCCAGGACCCGGGGGTTGGTCGCGGTGGTCACGGCGGCGGCTCCACGGCTCTCGGAATCGGGGGACTTCATTGTACGAGACTTCTCGTAGTTTGACAGACGCCGTACTACGATGAGTATCGTACGAGCGTCAGCCCGAGACAGCATCCGTCACACCGACGAGGAGTCCGTCATGAGCGCCGCCCTGTTCGAGCCCTTCACCCTGCGGTCCGTCACCGTGCCCCATCGGGTCTGGATGGCCCCGATGTGCCAGTACTCGGCGGAACCGACGGGTCCGGGCGCGGGCGTCGCGGGCGACTGGCACTTCGCGCACTACGCCTCCCGGGCCACCGGCGGCGCCGGGCTGATCCTGGTCGAGGCGACGGCGGTCGCCCCCGAGGGCCGGATCAGCCCCTTCGACCTCGGGCTCTGGGACGACACGCAGATCGAGGGCCTGCGCCGGATCGCCGCGTTCCTGACGGAGCACGGCACCGTTCCGGGCGTCCAGATCGGCCACGCCGGGCGCAAGGCCGCCACCAAGCGGCCTTGGGACGGCCGCGGGCCGGTCGACCCCGCCGGCGGTCTCGGCTGGCAGCCGGTGGGGCCTAGCCCGGTCGCCTTCGCCGACGACCACCAGGTGCCGACCGAGCTGACGGTCGAGCAGATCCACGAGATCACCGAGCGGTTCGCCGACGCCGCGCGGCGTGCGCTCGCCGCCGGCTTCCAGGTCCTGGAGGTGCACGGCGCCCACGGCTATCTGATCGGCGAGTTCCTCTCCCCGCACAGCAACCGGCGCACCGACGCCTACGGCGGCTCCTTCGAGAACCGCACCCGGCTCGCCCTGGAGGTCGTCGACGCCGTGCGCGCCGTCTGGCCCGAGGAACTGCCGCTGTTCTTCCGGATCTCGGCCACCGACTGGCTGGACGAGCAGGGCTGGACGGCGGACGAGACCGTGCGCTTCGCCGCCCTGCTGCGCGAACACGGGGTGGACCTGCTCGACGTGTCCACCGGCGGCAACGGCGGCCCGGCCCGCATCCCGGTCGGCCCGGGCTACCAGGTGCCCTTCGCGGCCCGGGTGAGGGCGGAGGCCGGGCTGCCGGTCGCGGCCGTCGGTCTGATCACGGAGAGCGAGCAGGCCGAGAAGATCGTCGCCAACGGCGAGGCGGACGCCGTACTGCTCGGGCGCGAGCTGCTGCGCGACGCCTCCTGGCCTCGTCGCGCGGCCCGCGAGCTGGGTGCCAAGATCTCCGCGCCCAGTCCGTACGCCTGGGCGATCTGAGCCCGACAACACGCCTCTGAGCAGGGGCGGAGGCCACTCCAGGAGCCGTTGTCAGTGGTGGGGTGCAGACTGGCCCGTATCCGCGACAACGGCGTCCTGGAGGTGTCGGCATGACCGACGTAGTACTGACCGTGGGCACCCGCAAGGGGCTCTTCATCGGCCGCGGGCGAGACGGCCGATGGGAGTTCGACGCCCCCCATTTCAACGCGCAGGCGATCTATTCGATCGGGATCGACACCCGGGGTGACCGCCCGAGAATCCTGGTCGGCGGAGACAGTTCCCACTGGGGTCCCTCCGTCTTCCACTCCGACGACCTCGGGGCGAGCTGGACCGAGCCGCCCCGGCCGGCGGTCAAGTTCCCGCAGGACACCGGGGCTTCGCTGGAGCGGGTCTGGCAGCTCCATCCGGCGCCCGCGCACTCCCCCGGCGTGGTGTACGCGGGGACGGAGCCGGCCGCGCTCTTCCGGTCCACCGACGGCGGCGAGTCCTTCGAGCTGGTGCGCCCGCTGTGGGAGCACCCGACCCGGGACCGCTGGGTGCCGGGCGGAGGCGGCGAGGCGGTGCACACGGTGGTCACCGACGCCCGGGACCCGGACGCGGTGACGGTGGCGGTGTCGACCGCCGGAGTCTTCCGCTCCCGCGACGGCGGGGCGAGCTGGGACCCGTCCAACCAGGGGGTGTCGGCGGTCTTCCTGCCCGACCCGAACCCCGAGTTCGGGCAGTGCGTGCACAAGATCGCCCAGGACGCGGGCGACCTGGACCGGCTGTATCTGCAGAACCACTGGGGTGTCTTCCGCAGTGACGACGGGGGCGGCCGGTGGACCGACATCGGCACGGGCCTGCCGTCCGACTTCGGCTTCGCGGTCGCCGCGCACCCCCATCGCCCGGACACCGCCTATGTGTTCCCGATCAACGCCGACGCCGACCGGGTGCCGGCCGGCCGCCGCTGCCGGGTCTACCGGACCACGGACGCGGGGGCGAGCTGGGAGCCGCTCTCCAAGGGCCTGCCGGAGGGCGACCACTACGGCACGGTGCTGCGCGACGCCCTGTGCACCGACGACGCCGACCCGGCCGGGATCTACTTCGGCAACCGCAACGGCGAGGTGTACGCGAGCGCGGACGACGGCGACAGCTGGCGGCTGCTCGCCGAGCACCTGCCGGACGTGCTGTGCGTGCGGGCGGCGGTGATCGGCTGAGCAGGGGGTGGGATCGGGGTCCGGCGGCGTTGTCGGTGTGCGCCAGTAGAGTGACGGCGTGGCAGCAAGACCGTTGAACGAAATCGTCGAGGCCGGGTGGGCGAACGCGCTCGCGCCGGTGGCCGAACGCATCGCCGCGATGGGCGACTTCCTCCGTCAGGAGATCGCCGCGGGGCGGACCTACCTCCCGTCGGGGGCGAACGTCCTGAGGGCGTTCCAGCAGCCCTTCGACGAGGTGCGGGTCCTCATCGTCGGCCAGGACCCCTATCCCACTCCCGGGCATGCCGTGGGGCTCAGTTTCTCCGTCGCTCCGGACGTGCACCCGCTGCCGCCGAGCCTGGAGAACATCTTCCGGGAGATGAACACCGACCTGGGCCTCCCCCGGCCCTCGAACGGCGATCTGACCCCGTGGACCCGGCAGGGCGTCCTGCTCCTGAACAGGGCGCTCACCACGGCCCCGCGCCGCCCGGCGGCGCACCGGGACAAGGGCTGGGAGGCCGTCACCGAGCAGGCCATCCGGGCGCTCGCCGCACGCGGGAAGCCGCTGGTGTCGGTGCTGTGGGGGCGGGACGCGCGCAATCTGCGCCCGCTCCTGGGCGATCTGCCGGCCATCGAGTCCTCGCACCCCTCGCCGATGTCGGCCGACCGCGGCTTCTTCGGCTCGCGTCCGTTCAGCCGCACGAACGAGCTGCTGCTCCGTCAGGGCGCCCAGCCGGTGGACTGGCAGCTGCCGTGACGGCCGCCGCCTCGGGGGGCCTCGTCGTCGGGGTGGACTCCGGCGGATCGGGCCTCCGGGTCGCCCTCGCACGCCCCGGGGGCGGGGACGGTGACGCGCGGGTGCTGGAGACGGTCACGTCCGGGGAGCCGGTGCCCACCGGGCCGGGCGGGATCGACGTCGGGCGGCTGCTCGGGCGGCTGCTGCCGGCCGTGGAGGCGATGGCGGCCCGGGCCGGCGGCGGGACGGTCCTCGCGGTCGCCGTCGGGGCGGCCGGCATGGCGACGCTCGGCGACCGGCTGCGAGCCGAACTGCCGGGCGCCCTCGACAGGGCCTGGGGCGTGCGGCGGCTCGCGCTCGCGGCGGACGCCGTCACCGCGTACGCCGGGGCGCTCGGGCAGCGGCCCGGCGCCGTGGTCGCGGGCGGCACCGGGCTGATCGCGATCGGCACCGACCTGTCCGGCTGGCGCCGTGCGGACGGCTGGGGCCATCTGCTCGGCGACTGCGGCAGCGGCGCCTGGATCGGCCGGGCCGGTCTGGAGGCGGCGATGCGGGCGTACGACGGACGGCGCGGGGGTTCGGCGGCGCTGCTCGCGCGGGCCGAGGAACGGTTCGGTCCGGCCGCCGGGTTGCCGGCCGCGCTCTATCCCCGTACCGACCGGCCTGCCGTGCTCGCCTCCTTCGCGCCGGACGTGGCCGCGGTCGCCGGCACCGGCGATCCGGTCGCGGGCGGAATCCTCGGCGAGGCCGGCCGGCACATCGCGGAGGCCGCGGCAGCCGTCGTGCCCGACGGTTCGGGTGGTGAAGTGGCCTTCACCGGTGGGCTGTTCAGGATGGGCGAGGCCTTGCTCGGATCGCTGCGGGCCGAACTCGGCGGCCTCGCGCCGGGGGTTCGCGAAGTGCCCGCGGCGGGCGATCCGCTGGCCGGGGCGGTGACGATCGCGGCCGCGCTCGCGAGCGGGACACTGCGTCTGCCGGAGGACCCGCGCATGCTCCAACTCACCAGCTAAACGGCGGTTCGCGACCAGTTCGGACATAGCGGGGCAGAAGTCGCCCGACTGCACCTCAGCGAGTCGGGCGCCGCGCGAAACCAGTAGCATGCGGCGCCATGAGCTCCCCCACTGGGCCCACTCCCGGGCTGCCTGTACGAATGCCGCGACCCCGCCAGTCCGGGCGGCACCGTCGCCCTGAACCCGTGGCGGCGCCCGAGGGCGCTCCGACCCTGGTGCTCGCCGTTCCCGGCGCGCCGTCGGCCGCCATACGCTCGCTGGCCGAGGAGGTCGTGAGCATCGCCCGCTCGGAGCTGCCCGGCCTCGAGGCCGTGATCGGCTACCTGGACGGCGACGACGCCGAGTACCCGGCCCTCGCGTCGGTGCTCACCGCGGTCTCCGCCCTGCGCACCGAGCGTTACGAGATCGCCGTGGCCGCCGGCCGCGAGGTCGCCGCCCCCGAGGGTTCGGCCGCGGTCGTGGTGCCGCTGCTCGCGGGCCCGGACAGCGCGCTGACCCGCCAGATCCGCCAGGCCGTCATGGACGGCGGCAACAACGCCGAGCTGACCGATGTGCTCGGTCCCCACCCGCTGCTCGCCGAGGCGCTGCACGTGCGCCTGTCCGAGGCCGGTCTGGCCCGCGCCGACCGCGCCCGGCTGTTCACGGTCGCCACGGCGGCCGACGGCATCATCCTGGCCACCGTGGGCGGCGAGGAGGCCGTGCAGGCCGCCGGCATCACGGGCATGCTGCTCGCGGCCCGGCTCGCGGTGCCGGTGATGGCGGCCGCGCTGGACCAGGAGGGTTCGATCGCCTCGATCGCCGAGCAGCTGCGCAACGCCGGAGCGGAGCAGCTCGCGCTCGCCCCGTACCTGATCGGCCCGGAGCTGTCCGATGGCCTGCTCGACGCGGCCGCCAAGGAGGCGGGCTGCGCGGTGGCCGAGCCGCTGGGCGCGTACCCGGCGATCGGCCGGCTGGTGCTCTCGCAGTTCATGTCGGCCCTGGGCATCGCCCCGCAGCCGGGCGCCCCGGTGCGCTAGGCCGTTCTTTCGGATCAGGGCCGTACCGCGGCCGAAGCCGACGACCGTGACGGGAAGGGCCCGCACCGGAGGGATCCGGTGCGGGCCCTTCCCGTGCACCGCCTCCGCCGGTCAGCCGAGGACGATGCAGGAGGCCGAGGGCACCGGGACCGACCCCGCCCGCTCGGGCAGTCCGGTCTCCGGGTCCACGGTGAACCAGGTGACGTCGCCGGAGCGCTCGTTCGCCGCGTACAGGTGCCGCCCGGAGGGCGCGAGGGTCAGGTCACGGGGCCACTGGCCGCCGCAGGGCACGGAGGCGACCAGGCGGGCGCTCGCGCCGTCCTCGGCGAGCGCGAGCACGGCGAGGGTGTCGGCGCCGCGCACGGCGGCCCACAGGAAGCGTCCGTCGGGGGCGACGACGACCTCGGAGGGGTAGCGGGCCCCCGGGGCGCCCTCGGGCACGACGGGGGTCTCCCCGAGCGGCGTGAGCACGCCCGCCGCGGCGTCCCATCGGCAGACGGTGACGGTGGGCTCCAGCTCGTTCAGGACGTAGGCGTGCCCGCCGGCCGGGTGGAAGGCGAGGTGACGGGGTCCGGTGCCGGGGCGCAGCGTGGTGGCGCCGTGCGGGCGGAGGGTGCCGGTGGCGGCGTCGAGGGCGGTGACGGTCACGGAGTCCGTCCCGAGGTCCACGGTGAGCACCCAGCGCCCGCTGGGGTCGGGCAGCACCTGGTGCGCGTGCGGGGCCTCCTGCCGGTCGGCGACGGGTCCGCCGCCCTCGTGGCGCAGCTGCCCGCTGACGGGCCCGAGGGTGCCGTCGGCGGTGCGGGGCAGCACGGAGACGCTGCCGGAGGTGTAGTTCGCGGTGAGGACGTGCCCGCCGGTGAGCGCGAGGTGTGTGGGCCCGGCGGCGTCCACGGGCACGGGCGCCCCGAGCGGGATCGGCGCCGGTCCGCCGATGTCGAAGGCCGCGGCGGCGCCGTTCTCGGTCTCGGAGACGGCGTAGAGCACGCCGCCGCCGAGGGCGAGGAACGAAGGATCGGCGACCGCGTCACTCGATCCGGTGATGTCGAGCGCGCCCGTCCCGGGATCCACGTCGGCGGCGAGCACTCCGAGGCCGCCGGTCGACGTGAACGAACCGATGTACGCCCGTCCTGGGCGCCGCGCGCCCGTCTGCTCTTCCTGCCTGTCGCCCACGGCGCCTCCCCTGTCCCTGAGGCCGGCCACGACCGACCGGCCGCCGTCGGGGGCGACGTTAGCAGGCGGTCTAGACCAAAGGGGGGTGGCCGGGGAGGGAGAAGGGAATCAGGCCGCAGGCACCAGCGGCGAGCTCGGCGCGGTGCGCAGCGGGGTGGCCAGGGCGGTGAGGGCGTGCTCCAGGGCGTGGAGGTGGGTCAGGGCGGCCTCCGCGCCGGGGTGATGGGCCGGGAGGGCGGTCTCGGCGGGCGCCTGCGGGCGCTTCGGGGCGACGGGCGGGACCAGGGCGTGCACGGCGGCCTCGACGCGCCAGGCGGCGGCCGCGAGGCGGGCGTCGTGGGAGGCGTCGGGGTCGGCGGCGACGGCGGCGAGGCCGCGGCTCTCGCGGGCGCAGGCGTCGAGCAGGTCCAGGACGTGGCGGGCGCGGGCCTTGCGGGCGCGCAGCGGGCTCAGCGGGTGGACCAGCGGGGCCAGGGTGAGCCGGGCGCGGGAGAGCAGCAGGTCGAGTTCGGCGGCGTGGGCGGCCGGGTCGGCGTGCGGGTCGCCGGCGAGCCGGCGGGCCGCCGCGGTGGTGCAGGCGTGCACACAGCCGACGGCGCGCTGGATCCAGGCGTTGGTGGCCGCGTGGGTGGTGATCGGCAGCAGGGCGACGCCGACGGCCGCGCCGAGGGCGCCGACCGCGGTCTCCTCGAAGCGAAGCAGCAGCAGCCCGGGGTGCAGGACGCCGAGGAGCCCGTACAGGAGACCGGCCATGACGGTCACGAAGAACATCATCCAGCTGTACGAGAGCGGCGCGGTGTAGAAGATGCCGAAGACGCACACGGCGACCAGTGCCGCCGTCGGGGCGGGGGCGCCGCCCAGCGGGATCGCCACGAGCAGGCCGGCGGCGATGCCGGTGACGGTCCCGACGACCCGGCGGAAGCCGCGGACCAGGGTCTCGCCGCACGAGGCGGTGTTGACGAAGATCCACCAGGCGGTGCCGACGGCCCAGTACCAGCGCTCCTCGGAGAGGAACTGGCCGACGGCGAGGGCGACGGCGCAGGCGGCGGTGGCCTGGAAGGCCTGCCGGGTGGTGGGCCGGGACAGACCGGTGCCGGGCAGCGGCGCGGGGGCGGCGGGCGGCGGGACGCGCCGCTCGATGCACCAGAAGCCGAAGCGGACCGCGCCGGCCGTGCCGAGCGCGAGCAGTACCGCGCCGAAGAGCTCGGGCAGCTGGGCGGGCACGGCGTGCAGGAACTGGGTGACGAAGAACTGCATGAAGGCGAAGATGCCGAGCGCGTGGCCGCGCGGGCCCCAGCGCCGTGCGTACACCCCGGCGAAGACGACCAGGAGCCACGCGAGGTCGCGCAGCGGCGGCGCGCCGTGCAGGACGGTGGCGAGGGCGAGCACGGGGAAGCCGGCCAGGGGGAGCAGGGCCGTGGTGACGGCCTGCCGGCGGACGGTGGGGTCGGCGACGGTGAAGAGCGCGAGGAGCGCGGCGAGGCCCGCGGTGATGGACGCGGCCAGGGAGAGGCCGGCCAGTTCGGCGACGGCCACGGCGAGGCCGACACCGACGACGGCACGGCTCGCGACCCGCAGCCGGACCCTGCCCGGGTCCGGCGCCACGCACATCTGGCGCAGCAGCCTGCCGGTGGCCGCCAGGGCCTTCTTCATGACGGTCGTTCCGCCCCCGCTGTCGTACACACACCCTCTTCACGCATCACGGACGCTGTCCCGCGTCCCGGACGTACACATGACGAAGGCGCCGCGGGTCCGGGGTCCGGCCACCTCGCCGGTCCGGCGCGTGCGCGGCGCCATCAGTCCAACTCTCCTTCGAAGGAAAACATCCATCGGCCCACTGGCTCAACCGGCGCCCCGAGTGGTGGGCCATTGGTACAGTCGACAGGTCGGTGATCCGGCCAGAAGGGGGCCAACGGACCATGGCGGTGGACGAGCTCGACACCCGCATCCTGCGGCTGCTCATCGAGCGGCCGCGCACCAGCGTGCGCGAGTACGCGCGGATCCTGGGCGTGGCCCGGGGCACCGTGCAGGCCCGGATCGACCGCCTGGAGCGGGACGGCGTGATCACGGCCACCGGACCGGTGCTGTCCCCCGCGGCGCTCGGGCACCCGGTGCTCGCGTTCGTGCACATCGAGGTCACTCAGGGACACCTGGACGAGGTCGGGGACGCGCTCGCGGGCGTGCCGGAGATCGTCGAGGCCTTCTCGATCACCGGCGGCGGCGATCTGCTGACCCGGGTGGTGGCCCGCGACGCGGGACACCTGGAGGACGTGATCCAGCGTCTGATCCAGCTCCCCGGCGTGGTCCGCACCCGCACCGAGATCGCGCTGCGCGAGCGGGTGGCGCACCGGCTGCTGCCGCTGGTGGAGGCGGTGGGCCGCGGGACCGCCTGAAGGGGACGGCGACGCGGAAAGGGCGGGCGGGCTTGGAGCTTCCTCCAGGATGGAGTGGCAGGTGCCAGGAGCTTGGCCCACAGTCGATTGCAGATGAGATCCCGCCCCACCTAGGCTGACGCACATGCAGTCCTACACCATCGGGCAGGCGGCGCGTCTGCTCGGCGTCAGCCCGGACACCGCGCGCCGCTGGGCCGACGCCGGGCGGGTCGCCACGCATCGCGACGAGGGCGGCCGGCGGCTCATCGACGGGCGTGACCTGGCCGCGTTCTCGGTCGAGATCGCGCAGGCCGGGGCGGGGGACGAGGAGGAGCCGTACACCTCGGCCCGCAACGCGTTCCCCGGCATCGTGACCGCCGTCAAGCTCGGCGACGTCGCCGCCCAGGTCGAGATCCAGGCGGGCCCGCACCGGCTCGTCTCGCTGCTCACCCGCGAGGCGGTGGAGGAGCTCGGCCTGGAGGTCGGCATGCAGGCCACCGCCCGGGTGAAGTCGACCAGCGTGCACATCGACCGCACCTGAGCACCTGATCGCCCGAGTACCGATGAAACGATCCCGCACCCCGATCGCCCTCGCGGTCCCCGCCCTGCTCGGGGTCGCGTTCCTGCTGCTGCCGCTGGTCGGCGTCCTGGCGCGCACCGAATGGAGCGAGCTGGGCACACACCTGACCGATGCCGGGACCGTCCAGGCGCTGCGGCTCTCGCTGCTCGTCTCCTCCTGGGCCCTGGGGCTCTCGCTGCTGCTCGGAGTGCCGCTGGCGTGGCTGCTCGCCCGGGTCCCGTTCCCGGGCAAGGCGTTCGTGCGGTCCCTGGTGCTGCTCCCGATGGTGCTGCCGCCGACCGTGGGCGGTGTCGCGCTGCTGCTCGCCTTCGGGCGGCGCGGGCTGCTCGGACCGTGGCTGGAGGACACGTTCGGCGTCACCCTGCCCTTCCACACCTCCGGCGCGGTGCTCGCGGCGACCTTCGTCGCCATGCCGTTCCTGGTCATCAGCCTGGAGGGCGCGCTCGGCGGGCTCCGGCCGCGGTACGAGGAGACGGCGGCCTCGCTGGGCGCCTCGCCGCTGCGGGTGTTCCTCACCGTCACGCTGCCGATGGTGGCCCCGGGTCTGGTCGCGGGCGCGGCACTCACCTGGGCGCGGGCCCTCGGCGAGTTCGGCGCGACGATCACCTTCGCGGGAAATCTGCCGGGCACCACGCAGACCCTGCCGCTCGAGGTGTACCTGCTGCTCCAGGACGAGCCCGAGGCCGCGACCTCGGTCTCGCTGCTGCTCCTGGTGATCGCGATGGCGGTGCTCATCGCGCTGCGCGGGCGCTGGACGGGCGCTCCCTCGGGCCGGCGCCCGGTACGCGCCGCCTCCGCCCCGGCGGAGCCTGAGCCGGCCCCGGGCCCGGCCCCCGTCCCGTACGCCCCCGACCCGTACGAGAAGCGGGGCGCCGAACCGGGGGACGCGGCCGGCCTCGGGGCGCGCTGGGCGCTGCACGCCGAGGTCACCGGCTTCGACCGGCTCGTCCTGGACGCCGAGCCCGGGACGACGATCGCCGTCGTCGGGCCCAACGGGGCAGGGAAGACCACGCTGCTGCGGGCCCTGCTCGGGCTCACGCCCCGGGCGCACGCGCGGCTGACCCTCGGGGACACCGACGTCACCGACCTGGCCCCGCACCGGCGGCAGGTCGCGTGGGTCCCGCAGGACGGGGCGCTGTTCCCGCATCTGTCGGCACTCGCGAACACGGCGTACGGGCTGCGGGCCCGGGGCGTGCCGCGGGCCGAGGCGCGCAGGTCCGCGCAGGCCTGGCTGGACCGGCTGGGCGTCGGCCGTCTCGCCCGGCGCAGGCCCGCCGAGCTGTCCGGCGGCCAGGCACAGCGGGTCGCCCTCGCGCGGGCGCTCGCCGCCCGGCCCCGGCTGCTGCTGCTCGACGAGCCGCTCGCCGCCCTCGACCAGACCACCCGCGCCCAGGTGCGGCACACCCTGCGCGGCCACCTCGCGGCCTTCGGCGGAGTCTGTCTGATCGTCACCCACGACCCGGTGGAGGCGGTGTCCCTGGCGGACCGGGTGCTGGTCCTGGAGGACGGGCGCGCCCTGCAGGACGCCGCCCCCGCCGAGGTGTCGCGCCATCCGCGCTCGCCGTGGGTGGCACGGATGCTGGGCCGGAACGCCTGGCCGGCGACGGCGAGCGGCGCCGGTGGCGGGCTGGCGCTCGTCGACGGCGGGACGCTCGTGGCGGCCGATCCGGTGCCGGCGGGCGCGGAGGTCCTCGCGATCATCCCGCCCGAGGCGGTCTCCGTGCATCGCGAGCGCCCCGGCGGCAGTCCCCGGAACGTCTGGCCCGGCACCGTCCGCGAGATCACGGCGAGCGGCAGCCGGCTCCGGGTGCTGATCACCTCGGACGAGGTGCCGCCGCTCGTCGCCGAGATCACCCCGCAGGCGGCGGCCGAGCTCTCCCTGGCGGACGGCGCGCCGGTGTGGACGGGCGTGAAGGCGACCGAGGTCACCGTCGTCACCCTGTGACCGCCGGACTCCGGCAGGGCCCGAAATCCCGTGGCCGGTGCGGAGGTTCTGTGACAACGTGCCAGGCGCCCGTCCCCGTACCGTGATCCGGAGCGTTCCATGGCCGTCCCCGCCCGCCCCGCCCGTCTCGTACCCCTTCTCGAGCAGTTCGTGTTCACCCGCGACCGGCTGCTGCACCGGCTCCGCGGGCCGGTGATGGACAGCGGGAACGGCACCGAGGTGCCGGTGCCGCCGCTGACGGACGACGAGTACCTGTGGGAGCCGGTGGCCGACTGCTGGTCGGTGCGCCGGCGGGCGGACGGGCCCGGGGCGCGGGCCACGGTGCTCACCGGGGCCGGGGAGTGGGGGCGGGACGCGACTCCGCCGCCGCATCCGGCGCCGGCGCCGTTCACCACGATCGCGTGGCGCACGAGCCATCTCGCGGAGATGTTCACGCTGCGCACCGACCACACCGCGGGCGGGCGCACGCTCACCCGCGACGACTTCCACAGCCGCGGGGACGCGGCCGCGGCCGTCGCCGATCTGGAACGGGGCATGGCGGACTGGCACGCGATGCTGCTCGGGCTGACCGACGCGGACCTCGACACCGTCGGATACTGCAGCTATCCACACGGCGGCGACCCCGAGGAGGCGCTCGTCGACGTCGTGTGGTGGATGAACCAGGAACTCCTCGCGCACGGAGCGGAGATCGCCCTGCTCAGGGACCTGTACCGGGCCCGCGGCTGACCCGACGGGCCGGACGCGCGCGTGGGACGATGGGAGTGATCCATCCTCCGCAAGCGAAGGTGGCGACATGTCCAGGATCAACGCCTCCATCGACATCGCACGCCCGCCCGAAGAGGTCTTCGCCTACATCACCGACCCCTCCCACGTACCCGACTGGCAGGAGAGCGCGGTCAAGGTGACGCCGCGGAAGGGCACCCCTGGCGCGGTGGGTTCGCAGGTCGCCGTCACCCGGCGTATCGGCAAGCGCGAATTCGACATGACCATGCAGTTCATGGAGCTGGACCCACCGCGCAGCTGGCACCTGCACGGTGTGGACGGGCCGGTCCGCGGTGACGTCCAGGGCACCATCGAGCCGCTGGAACAGGGCACCCGCTCACGCCTGACGCTCTCCCTCGACTTCGAGGGGCACGGCATCGGGAAGGCCCTCGTACCGCTCGTCGTGAAGCCCGCCGCGCGCAAGGAGATGCCGCGTGACGAGGAGAAGCTGAAGGGCATCCTGGAGCGCGGCGCCACCGCCTGAACGGCGCCCCGCCCCCCCGTACCGCCCGGCCGTCCGCTACCGCCCGGCCGTCCGCCCGGTGGACCCGCGGTCGTCACTGCGCGGTCGTACGGGCGAGCAGGACGGCCACGTCGTCCTGCGCCGGGCCCTCGGGGAGGCCGGCCAGGAGCTCGTCGCACACCGCGTCCAGCGGACGGTCCATGGCGCGCAGGGCGCCGGCGACCCGGGCCATGCCCTGGTCGAGGTCCTGGTCCCGGGCCTCGATGAGGCCGTCGGTGTAGAGCACCAGGAGCCCGCCGGCGGGGAGGGTCACCTCCTGGGTGCAGAACTCGTGGGCTCCGGTGCCGAGCGGGGTGCCGGGCGAGCCGTCGAGGAAGGTGACGGTGCCGTCGGGGGTGACGGCGGCCGGCGGCGGGTGGCCGGCCCGGGCGACGGTCAGCCGCGCGTCGGCGGGGTCGTACACCGCGTACACACAGGTGGCCATCTCGTCCTCGCCGAGGTCGTCGACGACGGCGTCCAGGGAGCTGAGCATCCGGGCCGGCGGGATGTCGTGGCGGGCCAGGGTGCGCACGGCGGTGCGGAGCTGGCCCATGACGGCCGCCGCGTGGATGCCGTGGCCCATGACGTCACCGATGACCAGCGCGGTGCGGCCGCCGGGCAGCGGGACCACGTCGAACCAGTCGCCGCCGACGTCGTGGTCGCTGGCGGGCAGGTAGCGGCCGGTGAGCTGGAGTCCGGGGACGTCGGGCAGGGCGTTGTTGGTGAGGCTGCGCTGCAGGGTGAGGGCCGCCTGCCGCTGGGTGGTGTAGAGGCGGGCGTTGTCGATGTTGGTGGCGGCGCGGGCGACCACCTCGTCCATCAGGATCCGGTCCTCCTCGTCGAAGGGTTCGCGGTGGCGCAGCCGGGTGACGGAGACCGTGCCGAGCACCTTGCCCCGGGCGACCAGGGGGATCAGGCGGGCGGCGCCGATGCGGGTGGCGAGGTAGCGGCGGAGTGCTTCGAGGCGCGGGTCGCGGATGAGGGCGGGGACGTCGGCGACGTGCAGGTCCATCGGCCGGGCCTCGGTGATGACCTCCTCGTAGACGGAGTCCAGGGGGATCTGGAAGGTCTGGCCGGGGGCGAGCAGGGCAGTCGGGGCGCCGGGGTCGGGGAAGCGGGCGGCGAGCCGGCGCAGGATGCCGCGGGTGGCGGCGGTGGACTCGTCGGGGTCGAGGACGGATTCGAGGAGCTGGACGTCGGCGGAGTCGGCCAGCTGCGGGACGAGGAAGCCGACCACCTCCTCGGCGGTCTGCCGCAGGTCGAGGGTGGTGCCGATACGGGCGCCGGCCTCGGCGAGCAGGGCGAAGCGGTGGCGGGCGCGTTCGACCTCGATGTGGGCCTGCTGGCTCTCGGTGATGTCGATGAGCGAGGCGATGACGCCGAGCGGGTTGCCGCCGTGGTCGAGGAGCGGCGCGTAGGAGTTGGACCAGATGTGGTCGTGGCTGGGGTCGGCGGGGGTCCGGCCGGCCCGGCGGGCGTCGACGACGGCGGTGCCGGTGTCGAGGACCTGGCGCATCAGGGCCTCCAGGGCGCCGGCGTTGATGCCGGGGACGACCTCGGTGAGGCGGCGGCCGATGTGGTCGGCGGCGGGGACGCCGTTCATCCGGGCGAGGGCGTCGTTGACGCGCAGGAAGCGCAGGTCGGGGCCGAGGGTGGCGAGGCCGATGGGCGACTGGGTGAAGAGGGATTCGAGGGCGGCGAGGTTGTCGCGCATACGCAGGACCTGGGAGGTCTCGAAGGCGATCAGCATGGCGCCGGGGCGGCCGTCCGGGTCGGCGGCGGGCACGATCCACATCTCCATGGCGACCGAGTGGCCGTCGCGGTGCCGCACGGGGAGGGTGCCGACGACGGTCTCGCCGGACTGCACCTTGCGGGTCAGCCGGCCGGCCAGCTCGCGGTTGGCGTCGGGGACGAGCAGGGGCGTGGCGAAGCGGCCGATGACGTCCTCGGGGCGGTAGCCGAGGAGGTCCTGGGCGGCCAGGGACCATTCGACGATCCGGCCGCCCGCGTCCTCGCGCCACAGCGCGATGGGCAGCAGGTCGTTGAGCACGCCCGCGTACCCGACGGCCGCCCGGGGCGGCTGCGGGACCCTGCTCGGCGGCTGGTGAGTGTCCAACGCATCGACCTACGCATCGGCCGGGCCCCGAGGGGCATATCCGCGATCCCTACCGAATCACCCTATATGAGACATAAGGGGCGAGCGCTCCGCAGTACGCCCGGTCACGGCGGGACCGCCCCGCACCGGGCCCACGCCCGCCCCCGGCGTTCCCCCGGTCGGGCGACACGCGCCGCCTCAGGCGCCGGCGGCCGCCTCGGCCGCTGCCGCCGCCCGGGCCGCGCCCTCGGCGCGGGAGCGCTTGGCGGTGCGGATGGTCCACAGGACGAGAAGGCCGAGGGTGCCGTAGACGAGGACCGGGTTGACGACGACCATGGCATCCACCGACAGGAGGTACGACAGGACGACGCGGGCGGCGGCCTCGATCAGGTAGGCGACACCCCAGACGATCGTCATCGTCCGCATCACGACACGGAAGCCCTCGAACTGCCACAGGCCGTTCCACCAGGCGTGACTCTCCGGGGTGCCGTCGGTGGAGAAGCGGCGGCCGAAGTAGAACATCAGCGGCCGGGGCGCGAGCAGGGTCGCGAGGCAGAGGACGCCGAAGAGGCCGGTGACGGCCGAGTCCTTGACGAGCAGGGCACGGGTGGTGTGGGTGCCGACCAGCGAGACGGCGGCGGTGAGGACGAGGAAGAAGATCGTGACGATCGCGAACTCGTCGAGCTTGCGATGCCAGACCAGGTGCACGACGGTGTCGAGGACCGGCCAGGCGCCGCTCACGAGGAGCGCGCCGAACTCGCTCCAGCCGCGCTCGACGAGTGCGTTGTAGGTGAGGATCGGCGCCACGACGTTGAGGCCGATGGTGAGCACCCAGCCGATGGCGGTGGCGGCGCCGGAGCGGGCCGGCGGACCTGGCTGCGCGGTGGTCGCGGACATGGATTCCCCCTGTATGGACTGCATGGACGAGCGGTCCGAACGGGCCGCCCGAAGGGGCCGCGGTCGGCGCGGCACCCGGCACCGTAGGTCGGGCCAGAGCGGGGTCACAAGGTGCGCCGATCCAAAATGATCTTCAAGTTGTCCGGAGGGTCGCACTCCGGATCATTTCCGGCTCTTCTGCGCACACCGTCACCCAAACCGACGATGTGATGCACAGGGAGTCATATCGCCAGGTCGAATGCTTCTCGCGCCGGGCCGTACGCCCTGGCGGGACGTGATCATCAGCGCGCACCCTTGAAGAACATGCCGGAGTCGCTGGTTCCGGCGGACGGTGTGCAGGGGCAGGACACGGGTGGGGAGTTGGGGCCGGATGCCGGGTGTGGACGTGTGTGTGGTCGGTGCGGGGCCGGTCGGCCTGACGCTGGCGATCGCCCTGCGCAGACTCGGCCTCGACGTGCGGGTGGTGGATCGCGCGCCGGCCGCCAAGCACGAGGCCCGGGCCCTCGTCGTATGGCCCCGGGCGGCGGAGGCCCTGGAGTCCCTCGGGGTCGCCGGCGTCCTCGTGCGGCACGGCGTGGAGCTGAGCGAGGTCACGATCCACGCAGGTGGCCGGCGGCTCGGCGCGCTCAGCACCGGCTGGCACCGCTCCGCGCACAGCCGCCCGCTCAACATCGAACAGCACGACATCGAGCGCCTGCTGTGCGCGGAGCTGGCCCGGCTCGGCACCGAGGTCGAGTGGGACAGCGAGGTCACCGACGTCAAGGTCCACGACGCCCGGGCCGAGTTCACGCTCGCCCGCCCCGACGGGTCCGCCGCATCGGGCACCGCCGCCTGGATCGTGGGCTGCGACGGCACCGGAAGCATGGTCCGCGACCGGCTCGGCATCCCCTTCCAGGGCCGCCGCCGCACCGGCCTCCAGGTCGTCCAGGGCAACGCGCACGCCGACTGGCCGTACGGCAGACACCCGGGGCACGGGCACATCTTCCTCGCTCCGCGCCGCTCGCTGCTCGTCTTCCCGCTGCCCGGCGGCGGATTCCGCTTCTTCTGCTTCCGCGACGACCCCGACCCCACGCCGACCGGCCCGCCCACCCTCGACGAACTGCGCGACCTGGTCGCCGACACCGCCCGGCTCCCCCGGCTGCGGCTCAGCCCGACCGAACCGCCCTGGCTCAACCGGGCCCGGTTCGGCGACCGGGTCGCCGCCCGGCTCCGGCTCGGGCGCGGGCTGCTCGCGGGCGACGCCGCGCACGCCTGGGCGCCGGTCGGCGGCCACGGCATGAACGTCGGCATGCTGGGCGCCCACAACCTCGCCTGGAAGCTCGCCGCCGTGCACCGCGGCGAGGCCGACACCCGGCTCCTCGACACGTACGACACCGAGCAGCGCGCCCTCGCGCTGCGCTACATCCGCGAGATGCGGTGCAACTTCATGGAGCTGCCGCTGCCGCCGCTCGGCCATCGTGTCTTCTCCGCCACCGTGCCGCCGGCGCTCGCGCTGCGCGGCTTCCAGCGGCGCCTGGACCTGCAGTTGAGCGACCTCGGCCGCAACCACCGGCCGAGCGCCCTGTCCTGGCAGCGTGCCCCGGCGGGCCTCGGGCGGGGCCGCGGTCCACGGGCCGGCGACCGGATGCCCGACGCCCTGGTGTCGACCGGGCATCCCGGCACCGGGCCGGTGCGGCTGCACACACTGCTCCGTTACGACACCTGGACGCTGGTCCTGCTCGCCGGCGGGCCAGGCGTCCCGGACGCCCGAGCCGTACGGGACGCCGTCCTGGAGCGCTGCGCGCGCGGGCCGGTGCCGGTCCGGGTGCTGTCCGTGACCCCGGCGGACGCCGCCGAGGCCCGGCTGCTCGGCCGGCCCGGCGAGCTCCGTCTGGTGCGGCCCGACGGCTATGTGGGCCTGGTCGCCCCGGCCCGCCGGACCGCCGCACTCGACGCCTATCTGACCGCGCTCGGACAGGCCGCCCCCGCCCCCATGTCCCCCTCAGTCAGCGCAGAGTGACGGGAGTCGGAGTCCCTTGTCCAAGCACCTGACGCGCACCCGAGGCACGGTCACCGTCATCGGCGCGGGCATGGCCGGCCTGGTCGCCGCCTACGAGCTCGAACGCCTCGGCCACCGCGTGGAGATCCTGGAAGGCAGCCGCCGGCTCGGCGGCCGCGTCCGCACCCACCGCTTCGGCGCCCAGGAGGGCGCCCCCTTCGTCGAGCTCGGCGCGATGCGTGTGCCCACCACGCACCGCCGGACCATGCACTACATCGACCACCTCGGGCTCGCCGACCAGGTGCGCCCCTTCACCACGCTGCTGTCCGAGGAGAACGCCTTCCTCGCCACCGGCACCGGCCATGTCCGGCTGCGCGAGGCACCGCGCCGGCTGATCGCGGACGTGCGGTCCGCGCTCGCCCGCGACGACTACCGCGAGGAGACCGTGGTCTTCGGCGCCTGGCTCGCCGCCGTCGTCGACGCGGTCGCCCCGCCCGCGCTGCGCACCGGGCTGCGCGCCGATCTGGCCCGCGACCTGCTCGACCGGGTCGAGCGGATCGACCTGACACCCCATCTCCTCGGGGACGGGAAGGACCGGGTCGACGTGCACGGGCTCTTCGCCGCGCACCCCGGCGTCCGGGCCGGCTGCGGCACGCGCCTCGACAGCTTCCTCGACGACATCCTCACCGAGACCAGCCCCCGGCTGATCCGTCTGGCCTGCGGCATGGACCAGCTGGCGCAGCGGCTCGCCGCCCGGATCCGCGGACCGGTCTGGCTCGGCCAGGAGGTCACCGGGCTCGACGTGGCGCCCGACCACGTCCGGCTGCGGATCGGACGGGGACCGCTCGCCGTCCTGCGCCGCGCCGACCTGGTGCTGTGCACGGTGCCGTTCCCGGTGCTGCGCCGTATGCCGCTGACCGGGCTCGACGAGGACAAGAAGGCCGTCGTCCGCGAGGTCGACTACTGCCCGGCGACCAAGGTCGCGCTGCATGTCCGCGAGCCCTTCTGGGAGCGCGAGGGGATCCGCGGCGGGGCCTCCTTCAGCGGCGGCCTGATCCGGCAGACCTACTATCCGGCCCCGGCGGAGGACGGCGGCGGCCCTGACGACACGGGCGGCGCGGCCGGCCGGCGGGGCGCTGCGCTGCTCGCCAGCTACACGATCGGCGAGGACGCCGACCTGCTCGGACGGATGCCGGCCCGGCAGCGGAACGCGGTGGTGATCGACGAACTGGGGCGGATGCACCCGCAGTTGCTGCGCCGCTGCATGGTGCGCGGCGTGGCGGGCATCGCCTGGGGCGAGCACCCGTGGACGGCGGGCGGCTGCGCCATCCGCTGGGGGAAGGACGCGGCGGCCTGCGCCGAGGAACGGCGCCGCGCGGCCCGCCCGCAGGGGCGCCTGTTCTTCGCCGGGGAGCACTGCTCCTCCGAACCCGCCTGGATCGAGGGCGCGGTGGAGTCGGCCCTCGCGGCGGTCGCCGACATCGACCGCTTCGCCGCCGCCCACCGGCACGGCCGTCCGGCCCCGGCCCTCCTGGAGGCGGCGTGAGCGTCTTCGACCTGCCCCGGCTGCACTTCGCGGGCACCGCGGTGACCAGGCTGCCCACCGGGCCGCGCGGCGCCGCCGCGGCCGGTCTCCTGGACCTGGCGACCAACACCGTCCTCGCTCCCTTGGACCGGCCGGGTTCCGGTGCCGTCGCGCCGTTCCCGGCCGACCGGCCGGCCGCCGAGCTGCACGCCCTGCTGCGCGGACGAGGCGCGCTCGGCGGGCACTTCTCCGGCAACGGGCACTTCTCGGTGGACGCCCGGGTGACGGCCGCCGAGGGCCCGGACGGCACACCGGTGGCGCCGGCCGGCGGGGATCCGCTGCTCGGCCGGGCCGTGGATCTGTGGGGCCACTACAACCCGTATCTGGGCACGACCGCGAACCGGGCCCGGGTGTTCGACGTCGATCCGGCCTCCGCCTGGACGACGACCCTGATGATCGGCCGGTTCGCGCTGGGCCGGGAGGGCCGTTCGCATGACTCGGGGCATGTGTGCCTCGGGGACGTGACCGGCTTCCAGCCGCCGCGCTGGCAGTCCTTCGCCCCGGTGCCCTCGGTGCTTCACCAGTTCGCCGTGCCCGCCGGACCCGCCCTGGACTGGCCGGACGGCCCCGGCGGCGGCTCGCCGCTGGCCGCCGCGCTGCGGGCGGCGGCCGAGGAGGCGGGCGGGCTGCTCGTCCAGTTCACCCTGGACGCGGCGGGCGCGTCCGGCGACCCCGGGCACGGGTACGACGGGCCCGGTGACGCCCCGCAGCAGTGGCGGCTGCGCGGGGTGATCGCGCCCTGGTGCCCGGACGAGCTCCGTACGCATCCGGCGGGCCGGCTCCTCGTCCCGTACGGTGCGGACCCGACCGGCGGCGGGCCGCGGGCCCGGATCTGCTCGGTGCGCGTGGGTCCCGAGGAGGCGGTGTTCAACCTGCCGTTCGGCCGGCCGGGAACCGGCGAGCTCGAACTGCGCACGACGGTCTCGGACGAACTCGTCGCGGTGCTCCCGGGAGGCGACGGCCCGCCGGACGGCGGGCCGGTGGCCCGGGTCCCGGTGAGCGCGCCGGGCGCCGCCTGGGCGGCGGACGAGGGCCTGTGCCTGGTGGGACCGTACGGCACGGGCCGGCGGGTGCTGTTACGGGAGCGGGAACGGGTGGTGGTCACCGACGACGCGGCGGTGTTCGTCGAGCACCCGGACCGGGAGCGCGGCGAGGACCACGCCGTGGAGATCGCCGTACGGGCGAGTGTGCGGGGGCGTCCGGCGGCCCAGGAGCCGGTCGTCGTCCGGCAGTTCGCCCATCCGCGGGCGCTGCCCCGCGACCCGGTCGCCGCCTCCCCCGGGGCGCGCGCCGGGGAGCTGCGGATCGTGGACCTGCGGCCCGGACGGCTCGCCGAGGACAAGGAGACGCCCGCCGACGCGGATGGTGCGGCGGGCGTCCAGGAGCCAGGGCCCTACGACGCGGTCTGCCGGCTGATGACGGACGAGCGGGGGCGGGGCTGGTTCACCGTGCGCGGCGCCCGGGCCGGGACGGCGCGGCTGCTGCTGACCGCCGGAGCCGACGAGCTGCCGCCGTGCCCGCTCGACGCGCCCGGTTCGGCGGCTGCCGCTTACGACGACGCGGACGCGCTGGGCTGGTGGGCCGGGGCGGGTGGGGCGCAGGTGCGGGTGCTGCCGGACGACTGGGCGCTGGACGCGGTCCTGAGGGAGGACGTGGGTTTCGAGCTGCTGCACCGGGAGGTGTTCGCCTTCTACGAGCAGCTGTTCCCGTTCATGCGGGACGAGGTGTTCAGCCTGGCGGACCGCTGCAAGGTGGAGACGTACGCGAAGCTGATCTGGCAGATGTGCGACCCGGCGAACAGGGGCCGCACGTACTACATGCCGCCGACCCGCGAACTCACGCTGCCCAAGGCGCGGTTGCTGCTCAGCCATCTGCGGGCCCGGAGCACCGCCGACGCGGTCCTGCCGGTCGCCGCCCCGTCGCCCTCGCCGGCCGCCGCGCGCCCCCGGATCACCACCCGCGCCCAGCTGCGGGCTGCGCTGTGGCAGGCGGTGACGGTGGAGCTGGCGACCTGTCTGCAGTACCTCTACGCGGGGTACGCGCTGCCGACGCACGGCGCCGGTTTCGCCTGTGTGCAGCGCGGGGTGTGGACGCCCCGGCAGCTGCGGCTGGCCTGCGGCGACGGCGGCGAGACGCTGAGCCGGGGGATCCGGGACAGCCTCTTCGCGGTGGCCCGCGAGGAGATGGTGCACTTCCTGGTGGTCAACAACGTCCTGATGGCGATGGGCGAGCCCTTCCATGTGCCGGCGATCGACTTCGGCACGCCGGGGCTGCTGCCGCTGCCGCTGGACTTCGCGCTTGAGCCGCTGCACCTCGGCAGCGTGCAGCGGTTCGTCGCCATCGAGCGGCCGGAGCGGCTGGCGGGCGGCGTCGGCATCCCGCCGGCCGGAGGTCCGGAGGGGGCGGCGGACGCGGCCGCCGGGACGGCGGGGGCGGCGCCGTTCGGCTCGCCGAGCGAGCTGTACGCGGCGATCCGCGACGGGCTGACCCGGGTGCCGGACCTGTTCCTGGTGGACCGGGGCCGGGGTGGCGGCGAGCACCATCTCTTCCTCGGCCGGACGGTCGACGCCCGTCATCCCGACTACCAGCTGGAGGTGGACGACCTGTCGAGCGCGCTGTTCGCGATCGACTTCGTCACCGAGCAGGGCGAGGGCGGGGTCCTGAACGCGCCGGGACCGGTGCCGGAGTCCCATCACGACACGTTCGTACGGATCGGGGAGCTGCTGATGACCGAGCGGGCGGACGGTCCGGGCGGGCAGGGCGCGCCGTGGAGCCCCGCCTATCCGGCGCTGCGCAATCCGACGCTCGACCCGGCGCATCCGGGCCGGGCGGCGGTCCGCGATCCGCACGCCCGGGAGGTGATGCGGCTGTTCGACCGGGCCTATTTCCTGATGCTTCAGCTGATGGTGCAGCACTTCGCGGAGAGCCCGGACGCGAGCCTGCGCCGCTCACGCCTGATGAACGCGGCGATCGACGTGATGACCGGGATGATGCGCCCGCTGGCCGAGCTCCTGGTGACGCTCGACTCGGGCTGGCGGGGGCGGACGGCCGGTCCGTCCTTCGAGCTGGAGGAGCCGCCCGTGGCGCTGGCCCGGCCGGACGTGGCGCGCCGGGCGTTCGCGATGCGCTTCTCCCATCTGGCGCGGATGGCCCGCGAGTGCGCGGGGGTGCCCGGGCGGGTGCCGGAGCTGATGACCTTCTACGCCGAGCAGTTCCGTGCCGAGGGAGGGCGGTGACCGGTGAGCGCTGAGCCGATGAGCACTGGACCGATGAGCACTGGACCGATGAGCGGGTACGAGAGCCCGGCGGGTCCGGGCGGAGGCACGGGCGCCAGGGGCGGGGCCGGGGTGTGGGAGACGGACGTCCTGGTGGTGGGGGCCGGGCCGGTGGGGCTTGCCCTGGCGCTCGACCTCGCCGCGCGCGGGGTGGACTTCGTGCTGGTGGAGGCGGGGGACGGCGGTTCGGTCGAGCCCAGGATCACCACGGTGGGGCCGCGCGCGATGGAGATGTTCCGCCGCTGGGGGGCGGCCGAGGCGCTGCGCGGCGCGGGCTGGCCGGACGATCACGCGCTGGACGTGGCGTGGGTGACGGCGGTCGGCGGGCACGAGATCCACCGCCTCGGGTTCGGCACGTTGGCGACCCGGCCGCTGCCGTCGCACACCCCGGAGCCGGAGGCGATCTGCCCGCAGCACTGGATGGTGCCGCTGCTGCTCGACCGGGTGGGCCGCCATCCGGACGGGCCGGTACGGCTGCGCCACCGGCTGCTCGGCTTCACCACCGGGCCGGACGGCGTGATGGCGGGCGTCGCCGCCGGCGGGTCCCCGGGCGCCGCCGTCACGGTCCGGGCCCGGTTCCTGGTCGGCTGCGACGGTGCCTCCTCGCCGGTGCGCAAGACCTGCGGGATCCCCTCGCCCGAGCTGCACTCGGCCCGGACACTGCGGAACATCGTGTTCCGGGCACCGGAACTGCCGAAGCTGCTCGGGCCGCGCGCCCCGCTCGTCCACTTCCTCACCTCGCCCACGGGGCTGCGCTATCCGCTGCGTTCGATCGACGGGCACGGGCTCTACCGGCTGACCGCGCCGGTCGGCCCGGCGGCACCGCTGGAGGTGGTGCGCCGGGCGGTGGCCCTGGCCACGCCCCTGGAGGTGGTCTCGGACACCGTGTGGCGGCTTGCCCACCGGGTCGCCGAGCGGTACCGGTCGGGGCCGGTGTTCCTCGTCGGGGACGCGGCGCACACCCTGTCGCCGTCCGGCGGCTTCGGGATGAGCACGGGGGTCTGCGACGCCGCCGACCTCGGCTGGAAGCTGGCCGCGACGCTGGCCGGCTGGGCGGGGCCGGGGCTGCTCGACGCGTACGGCTCGGAGCGCCGCCCGGTGGCCCTGGCCGGGATCGCGGAGGCCCACCGGAATCTGCGACGCACCCAGGAGCGGCGGATCTCTCCGGCCCTCCTGGACGACACCCCGGTGGGCGCCCGCGCCAGGGCGGCGCTGGCCGAGGAGCTGGCGGCCTCGGACGTACGGCGGGAGTTCGACCGGCCGGAGATGCACTTCGGGCACCGCTACTCCTCCCCTCTCCTCGCCGCCGAGGAGCCCGCACCCCAGGCGCCCCCGGTCGCGGCACCCGCGCTCAACGCCTCGACGCTGCCGGGGATGCGGGCGCCGCACGCGTGGCTCGCGCCCGGGCGTTCGACGCTCGATCTGTACGGGCGCGAGTTCGTCCTGCTCTGCTTCGGCACCGGCGACGGCACTGTTTCCGGCGGGCGGCTGCGGGCGGACGGCACGATGCGGGCGTTCGCCGACCGCCGGGTGCCGTTGCGGGTGGAGCCGTGTGCCGATCCGGTGGCGGCGGCGCGCTACGAGCTCCCGTACGTCCTGGTCCGTCCGGACGGGCACGTGGCCTGGCGGGGCGCGGTGCCGCCCCGGGACCCCGGCGCCCTGGCCGACCGGGTGCGGGGAGCGGCGGGATGAGCGCCGAGCCCGCCGCGTACGGTGCTCTGCCGCCCTTCGACCCGGCGCTGCTCGATCTGGCCGACCCGTACCCCGTCTACCGGCGCTACCGGGAGGCCGGGCCGGTCCACCCCGCGCGGGGCCCCGGGCGGGCGCCGACGACCTGGTACGTGTTCGGGTACGCGGAGGTGGCGCGGGTCCTCGCGCGCCGGGAGTTCGGCCGGGCGGACCCGGCGACGGCCAGCGCGGCCCCACTGCCGCCGGGGTACGCGGTGCTTCGCGAGGTCGTGGAGAACTGGCTGGTCTTCCTCGACCCGCCCCGCCACACCGGGGTACGGGCCCTGGTCACCCCGGCGCTGGGTGCCGGGCCGGTGACGGCGCTGCGCCCGGCGATCCGCCGGATCGCGCGCGGGCTGGTCGCCCCGCTGGCCACCCGGGGATCGGTGGACCTGATCGCCGAGTTCGCGGCGCCCTTCCCGCTGCTTGTCATCGCCGGGGTGCTGGGCGTGCCGGCGGAGCGGCACGGATGGTTCCGGGAGCGGGCGCTGGCACTGCAGCGGGCGGGCGGGGCGCGGGCGGACCGCAGTCCGGCGGGGATGACGGTGGCGGAGCGGGCGGCGGCCGAGCTCACCGCCTATTTCCGGCGCGAGCTGGACGCGCGGCGCGGTCCGGGCGGCGACCGGGGGGACCTGCTCTCGGCGCTCGCGCGGGCCGCCGACGAGCGGACCGCGCTCACGCCGTCGGAGCAGTCGGCCACCTGCATCCATCTCCTGACCGCCGGTCACGAGACCACGACGGGCCTGCTCGGCAAGGCGGTGCTCGCGCTGCTCGCCCGCCCGGGGCTGCGGGCCGAGCTGCGGGCTGACCCGGCGCTGCTGCCGGGCGCGGTGGACGAGTTCCTGCGGCACGACCCGCCGGTGCAGATGATCACCCGCTGGGCGCAGCGCGACTGCGGGCTCGCGGGCCACCCGGTACGCCGGGGCGACCGGCTCGTCCTCGTCCTCGGCGCGGCCAACCGCGACCCGGCCCGGTTCCCCGCCCCGGAGCGGCTCGACGTCCACCGGGCCCAGGCCCGCCACTGCGCGTTCGGGCTCGGCATCCACTACTGCGCGGGCGCCGCCCTGGCCCGCGCGGAGGCGGAGACCGGCCTCGCCGTCCTCCTGGCCCGTCTCCCGGCCCTGCGGCCCGCCGCCCGGCCGGTGGTGGAGGTGCGCCATGCCCCGGACTGGGTGTTCCACGGTCCGGAGCGGCTGACGGTCACCTGTGGAGGGGCGGGGGCTCCCGGCCGGAGGGACGGCCGGGGGGACGGCCGGGGGGACGTCGGCGTGTAGCTGCCGGCGGGCCGTGCCGGCGGCCACGCGCCTCCCGGGCAGCACCTGCTGTGACGAGGGCAACGCCCGCCAGGGGGATCTTGACGGTATCCATACGCGCTCCGGTGTCTTCCCTACGTGTCCCTTGCGTACGCTGTCTCGGCCGCCGTCCGTCGATGGCCGAAACCGACCTATACGCCGTACCGGACAGCAGGAGTCCCCCGATGGCCACGCCCACCGTCACCCGTTCCAGCCGCCTGCGGGCCTGGATGCTGGAAGGTCTGTCCGACATGGGCAAGGGGCGGCCGTCACGCCCGAAGGAACCCGAGCACACCGAACACAAGGGGCAGCCCTGGTGGCGGGTGATGTGCCTGACGGGTGTCGACTACTTCTCCACCCTCGGCTACCAGCCCGGCATCGCCGCCCTCGCGGCCGGGCTGCTCTCCCCCGTCGCGACGATCATCCTGGTCATCGTGACGCTGTTGGGCGCGCTGCCGGTCTACCGGCGGGTGGCGGAGGAGAGTCCGCACGGCGAGGGATCGATCGCGATGCTGTCGCGACTGCTGTCCTTCTGGAAGGGCAAGCTGTTCGTCCTCACCCTGCTGGGCTTCGCGGCGACCGACTTCCTCATCACCATCACCCTGTCGGCCGCCGACGCCTCCACCCACCTGGTGGAGAACCCGCACCTGGAATCGGCCCTGCACGACAAGCAGGTCCTGATCACGATGATCCTGATCGCCCTGCTCGGCGCGGTGTTCCTCAAGGGCTTCCTGGAGGCCATCGGCGTCGCCGTCGCCCTCGTCGCGGTCTATCTCGGGCTCAACGCCGTCGTCGTGGTCAACGGCCTGTACCACGTCCTGACCGAGGGCCATGTGGTCACCGACTGGACCTCAGCCCTGACGGCCGAGCACGGCAACATCTTCGTCATGATCGGCGTGTCCTTGATCGTCTTCCCGAAGCTGGCGCTCGGCATGTCCGGCTTCGAGACGGGCGTGGCCGTGATGCCGCATGTCGAGGGCGATCCGGACGACACCGAGACCAAGCCGACCGGCCGCATCCGCGGCACGAAGAAGCTGCTCACCTCGGCCGCGCTCATCATGAGCGTCTTCCTCATCACGACCAGCTTCATCACCACCGTCCTGATCCCCCAGGACGAGTTCGAGTCCGGCGGCAAGGCCAACGGCCGTGCGCTCGCCTACCTGGCGCACGAGTACCTCGGCAACACCTTCGGCACCATCTACGACGTCTCGACCATCGCCATCCTCTGGTTCGCCGGCGCGTCCGCCATGGCCGGTCTGCTCAACCTGATGCCGCGCTATCTGCCGAAGTACGGCATGGCCCCGCACTGGGCCCGCGCCGTGCGCCCGATGGTCATCGTCTTCACCCTCGTCGCCTTCCTCGTGACCTGGATCTTCGACGCCGACGTGGACGCCCAGGGCGGCGCCTACGCCACCGGTGTCCTCGTGCTGATGTCCTCGGCCGCCATCGCGGTGACCATCGCCGCCCGCCGGGCCGGCCAGCGCGGCTGGGTGATCGGCTTCGCCACCATCTCCGCTGTCCTGCTGTACGTCACCGTGGTGAACGTCATCGAGCGCCCGGACGGCGTGAAGATCGGTGCCTGCTTCATCGCCGGCATCATCCTCATCTCGCTGCTCTCCCGGCTCGGCCGCGCCTTCGAACTGCGGGTCACCCACGTCGAGCTCGACGACATGGCCGAGCGGTTCATCCGTGACATCTCCAACCGCACGCCGCGGTTCATCGCGAACGAGCCCGGCAACCGCGATGTCGACGAGTACCGGTCGAAGAAGGACCAGATCCGCGCCGACAACGACCTCCCCGGCACCGAGGACTTCGTCTTCGTCGAGGTGACGGTCACCGACCCGTCCGAGTTCGAGGCCGGACTGACGGTCCGCGGCGAGATCCTCCACGACCGCTACCGCGTGCTGACGGTGGAGAGCTCGTCCGTCCCCAACGCGCTGGCGGCCCTGCTGCTCCACTCCCGCGACCTCACCGGGGTCCGCCCGCACATCTACTTCGAGTGGACCGAGGGCAACCCCTTCGCCAACTTCCTCCGCTTCTTCCTCTTCGGCCAGGGCGAGATCGCCCCGGTCACCCGGGAGATCCTCCGCGAGGCCGAGCCGGACCGGTCCCGGCGCCCTCGCGTCCACGTCGGCTGACTCCTCCCTATACTCAACAATGTGAATAATGAACGGCGTGACCAGCCGGCAGAGTCGGCGTCTTCCGGGGCGGCGTACTCCGGGCCCCGGTACCTGCGGTACGTCGCCCTCGGCGACAGCCAGACGGAGGGCGTCGGGGACGGCGACGACGCCACCGGGCTGCGCGGCTGGGCCGACCGGCTCGCCGAGCTGGCCGCCGGGTCGAACCCGGGGCTGCGCTACGCCAATCTCGCCGTGCGCGGCCGGCTCGCCGGACAGGTGCGGGCCGAACAGCTCGGTCCCGCGCTCGCCCTGGCACCCGATCTCGCCACCGTGGTCGCCGGGGTCAACGACCTGCTGCGGCCGCGCTTCGACGCCGACGAGGTCGCGGGGCACCTGGCGGCGATGTTCGCGGCCCTCGGCGCGGGCGGCGCCCGGGTCGCCACCCTGACCTTCCCCGACCTCACCCGCCTCATCCCGGCGGCCCGCCCGGTCGCACCCCGGATCACCGCGCTCAACGCCCGTATCCGGGAGGCCGCCCGCGCGCACGGCGTCACCGTCCTGGAGACCGCCGCCCACCCGGTCGTCACCGACCCGCGGCTGTGGAGCCACGACCGTCTCCACGCCTCCTCGCTCGGCCACGCGCGCATCGCCGCCGCCTTCGCCGACGCCCTCGGTCTCCCGGGCAGCGACGCCGGCTGGAGCCGCCCCCTGCCGCCGCCCGCCACCGGCCCCGCGACCGGCCTGCGCGCCGTCGGCACGGAGCTGGCCTGGGCCGCGGCCTTCCTCGGCCCCTGGCTCGGGCGCCGGCTGCGCGGCCGCTCCTCCGGCGACGGCCGCACCGCCAAGCGCCCGGAGCTGCTTCCGGTGACCGCGCCCCGGACCCCCTGAAAACCGGGGGCGGGTGGTCGGGACGCCCTGTCACGGTGGGCCGCATGGGTTCGTACGCGTACTACTTCTTCCGCTGATCCAGGACAGGGGCACGGCGTGAACCGCTGACGCGCAGCCGCGTCGGGCGGGAGGCCGCCGGTGTCCGCGCGCGCCTGCACGGCCCACGCCTCGCCCCGGATTCCGGCACGGTACGACTGCCCGTCCGTGTCGGACACCTCGCCCAGGAGCTCCCGGCCGTCGCCCCGCCCCTGCCGCTGCTCTCCGCCTACGCCCAGGGCCGCCCCGGCCTGCCCGAGGACCACGCCGACGAACCGTCTGGCGCTGTCCCTGATCGAGGAACTGGAGGCCGCGCTCGCCGCGTTCGCGGGCACGGTCGTGGCGGTCTCGCACGACGAACGCTTCCGCGAGTGCTTCGGCGGCGCCCGTCTGGAGCTCCGCTCGGGCCGGGCGGTGGTGCCCGCCGGCTGACCGGGTCAGCCGCCCGCCCCCGCCCGCTGCTCCGCGATCCGCGCCGGGTCCCAGCCCCGGCGCGGCACGGAGTCGAGCAGCAGGCGGGTGTAGGGGTGTTCAGGGGCGGCGAGGACGCGCGCCGTCGGGCCGAACTCTGCGATGCGGCCGTGCCGCAGGACCACGATGTCGTCGGTGACGTGACGGACGACGCCGAGGTCGTGGGTGACGAAGAGATAGCCGACGCCGGCCTCGCGGCGGATGCGGGTGAGGAGTTCGAGGATCTGGGCCTGGATGGAGACGTCGAGCGCGGCGACGGCCTCGTCGAGGACCAGGACCCGGGGTTCGGCGGCCAGCGCACGGGCGATGGCCACGCGTTGGCGCTGGCCGCCGGAGAGGGCCCGGGGCAGGGCGGCGGCCTCGCGGGGGCCCAGGCCGACCTGGTCGAGGAGTTCGGCGACCCGGGCCCGGCGGGCGGCCGGGGCGAGGCGGAAGTGCAGGCGCAGCACCTCGTCGACGCAGCCGCCGACGGTGACGCGCGGGTCGAGCGAGAGGTAGGGGTCCTGGAAGACCATCTGGATCTCGCGGGCCCGGGCGAGACGTTCGGCCCGGCCGCGGGGGCGGGCGGAGCGGTCGCGGCCGTCGAGGGTGACGGTGCCGGCGTCGGCGCGTTCGAGGCCGACGAGCATGCGGACGGTGGTGGTCTTGCCACTGCCCGACTCGCCGACGATGCCGAGGGAGGAGCCGGGGGCGAGGGTGAAGGAGACGTCGTCGACGGCGGTGTGGGCGCCGTACGTCTTGCGCAGTCCGCGGACGGCGAGTCCGGAGGTCACAGCAGGATCCCTTCGTCGGCGCGGTGGCAGGCGGTGAACCCGTCCCCGTACGGGCGGAGTTCGGGCACCTCCCGGGTGCAGCGCGGCTGGGCGTGCGGGCAGCGGGCGGCGAAGGCGCAGCCGGGCGGGGCCTCGGAGACCGATACGGGGCGGCCCGCGATGGGGGCGGGCGCGGGTGCGTCGGGGTCGAGGCGCGGGGTGCAGGAGAGCAGGCCCGCGGTGTAGGGGTGGCGGGGCCGGTCGAAGAGCTCGCCGGTGCGGCCGGTCTCGACGATGCGGCCGGCGTACATCACGTACACCCGGTCGCAGATGGCGGCGGCGAGTTCGAGGTCGTGGGTGACGAAGAGGAGTCCGGTGCCGCGTTCGGCCTGGAGGCGGGTGAGGATCGCGATGATCTCGGCCTGGGTGGTGACGTCGAGCGCGGTGGTGGGTTCGTCGGCGACGACGAGGGCGGGGTCGGCGGCGAGCGCGGCGGCGATGACGACGCGCTGGAGCATGCCGCCGGAGAACTCGTGCGGGTGGCGGCGCAGGGCGCCGCGCGGGTCGCGGATGCCGACGGCGGCCAGGAGTTCCTCGGCGCGGGCGGTGGCCCGGGCGGCGGGGACGCCGGTGGCGCGCAGGCCCTCGGTGACGAAGTCGCCGACGCGGCGCAGCGGGTTGACGGAGGCGCGCGGGTCCTGGAAGACCATGGCGACCTCGCGGGCGCGCAGGGCGGCGAGGGCGGCGCGGTCCAGGGTGAGGACGTCGCGGCCGGCGACGCGGACCTCGCCGGTGACCCGGGCGCGACCGGGCAGCAGGCCGAGGACGCTGCGGCAGGCGACGGACTTGCCGGAGCCGGACTCGCCGACGAGGCCGACGGTCTCGCCGGGGCCGACGGTGAGGCGGAGGCCGTCGAGGAGGGGGCGGGCGGCGCGGTCGCCGGGGAGGTCGAGGGTGAGCCCGTCGATCTCCAGGACGGGTGCGCTCTCGGTGCTGGGCTGGGCGGTCATGGTGGGGTCAGCGCTCCCGCTTCGCGATCCGGTCGGCGAGGCCCTCGCCGACGATGCCGAACGCCACGACGGCGAGGACGATGCAGAAGGACGGGGCGAGCGCGGGCAGCATCGCGCCCTGCTGGATCGCCGACTGTCCGTCGTTGATCATGGCGCCCCAGTCGGCCGTGGGCGGCTGGACGCCGAAGCCGAGGAAGGACAGGGCGGCCAGGTCCATCAGCGCGTAGCCGAAGTTCATCGCGGACTGGGCGAGCACGGTGGGCGCGATGTTGGGCAGCAGGTGGCGCAGGCAGATGGTCCAGCCGGACCAGCCCTGGACGACGTACGACTCGATGTAGGGGCGGGCCTTCTCCTGGCGGGCGATGCCGCGCACGAGGCGCCCGACGTACGGGGTGTAGGCGACGGCCATGGCGACGACGGGTGCGGTCATGCCGGAGCCGACGACGGCGACCAGCATGATCGCGAGGAGCAGTCCGGGGACGGCGAAGACGAGGTCCATGGAGCGGGAGAGCAGGGTGTCGGCCCAGCCGCCGCGCCAGCCGGCGACCACGCCGAGGACGAGTCCGAGGACGGTGGACACGGCGACGACGACCAGCGGGCCGAGGAGCCCGGTGCGGGCGCCGTGCAGCAGCCGGGACAGGATGTCGCGGCCGGACTGGTCGGTGCCGAGGAGGTGGTCGCCGCCGGTGCCGACGAGGCTGGCGGACAGGTCCATGGCCTCGGGGTCGTACGGGGCGAGCAGCGGGGCCAGGGCGGCGACGAGGACGAGTGCGGCGAGCACCAGGAGGGCCGTGGTGAACAGTGGGCCCTGTCCGCCGAGGGCGCGCAGCCGGCGCAGGCCGGGGCGTCTGCGCAGCGCGGCCGCGGGGTCGGCGGCCCCGGTGGGTGCGGTGAGGGTCATGAGGGGCCTTCCCCGTGGGTGAGCAGGCTGAGCCGGGGGTCGATGAGGGGGGCGAGGAGGTCGACGGCGAGGTTGGCGAGGACGAAGGCGGCGACGCTGAGCAGGGTGATGGCCTGGACGACGGCGAAGTCCTTGGCGGTGACGGACTGGACGAGCAGGGAGCCGAGGCCGGGGACGTCGAAGGCGGTCTCGACGACGGAGGTGGTGACGAGGAGTCCGGCGAGCATGGTGCCGCCGACGGTGACGACGGGGCCGAGGCTGTTGCGCAGCACGTGCCGGCGGACGACGGTGCGGCCCGGGACGCCGCGGGCGCGGGCCACCTCGACGTGGTCGCGGCCGAGTTCGTCGAGCATCGCGGAGCGGGTGACGCGGGCGAGGAGGCCGGCGAAGGTGGTGGCGAGGGCGGAGGCGGGCAGGGTGAGGTGGTGGAGGCGGTCGCCGAGTCCGTCGGGGGTGCCGCCGGGTCCGGGGAACCAGCCGAGCTGGACGGAGAACAGCGACACCAGGGCGATGGCGCTGACGAACGAGGGCGTGGCGGTGGCGATGCCGGTGCCGATGAGGACGAGCCGGTCGACGAGGCCGGGGCGCAGTGCGGCGAGCACGCCGGCGGTGACGCCGCCGACGGCGACGAGCAGGGCCGCGTAGCCGACGAGCAGCACGGTGCCGGTCAGCCGGGAGCCGAGCAGGGCCGAGACGTCCTGGTGGTACTGGGCGGAGCGTCCGAAGTCGCCGCGCAGGACGTCGCCGAGCCAGCCCGCGTACTGCGCGGCGAGCGGGTCGTCGAGGTGGTGCTCGGCGCGCAGCGCGGCCACCGTCTCGGGGGTGGCGGGGCGGCCGTGGAGCAGGAAGGAGACGGGGTCTCCGGGGGCGAGGTGGATGCTCGCGAAGACCACGAAGGAGGTGACGAGCAGGACGCCGAGGAGACCGGCGAGCCGTCCGAGGAGATAACGGGTCAGGCCGTTCATCAGTGTGCGGCGCCGATCGTCGCGGCCCAGGGGTAGTAGAGCTGGGCGATGCCGGTGGGGGCGCCGGTGACGCGGTCGCCGAGGAAGACGGAGTAGGGCGCCTCGTAGATCGGGATGATCGGCAGTTTGCGGACGGCGATCTTCTGCAGATCGTGGGTGAGGTCGCTGCGGGCGCCGGGGTCGGCGGCGGCGATGGCACGGTCGAAGGCGGCGTCGTAGCCGGGGTCGGACCAGTTGCCGTAGTTCCCGAAGTCGCCGGTGCGCAGGTACTGGTAGAACTCCAGCGGGTCGGGGGTGTTGTCGTAGCCGTTGGTGATGACGAGGTCGAGTCCCTTGCGGGCGTTCGGGTCGACGAAGATGCTGCTGTACGCCTCGGGGGCGACGGCCTTGAGGCGCACGTCGAGGCCGATCTCGCGGCCGGCGGCCTGGACGGCGTTGGCGACGACGCTGATCTCGGGGGCGAGGCTGCTGGTGACGAGGGTGACGGGCTTGCCGGTGGCGCCCGCCTCCCGCACGAGGGCCTTGGCGGCGGCGACGTCGTGGACGGGGTCGGGCAGTTCCTTGAAGTAGCCCTCGGTGCGTTCGGGCAGGAGTGCCCAGGCGCCGCGGGCTGCCGGGGCCTTGGCGGGGACGCCGACTCCGCCGGCGGCGGCCTTGATGATGTTCTCGCGGTCGAGGGCCATGGAGAGGGCCTTGCGGACCCTGAGGTCGCCGAGGGTGCCGTGGAAGTTCAGGACGGCGAGGTTGGCGGCGGCGGTGTTGGGGCCGAAGTGGACCTTGCCCTTGCCGCTCGACCGGAGCTGGGCGAGCGAGGAGGACGGGACCAGGTAGCCGCCGTCGGCGGTGCCGGTCAGGAAGGTGTTGGTGCGGGCCGCGGAGTCCTCGACGAAGGTGAAGCGGACGGTGTCGGTCTTGGGCGTGAGCTTCTTGTCCCAGTAACCGGGATGTCTCCTGAGGGTGATCGACTCGCCCTGCTGCCACTTCTCCAGGGCGTACGGACCCGTGCAGTCGACCTTGCCGCCGGGCACTCCGTACTCCTTGCCGGTCTTGGCGAGGAAGGCGGCGCTCTCGATGGTGCCGGGCGAGGCGGCCATGAGCTCGTTGAGCAGTACGTCGGGCTTGGTCAGGCGCAGGGTGACCTGGAGCGGGCCGGTCTTCTCGACGGCCTTGACGTTCTTGAAGGCGGAGCCCCAGGGGGAGCCGGTGGCCGGGTCCATCTGGCGCTTGAGGGAGGCGACGACGTCGTCGGCGGTCATCACGGTGCCGTCGTGGAAGGTGACGCCGGGGCGCAGGGTGTAGACCCAGGTCGTCGGGTCGGGGTTCTCCCACTTCACGGCGAGGCCGGGCTCGATCTTCAGGTCGGGGGTGACCCGGAGGAGCTGCTCGCAGACGTTGGCGAGGACCGTGTTGGGCGGGTAGTCGAAGGCCTGGGCGTAGTCGAGGGTGTACGGCTCGGCGTACAGCGACCAGGTGAGGGAGGGCAGTGGTCCCTTCGCCGGCGGCGAGAGCGGGGTGACGGCGTAGCCGTCTGGGCCGGTGCCGGTGGGCTTGGTGGCGCCGGAGCAGGCGGTCGCGGTGACGGCGAGCGCGGCGAGGAGCAGACCGAGTCTGGGCGTGCGCAAGGAGACCCACCCCTTTACGGGTGTAGTGACGGGGGGCTTCGGTACGTGGGGTACGTGGGGGAGGAATGGAGCGAGTATTGATGCGGGAACGTTCCCGCACAAGGGTTTCCGCGACTTTCCGGAGACTTTGCGGGAACGGTTCTGCCGAGGTCAGGGAGGTGGCAGCATCGGACCGTGACCACACGTGAACCCTCCGCGGGGCATGCCGGGGAGAGCCGCGGCGGGGCGGCTGCGCCCCGGGTGCGGCTCGTCGACGTCGCCCGTGAGGCGGGCCTCTCCAAGACCACCGTGTCCGCCGCGCTCAACGGCACCGGGCGCCTCTCCCCCGCCGTGCGGGAGAAGGCGGTCGAGACCGCGCGGCGGATGGGCTACCGGCCCAACGCGACGGCGCGCCAGCTGCGCGCCGGGCGGGCCCGGCTGATCGGCTACGTGGTCGGCGAGTTCGCCGGCGAGCCCTGGACGTATCTCGACTCGCCGTACTTCGCGCAGCTCACCGGCGCGACGGCCGCGGCCGCGCTGCGGCACGGCTACGCCCTGGTGATGCTGCCCGCCGGATCGCTCCAGCGGGAGTGGGCCGACCTGCCCCTCGAGGCGGTGATCGTGGCCGATCCCGTCGAGGACGATCCCCTGGTGGAGGACTTCCTCGCGGCCCGGATCCCGGTCTTCAGCGACGCCTCGGTCGCGGGCCGGGAGGGCGCGCACTGGGTCGACCTGGACACCGACGCGGCGGTACGGGACTGCCTGGGGCATCTGCGGTCGGGCGGTGCCCGGCGGACCGCGCTGGTGCTGCCCGACAGCACGACGAGGTTCCACCGGGAGATGCTCGCGGCGTACCGCGCCTGGTGCGCGGACCACGGGGCCGAGGAGCTGGTGACCCTGGTCCCCGAGCCGGGCAACGGTCCGGTGGTGCGGGCGGTCGAGCGGGCGCTGACCGCCGAGCCGCGGCCGGACGGTCTGTTCGTGGTCGCGGAGGCCAGTCCGCCGCTGGTCATGGACGCGGCGCGGCGGCTCGGCCTGGCCGTGCCCGGGGACGTACGGGTGGTGTGCGTCAGCGAGGACGAGTCGGCCGCGCACGCGGATCCGCCGGTCAGCACGCTGAGCCTGTGCCCGGTGGAGGTCGCCGAGAAGGGGATGGCGCTGCTCGTGGCGGCCCTGGAGGGCGGGGGCGGCACGCCCCCCGGCGTGCTGCTCACCGCCCGGCTGCGGGTGCGGGCCTCGTCGTGACTCGCTCATGATGCCCGCGCTCAGGCCCCGTGGACGCGGGTGCCGCCGACGAAGGTCTGCTCGACGCGGGCGTCGGCGATCTCCTCGGGCGGTGCGCTGAGGATGTCACGGTCGAGGACGACGAGGTCGGCCAGGTGTCCGGCGCGGAGGCTGCCGGCCTCGTCGTGGCCGTTCGCATGCGCGGAGCCGGCGGTGTAGGCGCCCAGCGCGGTGGTCAGGTCGATCCGCTGCTCGGGGAGGAAGACCCGGCCGTCGGTGGCGCCGGGCTCGGCTCGGTTGACGGCGACGTGGATCCCGGCGAGCGGGTCCGGGCTGCTGACCGGCCAGTCGCTGCCCGCCACCAGGGTGGCGCCGGCGCGGACGAGCGCGCCGAACGGGTACTGCCAGGCGGCGCGTTCGGGTCCGAGGAAGGGGATGGTCAGCTCGTCCATCTGCGGTTCGTGCGCGGCCCACAGCGGCTGGATGTTGGCGAGCGCGCCGAGCCGGGCGAAGCGGGCGATGTCGTCGGGGTGGACGACCTGGAGGTGGGCCAGGTGGTGGCGGTTGCCGCGCCGCCCGTTGGCGGCCACGGCGGCCTCGAGCGCGTCGAGCGCCTCCCGTACGGCCCGGTCGCCGAGCGCGTGGAAGTGCACCTGGAAGTCGAGGGCGTCGAGCGCGGTGACATGGCCGCGCAGCGCCTGCGGATCGACGAAGCTCATCCCGGAGTTGGCGGTGGCGCAGCCGCAGCCGTCGAGGTAGGGGCTGGTCAGGGCGGCGGTGAAGTTCTCGGCGATGCCGTCCTGCATGATCTTCACCGAGCCGGCGCGGAACCGGCCGTGGCTCAGCTTCGCCCGCCGCTCCACGAGCTCGGGGATCTGCTCGGCGCCGCGTGCCCGGTCCCACCACAGGGCGCCGGTGACCCTGGCGGTGAGGGTGCCGTCGTGGGCGGCGGCGAGATAGGCGTCGGAGGGGTCGGGGCGGCCGGCGAACTCGCCGAGGATGGCGTCCTGCCAGCCGGTGATGCCGAGCGAGTGCAGCAGGGTCTGGGCACGCAGCAGTCCGGCGACGCGGTCGGCGGTGGTGCCGGGCGGGACCAGCCGGGAGACCAGGACCGCCGCGCCTTCCTGGAGGACGCCGGTGGGGTTGCCGTCGGCGTCCCGCTCGATGCGGCCGTCGGCCGGGTCGGGGGTGTCGGCGGTGATCCCGGCGAGTTCCAGGGCGCGGGAGTTGGCCCAGGAGCCGTGGTGGTCGCGGTTGACCAGGAGCACCGGGCGGTCGGGGACGAGCGCGTCGAGCAACTGCCGGGTGGGCAGACCGCCTTCGAAGCTCTCCATGGACCAGCCGCCGCCGGTGATCCACTCGTGGTCGGCGTGGGCGGCGGCGAAGTCGGCGATGATCCGCCGGTAGTCGTCGATGCCGGTGGTGCCGCTGAGGTCGCACTCGGCCAGCTCGACGCCTCCGTACACGGCGTGGATGTGGGCGTCCTGGAAGCCCGGGATCAGCAACCTGCCGGTGAGGTCGACGACTTCGGTCGACGGGCCGACGAGCTCGCGCACCTCGTCGTGGCCGACGGCGACGATCCGCTCGCCGGTGACGGCGAGCGAGGTGGCCCGGGTGCGGGCCGGGTCGCCGGTGAAGACGGGACCACCGGTGAAGACCAGGTCGGCCGTGCTCATCTGCGTACTCCTGGAGGGTGAGGGGGCCCCGGAAGGCGGCCCGGGGAGGTGCGCCATGCAACAGGCGCGGCCGTTTGAACGTCAAGGGTGTTGTCGTAAGAGCTCCCCCGATAGGGTCCGGCCATGGCCGAACGAGTGGTTCCGGAGGACCGGCGGCAGCGCCGCCGCCCCACCAAGCAGGGCACCGTGCTCTCCGAGCGGGTGATCGTCGAGACCGCGCTGCGCCTCGTCGCCCAGCACGGCGCGGAGGCGCTGTCCGTACGGCGCCTGGGCGCGGCCCTCGGGTCCGATCCCAGCGCGCTCTACCGCTACTTCCGCAACACCGACGACCTGCTGCTCGCCCTCGCCGACGAGATGGTCGGGCGGGCGCAGGCGGGCTGGCGGGCCACCGGCGAATGGCGGGCCGACCTGCGCGACATCGCCCTGCGCATCCATGCCGCCTACCTCGCGAACCCGCAGGTCGCGGCGCTCGCCGCGCACCGTACGACGGGCCGCGCGCACGAGACCCGCGCGGTCGAGACGATCCTCGGCGTGATCCGCCGCGCGGGCTTCCCCGACGCGGAGGCGGTCCGCATCTACCACGCCTTCGTCGACCAGGCCCTTGCCTTCGCCGCCCTCGACGCCGCGGCCCTCGCCCTCCCGGAGCCGGCCCGCGAGGCCGACGAGCAGGTCTGGCACGCGGCCTACGGCAGGCTCTCGCCCGACACCCACCCGAACGTGGCGGCGACCTACCCGCTGCTCGCGGCGGACATGCGGGACAGCGGCCACCCGTTCGCCCTCGAGTTGATGCTGGACGCGGTGGGCGCGCGGCTGACGGCGCTCGGCGAGGAGTAGGGGGCATCCGGGTCCGGTGCGGTGGCGGGGCCGGATGCGCTTATGTCAACATCATTGACGGTAATCGGACCCGCCCGGTCTCATGGCGGCACTTCGTCAGGCCGCGCGGCCCGCCGCCGCGTCCGCCTCCGTGATCCGAAGGAGCTCCACCCATGGACCCCGTGCACGCGCTCCGGGACGCCTCGCCCACGCCCTTCTGGCTGGACGCCCTCCACCGGCCGCCGGCCGCGCCCGCTCTGGTCGGGCCCACCGACTGCGATCTGCTCGTCGTCGGCGGCGGATACAGCGGGCTGTGGACCGCGCTGCTCGCCAAGGAGCGCGACCCGTCCGCCGATGTCGTCCTGGTCGAGGCGGGCCGGGTCGGCGCCGCCGCGTCCGGGCGGAACGGCGGCTTCTGCGAGGCGAGCCTCACGCACGGGCTCGGCAACGGCCTGGCCCGCTGGCCCGGCGAGATCGGGCGTCTGGAACGGCTCGGCCGGGAGAACCTGCGGGCCATCGAGGACACCCTCGCCCGGTACGGCATCGACTGCGACTGGCGGCGCAGCGGCTCGCTGGTGGTGGCCACCGAGCCGTACCAGCTCGCGGGCCTGAAGGAGGAGGCCGAGGCCGCCGCGCGGTACGGCACGGACGTCGCGCTGCTCGACGAGGTCGCGGTGCGGGCCGAGATCGACTCCCCCGCCTTTCTGGGCGGGCTGTGGAACCGGGACGGCGTCGCCATGGTCGACCCGGCCCGGCTCGCCCGGGGCCTCGAGCGGGCCTGCCAGGAGCTCGGCGTGCGCGTGTACGAGCAGACGCCGGGCACCCGGCTCGCCGAGGACGGCGCCCGGATCGCCGTCACCACGCCCTATGGCCGGGTGCGTGCCCGAAAGGTGGCGCTGGCGACGAACGCGTACCCCTCGCTGCTGCGCCGGCACCGCCCGTACACCGTCCCCGTCTACGACTACGCGCTGATGACCGAGCCCCTGACGGATCATCAACTCGCCACCGTGGGCTGGGGGAACCGGCAGGGCTTCGCCGACTGCGCCAACCGCTTCCACTACGTGCGCCTGTCCGCCGACAACCGGATCCTGTGGGGCGGCTTCGACGCCGTCCACCGCTTCCGGGGCGGTGTGCGGGCCGAGCGGGACCAGCGCCCGGAGACCTTCGCGACCCTCGCCCGGCACTTCTTCGCGACCTTCCCGCAGCTGGCGGGGTCCGCTTCAGTCACGCGTGGGGCGGCGCGATCGACACCAGCACCCGCTTCTGCGTCTTCTTCGACACCAGCCACCGCGGCCGGGTGGCGTACGCGGCCGGCTACACCGGTCTCGGCGTGGGCGCCACCCGCTTCGGCGCCGAGGTGATGCTCGACCTGCTCGCCGGCGAGCGCACCGAGCGCACCTCGCTGGAGCTGGTGCGCCGCAAGCCGCTGCCGTTCCCGCCGGAGCCGGTGCGCTCCCTCGGCATCGGCATCACCCAGTGGGCGCTCGCCCGCGCCGACGCCCGCGAGGGCCGCCGCAATCTGTGGCTGCGCGCTCTGGACCGCGCGGGCCTCGGCTTCGACAGCTGAGCCTCCGCCCGCACGCGTTCACCTCGTCTTCGCCGCCCGACTCCCGTCCTGTGGCCCGGTGTTGGGTGACCCGCCGCCGGGACGAGATGCGGTGGGCGGCATGCGACGGGGGCGATACGGACGTTGGGGACGGGCTGCGGCGGTGCTCGCGCTGACGGCGGCTGCCGTCGGAGCGGGCGAACCGCCCCGGCCCGCGCGGTGCGCGGGCTCGGTGCCGTACACCGCCGGGACCGGCGGCTACGCGGTCTACCGGATACCGGCCGTCGTCCGCACCCCGGCCGGCACGCTGCTCGCCTTCGCCGAGGGCCGGGTGCACGGGGCGGGGGACGCGGGCGCCGTCGACCTGGTGCTGCGGCGTTCGTCGGACGGCGGCTGCAGCTGGGGGCCGCTGTCCGTGGTCGCCGCCGGGCACGGGGACACCCGCGGCAATCCGGCCCCCGTGGTCGACCCGGCGAGCGGCGACGTCGTGCTGCTCTCCTCCGGCAACGCGGGAACGGCGACCGAACGCGCCGTGCTCCAGGGCCGGGTGGACGCGGCGCACGGGCGGCGGGTGTACGTGCAGCGCAGCACGGACGACGGGCGCGGCTTCTCCGCGCCCCGGGACATCACCGCCTCGGTGAAGCGGGCCGACTGGCGCTGGTACGCCACCGGTCCCGGGCATGCCCTCGCCCTCACCCACGGCCGGTACGCGGGCCGGCTCGTCGTCCCCGCCAACCACTCGGCCGCTCCGGCCCCCGGCTCCACGGACACCGGCCGCGAGCCGCGCCACTACGGCGCACACGCCCTGCTCAGCGACGACGGAGGCCGCAGCTGGCGGATCGGCTACGTGGACGCGTCGTACGACGGCCAGGTCAACAGCAACGAGTCCACGGTGGCCGAACTCCCGGACGGGGGTCTCTACTTCGGCACCCGCGACCAGCTCGGCGACGCCCCGGGCAACCGCGCCGACAGCCGCTCGGGCGACGGCGGCGCGACCCTCGACCGCCCGTACGCGCCCCAGCCCGCACTCGCCTCCGTGCCGGTCGTGCAGGGCAGTGCGCTGTACGTGTCCGGGCCCGGGTCCGGACGGCCCGGTCTGCTGCTGTTCTCCGCACCCTCGGTGCCCGGCCGGCGCGCCGCCGAGGCCCTGTGGACCAGCACCGACGGCGGCCGCACCCTCACCCGGGCGCTCACCCTGTCGCCGAGACCCGCCGCCTACTCGGACCTGGTGCGGGTGGACGCGGAGACGGTCGGCGTGCTGTACGAGACGGGGGTGCGCGGCCCGTACGAGTCGATCGCCTTCCGGCGCGTCCCGCTGGACCGGCTCAGCCCGGCACGCCCGGCCGGGGTCCGGCCGGGCTGAGCCAGGGCGAGCCCGGCCGACGGCTCAGACGCCCGGTATCCCGCGGGCCCGGAAGGCGTCGCGGACCGCGTCGGAGGCGGACTGGCCGTACATGCTCCGGGCGGTCGCGACGGTCTGGGCCGCCGCGGCCGAGAAGGAGGTGTCGGGGGCGAAGCCGAACTGGGCGTTCACGATGATCCGGTCGGCGGTGCGGGGGCCGAGGGCCGTGCGGATGTCCCAGAGGGCGCGGGACCAGATCTCGCCGTCGGCGTGGACCTCGCCGACGCGGTCGGCGTAGACCTTGGTGCCGTCGAGACGTCGCAGGCAGTGCGGGGCGCCGCTGTACGTGACGGAGTCCCAGTCGCCGACGCAGGCGGCGTCGGCGCGCAGCGGCCAGCCGTGTCGGGCGGCGGCGTTGCTGCCGACGGCGACGGCGAGGTAGTCGCCGAAGGCCTCGCCGATCGCGCCGGCCTCGGCGGAGGTGCCGAAGCCGGGCACCTGGGCCTCGTGCACGGCGTGGCCGTACTCGTGGACGATGACCTCGGCGTCCTCGGCGTCGTCGACGCCGCCCTTGCCGAAGCGGATCTCGTCCTTCTTGTCGGTGAAGAAGGAGTTGTCGGCGCCCCACTGGTTGATCCGCACGGGCTGCACCCGGTCGTTGGCGCCGGGCAGTTCGGTGCCGAAGCCGAGGCCCTGGAGGTACTCCTGGGCCTCGTTGACCCAGAAGTACGCCATGACCTGCTCGAACTGGTCGTCGTGCCGGTCGTACGCTCCGGCGTCGGCGGTCTTGGCCGAGGCGCCGGTGTCGGACCGGACGGAGGCCCAGCGGCCGGAGAGGCCGCCGCTGCCGTCGAGGTTCCGGAGCTCCGCCAGGGCGTAGGCGGAGGCGGGGACCGCGGTGGCGGAGTCCTTGGCGTCGGTGAGCGACTGGTCGCCCGTGGACTGCACGGGGTTGACCATGAAGATGCGGGCCTGGGGCCCGGCGGGCTGCGGGGCGGCGCCCGCGGCGGCGGCCGGTCCGGCCAGTCCCGCCGGGGCGATCAGCGCCACGGTGGCGGTGGCCGCGGCGATCAGGCCGCGGGATGTGCGGCGAGCCATCAACGTCCTCCCGGTGTGGGATGCGAGGTGAGGGTAGGGGGGTGGTGCCGTAGTGCGGGCGTGATCATCGCGCACGGCACGGCCCCGCGTCGAGGGCTCCGGGCCTATGGATCCGCCGCGGTTCAGGGCAGCAGCGCGGATTCGGCGTCGCGGGCGGGCGCGTGGGGCCGTCGCCGATGCCGTCCGGGCTCCCGGTCCGTCACCGCATGGCCTTCCCCGGGGCGTCCCGCCGATCATGCGGGATTCCGACGGCGCGCACGCCGGAGCGGGAGGACCGGGGCGCACTCAGTCCTGGCGGCTGCTCTCGTCCCTCAGCCAGGTGTCGAAGTCGCGCGCCCGGATCGCCTTGCGCGCGCCCCTGCGCGCCGTGAGTGCCGCCGACAGGAAGACGAGCATCGCGGGCAGCAGGGTGGGGTCGGCGCGCAGCAGCGCGCGCAGGTCGCCGAGGCCGGTGCGGGCGGTCGGCGGCGGCGGCGCGGGGGTGACGGCCGGAGTGGGAGATTCCGCCGACTTCCGCCGGCGTTCCTCCAGTTGGGCCGTCGAGGTGGCCGCGCGGATCCGGCGGCGGATCAGGTCGGGCCAGGTGCGCGGCGGGCGGACGACGACCCGGGCGGCCGGGACGACGGCGCGCTCGGCGGGCGCGAAGGCGAGGGACGCGGCCAGGTCGTCGGCCATCAGCGGTGGGAGCGCGGCGATCCGGGCGTGGCCCTCGCCGGTCATGGCGATCACCCCGCGCCCGAACAGCCCTTCCCGTACGGCGGGCAGCCGCTGCCAGACCCGGTAGTAGGCCCGCACCCGCCAGGAGCAGCCGGTCATCGGCAGTTCACGCTCGGGCGCGGCGGCGAGCGGGGCCCCGGGGCCGGAGAGGGCGGCGGCCAGGGCGCGCACGTCGGCGGCGCCGAGTTCCACGTCCGCGTCCACGTACATCCGGGGGAAGCCCCGGGCGTGCCGGTCGCCGAGGCGCAGGGCCTCGTGCTTGGACGGGACGGGGGTCTCGACGACGCGCACCCCGGGGCCGCGGGCGGCGGCGACGGCGGCGGTGCCGTCCGTACAGCCGTTGGCCACGACCAGGATGTCGAACTCCCGCTCGCCGGCGCCGTCCAGGAGGCGGTCGAGCAGCCGGCCGAGGGTACGTTCCTCGTTGTGCGCGGGGATCACGATGCTGGACACGGGGACAGTATGACCAAGGAGTCCCACTCTTCCCACTCTTACACTTCCTTCAAGTATCGGTAGGAGTTTCACACAACTCCTGGATGGCCTGCCCTAGTTGGTCTAGATTGAGCGCTGCCGGATCCGCTCGGTCGAAACAATCGTCCCGGGCGGATTCTGCGTCCTGTGCGGACCTGGTCGTGGCTGGGGAGACTTGCGACCTCACGTCCGCACCGTTCAGTCAGGCGGAAGAGCCGCGCACCCTCGTCGACCGTCGCCGCCCTTCCCCTGCCCGTGAGTCGTGCGCTCACCGGGCGAACCGGGGGAAGGGCCGTGGGGGTTCGACGAGGTGCGCGGGAAGCGCCCTTGGGGGGAATGGATGACCGTCCTGCCGGTCACGCATGAGCGGCACCGTGTCGAATCCACACATGTCGACCTGCCTCTTCGCCGGTGGTGGCGAAGAAGACACCAGATGGCACTGCTGGCCGCGGACTCCGCGGCAGCGGCCGTCGCCGCCCTGTTCGTGCTGCGCGCGGGCGGCCACTGGCCGGCCGTGGCGGCGCTGCCGCCGGCCTGGGCCGCGGTGCTGCACGCCCACGGCGGTTACGCGCGGGGCCCGCTGGGCTCCGGCACCGAGGCGTTCCGGCGGGTGCTGCGCGGCGCCCTGGTGCTTCCGGCGCTCGCGGCCGCCCTGGGCTGGGGCCTGGGTCGTGATCCGGATCTGATGTACGAGATGATCCTGGCCGCCCCCGTGGCCGCCGGGCTGTCGCTCGCCGTCCGGTACGCACTGCGGCGGCGACTGCGCGGGCACTGGGCGCGCGGCCGGGGCCGTACCACCGCCGTCCTGGTCGGCCCGTCGGCCGGGGTGGCCGAACTGCTCGCCGCGCTGCTGCGCGACCGGGTGCCGGGCGCGCCCGCGGGCTCCGTGCTCCAGGGCATGGACATCGCCGGGGTGTGCCTGACGGATCCGGTGAACGCGTCCGAGGTGGACCGCTTCGAGGTGAAGGTGCTCGGCGGGGTCGACGAGGTGCCGGGGGCGATAAGGACGTTCGGCGACTCGACGGCCGTCGTGGTGCTGCCGTCGGCGGAGATCGACGCTCCGCTCCTTCGCCGGCTCGCGTGGAGCACGGCGGCCGCCGGCGGCGAGTTCCTGATCGCCCCCGCCTTCGGCGACGTGGCCGCCTCGCGCCTTGAGGTGCGGTCGGTCGGCGGGGTGCCGCTGATCCACGTCCGGGCCCCGCGCATGTCCCGGCTCTCTCGGCTGCC